>NZ_JBITPF010000038.1:0-155119 GCF_050468025.1 Neobacillus sp. NRS-1170 | reverse complement strand
GGTGAAAAATCTGTAAGAAATGTCCTTCATAAGGTCGATGAAAGACAGTTTCGGTGAAAAATCTGTAAGAAACGTCCTTCATAAGGTCGATGAAAGACATTTTCGGTGAAAAATCTGTAAGAAAAGTCCTTCATAAGAACTATGAAAGACATTTCTGGTGAACATCCAGTCTTTTTTGTCCTTCAAAATTCCCAAGGGATATCAATGAGCTATTTTATATAAAGCGAGGAAACACGGTTGGAAACGTTAATTATTAATTACTTTGGGCGTGAAAAGCGCTATGCATTTTTGCGTGACAAACAAGTTGAAAAAATTATAATCGACCGACCAGAGCATCAATCACTGGTCGGTAATATTTATTTTGGGACAGTGACAAAGGTTTTGCCTGGGATGAATGCAGCCTTCATCGATATTGGCGAAGAAAAAAATGCCTATTTGCATCGTGACACTCTGCCCTCATACATACTCTCAGCAGAAAAGCAGAAGAACATCTCTTCGTTTGTTCACCAGGGTGAAAAACTCCTCGTTCAGGTGGACAAGGATGCAACCGGAACAAAAGGCCCGAAAGTAACGGGGATTATTGAACTACAGGGCAACAATCTTATCTACATGCCGAAGGGCCGTTATATTGCGGTCTCTAAAAAAATTGCTGATGAACGGCAAAATGCAGCACTAAGAAGTTTAGGCAGCCGCTTGAAATCAGAAGAAGAAGGAATTATTTTTCGTACATCCAGCCTGAACTGCATAGAAGAGGAGATTGTCGAAGAGCTGAATTTCCTTCGTGGCCAATATCAAGAACTGCTTCAAAAAGCCGCCGTCATTAAAAAGCCAGGGATTATTTTTCAAAAAGATACCTTCTTGGAAATGCTTAAGGAGCAAGTCTCAAAAATGACAACAGGTGAAGTTATTATAGATGACCTCACCGTCAAAAAAATGCTGGAACAAAAAAATGCTCAAGTTACATTCACTTACTACAACAGTCAAGAAAATATTTTTTCCGCTAACAAAATCGAGCATGAAATCGAGAAAGCCCTCAAGCGGGTGGTTTGGCTCGATCAAGGTGCCTACCTTATTTTCGATGAAACGGAAGCACTGACTATTATCGATGTGAATACAGGGAAATTCTCCGGCAAGGCCGATTACCAGGATACCGTTCTCAAAACTAATCAGCTTGCGGCCAAAGAAATCGTTAGACAGCTGCGCCTGCGGGACATCGGCGGCATCGTTCTGATTGATTTTATCGATATGAAACGCGAAAAAGACAAGCAAGCGATTCTGGATCTTTTCGAAAAAGAACTTGCCAAAGATGAAAAAAGAACGAAACTAATTGGATTTACGCCGCTTGGGATTCTGCAGCTGACAAGAAAGAAAACCAGGGTTGCCCTGTCAGAAGCTCTACAGGTAAAATGCCCAGTTTGTGATGGGACAGGCCGTATATTAAGTGCGGAGACAATTGCCTTTCGTCTTGAGCGTGAGCTTCTCGAGTATCGCTATTCTGAATTTGAGGCAGTCTTAATAGAAACGACAGCAGAAGTCAAAGAACTTATTCAGTCTCACCTGGAAGTATTGGAAGAATTGCTTCATTTAAAAGTGTTTTTTACGATTCAGCCCGCTCCGAATCATCATTATGTTTTGAAGCAATTCGGCACTACGGACGAGATATCCCAAAAAGCTTTCGATTTCTATTGACACTTTAACTAAAATTATGTATGATTTTAATGTTATGTTTGTAGCACCCGTGCTACAACCGCACAGAACAGGTAGTAAGATTTCTGCGTGATTCGTGGGGACGCCTGTGTATGGCGAGTCTGAGTTTATAAGGAGGTGCAGTTCATGTACGCAATTATCGAAACTGGCGGTAAGCAACTTAAAGTCGAAGAAGGCCAAGCTATCTACATTGAAAAATTAAATGTTGAAGCTGGTGAAACAGTTACTTTTGACAAGGTTCTTTTCGTTGGCGGTGAAACTGTAAAAGTTGGAAGCCCTGTTGTTGCAGGCGCTACTGTTACAGCTAAAGTTGAAAAACAAGGCCGTGCGAAGAAAATTATTGTTTTCAAGTACAAAGCGAAGAAAAACAACCGTAAGAAGCAAGGTCATCGTCAACCTTACACTAAAGTAATCATCGAAAAAATCAACGCGTAAGGTGTTGGATTTTCCATGATCCGAATTACGATTAATCGTACTGATGCCGGAACTATTCATTCGTTTATAATGAGCGGACATGCAAATTTTGCTGAGCACGGCGAGGACATCGTTTGTGCTGGAGCCTCGGCGGTGTCTTTTGGCACAGTTAACGCTATTGAAGCTCTTACAGGTGTAACAGCAGATGTCAAGCAAGGAAATGGCGGCTTTCTTGAATGTGTGTATCCAGAAAATCTTTCTGATGAAACTGCAGAGAAAGTTCAATTACTTCTTGAAGCGATGGTCGTCTCTTTACAAGGGATTGAAAAAGAATACGGTAAGCACATAAAAATAACCTTCAAATAGCAGGAGGTGGAACAAATGTTAAGATTAGATCTTCAGTTTTTCGCATCTAAAAAGGGAGTAGGTTCTACAAAGAACGGACGTGACTCTATCGCAAAGCGCCTTGGTGCTAAGCGTGCAGATGGTCAATTCGTAACTGGTGGTTCAATCCTTTACCGTCAACGCGGTACAAAGATTTATCCAGGTGAAAACGTAGGCCGTGGTGGTGACGACACTCTTTTTGCAAAAATCGACGGCGTTGTAAAATTCGAACGTTTAGGTCGTGACCGTAAAAAAGTGAGCGTTTATCCAGTAGCTCAAGAAGCGTAATGCTTTTATTGGAAACTCTAACCTGACCGGTTAGAGTTTTCTTTTTGCTCTGATAAATTTCATATTAAGGGTATTTCCTCGTATTGTGCTTCTTTTTTTTACCACTTTAGGAAACCTTTCGTATAAAAAAGCTTACTCATGGTTACTTTTTTGATATACTAACAACAAACAGTGTGTTCCGACACTTAATGTGGGAGTGTGGGTATGGAGAAAGAATGGGGAATCGTCGAGGTGTTGCGGCACTCGCGTCATGATTGGTTGAACAAGCTTCAGTTGATAAAAGGGAACATCGATTTAAATCGAATTGACCGGGCTAAAGAGGTCATTGATGAAATTGTGATTGAAGCCCAGCATGAGACAAAGCTTTCAAATTTAAATATGCCTTTATTTGCCTCCCTTCTATTCACCTCTAATTGGGAGAATCCTTTTTTTAGACTCGAATATGAGGTATTTGAGGATGCCGAACCATTAAAAATGGACGATTCGGTCCTGACAAATTGGACAAGTTCCTTTTTTTCATGCTTAAATAAAGCAATCGAAGCATTTCAAGAAAACCATTTATCGATTACAATTGAGCCGCAATCAGAGGGAATTCGTTTCTTTTTCGATTTTAGCGGGATAATAATAAAAAGTGAACTGATTGAAAAATTCCTTGGAGAGTCCGAAACAATGGATTTAGAGGTCAAGGAATTCTCGGAAAGCGAACTCGCACTGGAAGTTTTTATGCCTAAACTTTAAACGGTATAAAACACAGGGCTTCTCGTCGCAATCATCAGTTGATTTATTTGTGCGACAGGAGGAAAAAAATGTTTGTCGATCAAGTCAAGATATATGTAAAAGGTGGAGACGGCGGAAACGGAATGGTCGCGTTTCGCCGTGAAAAATATGTACCAAAGGGCGGTCCGGCCGGCGGAGATGGCGGGAAGGGCGCTAATGTAATTTTTCAAGTAGAAGAAGGCTTGCGTACTCTAATGGATTTCCGTTATCAGCGCCATTTTAAAGCACAGCGTGGCGAGCATGGTATGTCCAAGAATCAGCATGGCCGTAATTCCAAGGATATGATTGTCAAGGTACCGCCTGGGACCGTTGTTACGGATGCTGAGACAAATGAAGTCATTGCTGATTTAGTTGAGCATGGACAGCAGGCAGTAATTGCAAAAGGAGGACGCGGCGGCCGGGGGAATTCCCGTTTTGCCACTCCAGCCAATCCGGCACCGGAGCTTGCAGAAAATGGTGAGCCAGGCCAAGAACGCGACGTCATACTGGAGCTTAAGCTGCTTGCTGATGTTGGGTTAGTTGGTTTCCCAAGCGTTGGGAAATCCACGCTATTGTCTGTTGTTTCTTCAGCGAAGCCAAAAATCGCCGAGTACCATTTTACGACGATTGTTCCGAATCTGGGCATGGTGGAAACAGAGGACAGCCGAAGCTTTGTCATGGCTGATCTTCCTGGGCTTATTGAAGGGGCACATGCCGGTGTAGGCCTTGGCCATCAGTTTTTACGTCATATTGAGCGGACGAGGGTTATTGTTCATGTCATTGATATGGCGGCAACTGAAGGCAGAGACCCATTTGAGGATTACCTGACGATTAATAAAGAATTACAAGAATATAATCTGCGTTTAACAGAGCGTCCGCAAATTATTGTGGCCAATAAAATGGATATGCCTGGTGCGGAGGAGAACTTAGCAACCTTTAAAGAGCAGCTAGAAGAGGATTATCCGATTTTCCCTATTTCGGCCATTACACGTAAGGGATTGCGCGAGCTATTGTTTGCCGTTGCTGATAAGATTGAGGAAACACCGGAATTCCCGCTTGAGCATGAAGAAGAGGATACTGGCGTCCATCGTGTTCTTTACAAGCACGAGAAGGATCCGGATGCCTTCCACATTTCAAGAGAATCAGATGGATCGTTTGTGGTTTCTGGTGAAAAAATTGAAAAGCTCTTTAAGATGACTAATTTTTCAAGAGAAGAATCTGTTCGCCGCTTCTCACGCCAGCTTCGCGGTCTAGGGGTCGATGAGGCTTTAAGACAACGCGGGGCAAAAGATGGGGATATCGTTAAGTTATTAGATTTCGAATTTGAGTTTATTGAATAGGGGTTCAGGTAAAGAGGTAATGAAATGAAAATGGATAACATAGATAAAAAATTTTATTTAATCCGTGAAGACGTTTTGCCAGAAGCGATGAAAAAAACGATTGAAGTGAAAGAAATGCTTGATAGAGGCAAGGCGGAATCGATTGCGGAAGCTGTCCAGCGTGTTGACTTAAGCAGGAGCGCCTTTTATAAATATAGGGATACAGTGTTTCCCTTTTCAACCATTAAACAGGAGCGCTTAGTCTCGTTATTCTTTCATTTAGAGGATCGCTCCGGCACATTGTCAAAGTTATTAAGTGTTGTTGCCTCTTATGGTGGTAATGTTCTAACCATCCACCAAACGATTCCCCTTCAGGGCAGGGCGAACGTAACTCTTTCATTAAACACGGCAAATATGACAAATGAAATTGATGAATTACTATCCGAACTTAGAAAACTCGAATTTGTAGAGAAAGTAGAAGTGCTGGGAACAGGTGCATAGCGGACACAAGTCTGCTGAGAAACCAGTTCTCAGCTTTCTTTTTAAAAATAGGGAGTGGAATGCAATGAAAATTGGTTATTTAGGGCCTAAGGCAACCTTTACGGAACTTGCAGTCACAAAGGTTTTCCCAGGCTTGGAACTAGAGCCTTTTCGGACGATACCAGAATGTATGGATGCCGTAGTGGACAAAAAAGTGGGGCTCGCAGTTGCTCCGATTGAAAATGCGCTTGAGGGCTCCGTTAATATTACGCTTGATTATTTAACTCAGGTTGCTCAAATCCCCATCGTCGGAGAAATTACTCTTCCGATTAAGCAGCATTTGATGGTCCATCCGGCGAATGCAGAAAAATGGGAGAATGTCAGCAAAATTTATAGCCATTCACATGCCATTGCGCAGTGCCATAAATTCTTACATAATCAATTTAAAGGCGTTCCATTTGAATATATATCTTCTACTGCGGCTGCGGCGAAATTGGTGATGGATGAGCCTGAACATAATACGGCAGCCATTGCTAATGAATTGGCTGCCAAAGAATATGGGTTATCTATTGTTCAAAGGAATATTCACGATTTTGACTTTAACCATACCCGCTTTGTGGTCTTATCTAAAGACGAATTTGATTTTCAAGCAATTTGTGGCTCTGCCCATTATAAAACAACGTTAATGGTAACTTTACCATCAGACCGTGCCGGGGCACTTCACCAAGTTTTATCAGCCTTTGCCTGGAGAAAAATAAACCTCTCCAAAATTGAATCAAGACCAATGAAAACTGGGATTGGCAATTACTTTTTCATTATCGATTTAGAAATGAAGCTTGATGAGGTGCTAATACCAGGGGCAATGGCGGAGCTAGAAGCACTAGGATGCGGAGTTACACTAATGGGAAGCTATCCATCAACATTAGTAGAATTAAATTAGGAAAGGACCTGGGACTAAAAAAATCCCGGGTCCTTTTTATGAGTCCATTAAAAATCCCTCCGCCTTTAAGGCGGCCTCTGCTTTATCAAGAATTTTTTCGCTTGAAGCAGAAATGGTATGAAGATGAATGCCTTCCGTCAGCTCCGACAATAACGCGGCATTCGTTGTTTGCAGGTTACTCAAAAACTGTTTCACTTCTTGCCGGTTTGACACCATGATTGAGGCAGTTAAATCACCATAGACGGCGTGCTCAATTTTTACATCCTTCACCAAAACGCCATGATCTACCAATAAATTTAATTCCCTTTCCGTGTCTTTTGGTGCATGCTTGCAGGCAATCGTTCTTTCATATATCCTGGTACCAGCATTCTGTTTTAAATACACATACCCCTGACTTGTTGCCATAATCGGTTCATTTTTTGCTTTTAGCAGGGTGATGTCTCCCACAATGACTTGCCTGCTAACATTCGTTCTTGCCGCAAGTTCGCTTCCCGTCAATGGTTCGGAACTGTCTTTTAGCAATTGAAGAATCAGAGACCTCCTTTCTTCTCCTAATATTTTTTTCTGCTCAGCCATATTATTCCTCCCAAACATTCTCTGTTTTTATATTCTAGCATAACTTATTTAAAATTCCTGGACAATTTTAACAATACTTTCCGCAAGCTGTAAAACATCTTCCCTTGATGTAGATTTGCCAAATGATATACGAATAAACTGTTTGGCCTCTTCTGGATTTAGGCCCAGTGCTTGTGTTACTTTGGCAGGGGATTGCATGCCAATTTGACAGGCGCTTCCTGTCGAAATGGCAAATCCTAAGCGATTGCATTCAAGCATCATCCATTGTCCCTCTATCCCTGAGATTCTAAGCCCGATTATATTTGGAAGTTGTGAATCAGCTTCGACCGCCCCATAAACTATGACTCTATCTTTAATTGGCGTAAGTGCTTCAATAAAGGTATTTCGCAGTAATGCAAACATTTCATGATGCGAAGGAATCTGTCCGAGAATTTTCTGCGCAGCAACGGTCATTGCCGCAATTGCTGGAACATTCACGGTGCCTGGCCGAAAACCACTTTCATGTGATCCACCTGGAAAAAAGGGATCACAATGAATGCGCGGATTGATATAAACACCGCCAACCCCTTTTGGACCATATATTTTATGCCCGGAAAAAGAGAAACTGCTAACAAGCGGTGTTATGCTTTTTAAATCAATTTTTCCAAACGACTGGACACAGTCGCTGTGGAAATGAATCTGATGATTCCTGCAAATTTCTGCGATAGCCTCGACTGGCTGGATCGTTCCGATTTCTGAATTTACATGCTGGACGGCAACTAATATGGTTTCCGGTTTAATTTCGCTTGCAAGCTTTTTGATATCAATAAGCCCTGATGCATCAAACGGAAGGAACGTGATTTCGTACCCTGCTTTCTCTAATCTCCTAAGTTCTCCATGAATAGATGAATGCTCTGCCATACCTGCAATAATATGTTTGCCTTTTTTTAAGGGAGCTGATAACAAAGCCTCTATTGCTAAAAAATTACTTTCAGAACCCCCGCTTGTAAAGAACAGTCCCTTTTTATCAACACCCAAATTTTTCGCCAATTCTTCGCGGCAATTGTCTAGCAGGGCTGAGGATTGACCCCCAAAATCATGAAGACTGCTGGCATTGCCAAAGTATTCAGTTGAGACCTTCAGATAAATTTCCGCAGCTTCATGATCTAATGGAGTGGTAGCGGCAAAATCAAAATATATCATAATATTTTCTCCAATAACTTTTTAATATAATACTTGTTTTTAGTTTAAATCTGTGTAAATATATATGTCAAGACACCTGTTAATCAGGGAGGGTCAACTTATGATGAAAGATGATGTTGTAATTATTGGAAGCGGGGTAGCGGCTTTACAGCTGGCTGTCCAATTAGGAAATGATATGAATGTGAGGATTCTCACAAAGTCAAAAATAAGAACGGCAAATTCCTATCTTGCTCAAGGTGGAATCGCCGCGGCTATTGGCACACATGATCATCCATCCAAACATTTGGCAGATACTTTAGAAGCAGGAAGATTCCACAATAATCCTGACATAGTAAGAGAAATCGTTTATGAAGCACCATCACTTATTGAGGCAATTGCCAGGCAGGGAGATGTGTTCGATCGAAATCATCAGGGGGAATTGCTCCTTGGCATGGAAGGAGCCCATAGCGAGCATCGCATTGTCCATGGCGGCGGGGACGCTACTGGTAAAAAAGTCATCGAGCAATTGATTAGCAAGCTTTCCGACGATGTGTTGGTAGAAGAAGATGTATTTGCTTATGAATTGGTTTTGAACGAGCAAAAAAATCGCTGCATTGGGGTAAAAACAAAGCGGCCGGATGGCAGTGTTCATATTTATTTCGGAAAGCACATCATAATCGCTACTGGCGGCTGCGGGCAATTATACAGCTTTACGTCAAATGCCAGTACGGTTAGCGGCGACGGAATTGCGCTTGCGTACTTGGCTGGTGCCGAAATTATCGATATGGAATTTATTCAATTCCATCCGACTCTTTTATATCTTAATGGTGAAACAAAAGGCTTGGTTTCTGAAGCCGTGAGGGGCGATGGAGCCATCCTTGTTACGGATGATGGAACTCCGATAATGGAGGGAGTCCATCCCTATAAAGACCTTGCTCCTCGGCATGTGGTTTCGCAAACGATTTATGAATATTTGAAAAATGGCCAAAACGTATATTTGGATATTAGTAGAATAAAAGATTTTCAAAAACGGTTCCCTTCGATCACCGCTCTTTGCGAGCAAAATGGCATTGACCTATTCGCAGGAAAAATTCCCGTTGCTCCTGGAAGTCATTTTTTAATGGGCGGCATCAAAACGGATTTAATCGGGCGAACTTCTATTGATGGACTTTATGCCATAGGCGAAGCGGCATGTACAGGCTTGCACGGGGCTAACCGCTTAGCAAGTAATTCCCTTTTAGAGGGATTGTATCAAGGTAAAAAATTATCAGAATGGATTCGAGCTAATCAGGGTGAAGCAACAGAATTAGAACAGCCTAAATTACTTTTTACCCAGAAAAAAATCAATTTACCTACAGAACAGCAAATCAAGGATTACATGATGGAGCGGGTAGGAATCGTCCGCAATGAAGTGGATCTTAGGAAGCAAAGAAAATGGCTTCAACAATTTAAGGTTCATGAATTAAATGAACTTGATTCTTGTTCTGTTCAAGACTTAACAAAGATTTTCATGGTACTCACGGCAAAGCTGATTACGGATTCAGCATTAAAACGGAAAGAAAGCCGCGGGGGCCACTTTAGAAGTGATTATCCGCATGAGGATGACACTAATTGGCTAAGAAAATCGCTCATTCATAAAAAGAAACGGGAAGTGAAAAAGAATCATGAACACACTAAAACTGCGCTCACAACTTGAGAATTTTTTTATCGAAGATATAGGCGAACAGGATATTACCACTGATTTAATTTTTGCGAATGAAACGAATGGTGAAATTGTTTTTCTCGCTAAGGATGAAGGAATTTTTTGCGGCGAAGAAGTGATTAAAACAGGTTTTAAGCTGTTAAATAACGATTTAAACGTAGAGGTACTCGTAAAAGACGGAGACCGAATTGAATATGGTCAGCAGCTTGCGCTTGTATCTGGAAAAATTTCAGATCTTTTAAAAGGAGAAAGAGTGGTTCTAAATCTCATTCAAAGAATGAGCGGAATTGCCACTCTCACAAATAAAGCGGTTCACACGTTAAATAGTGATTTTACGAAAATCTGCGACACACGAAAAACCACGCCGGGACTAAGGATGTTTGAAAAATATGCAGTCCGCACGGGCGGAGGCTTTAATCACCGCTTTGGATTATATGACGGTGTCATGATTAAGGATAATCATATTTCTTTTGCAGGTTCGATTGAGAGGGCTGTTGCAACCGTCCGGAAGCAAGCCGGTCATATGGTGAAGGTCGAAGTGGAAGTTGAGACAGAAGAACAAGTGGTGGAAGCAGTGAATGCTGGCGCCGATGTGATTATGTTCGATAATCGCACCCCTGACGAAATCAAGGAATTAATTAAATTGGTTCCAGCCGGAATTATTACCGAAGCATCAGGTGGTATCCAGTTGAGCAACCTGGCTGGCTATGGCGATACAGGTGTTCATTATATTTCCCTCGGATTTTTGACCCATTCTTATAAAGCGTTGGATATTAGCGTAAAAGTAAAATGGAATAAAGGAGAAGAATAAGATGAACATTTTAGCCTCACTACAAACTAATAAAATGATTCCTGAAAAATATAAGCAGATGTCACGGGAGGAATTAGAGGCCCGGGTGATCGAAGTGAAAAACAAACTTGGCTCTCGCTTATTCATCCCAGGACACCATTATCAAAAGGATGAAGTGATTCAGTTCGCCGATGCGACAGGAGATTCCCTAAAGCTTGCACAATTATCTGCAGAAAATACAGAAGCGGAATTCATCGTTTTCTGTGGGGTTCATTTTATGGCAGAAACGGCTGATATTTTAACAACTGAAGACCAAAAGGTCATCCTGCCTGATATGCGCGCGGGCTGCTCGATGGCTGATATGGCGGATTTAGGGCAAACGGAGAGAGCCTGGGAGAAGCTGCAGGCAATGTTCGGTGATACAATTCTTCCATTAACTTATGTCAATTCAACGGCTGCTATTAAGTCATTCGTTGGTGCTAATGGCGGGGCAACGGTTACCTCCTCGAATGCAGAGACAATGGTGAAATGGGCATTCGAACAGAAGGAGCGGATTTTATTTTTGCCAGATCAGCATTTAGGTCGTAATACAGCAGCTGATTTAGGCATCGCCCTAGGCGAAATGGCCATTTGGAATCCTATTAACGATACATTAGAATATGATGGTGATGTTTCCCAAGTAAAGGTAATCCTTTGGAAAGGGCATTGCTCTGTCCATGAAAACTTTACCGTTCAAAATGTGATTGATACGCGTTATAAGTATCCGGACATGAAAATTATCGTCCATCCCGAATGCCGATGCGAAGTGGTCGAATTATCAGATATGGCGGGTTCCACGAGCTATATCATCAATGCAATTGAAAAAGCCGAGCCTGGATCTGCATGGGCCATTGGTACAGAAATGAACTTGGTTAACCGTCTGATTAAAAATCATCCGGATAAACAGATTATTTCTCTAAATCCTCATATGTGTCCTTGTTTGACCATGAACAGAATTGACCTGCCACACCTGGCATGGAGCTTAGATACATTAGAAGATACGGCTAATGTCATTAAAGTTAGTCCAGAAATTGCCGAAAACGCTAAATTAGCACTTGAACGGATGCTAAAAAATTCATAATCGGGAAAAAAAGATGCAATTTTAGCTGATTGCATCTTTTTTTCTTTATCATGTTGGAATTTATCAGCGAATTTTTCTAGTTTATCGGCGAATTCAACGAGTGTATCAGCGAATATTTCATTTTATCAGCGAATTTTGAGGATTTATCAGCGGATCGTCCATTCTCATTTATTCCGGGACTCATTCATATTTTTAAAAAAACTAGCATAAGTTTTTTTGAAGAATGTTAGCACTTTGCCCATCTTCACATACACTATATGGACTTATGCCATAGGAGGGAAATCAGAGTGAAGATCCATATCGTACAGAAAGGGGATACTCTTTGGAAGATCGCCAAGAAGTACGGCGTGAATTTTGAAGAGCTGAAAAAGATGAATTCACAGCTCAGCAACCCTGATATGATTATGCCCGGAATGAAAGTAAAGGTCCCAACTTCAGGTGGAACGATAAAAAAAGGAGCACCTGCAGGACACAATCCAGGTACGACAATCAATATGGGAGCAAAAAAGGAAATGCCGATTGCCAAAGAGAAACCATTAAAAGAATCGCTGATTAAGGAGGCACCGATTAAAGAAGCTCCAATCAAAGCAGCTCCAATCAAAGAAGTACCAATTGCGAAAGAGAAGCCAATCATTAAAGAAGCGCCAAAAGCACCCTATACTCCAAAAATGCCCCTGCAAGTAGTCCCAGAAATTGATATTAACAACTACTATATGATGAATATGACAAATATGATTCCTCAACCGCAGCTGCCGCCGAAGCCAACCAATATTCTTCCTGAAATAAAAGAAGTTCCTAAGAAAGAAATGCCAATAAAAGAAGTACCAATAAAAGAAATGCCAATAAAAGCAAATCCAATTCCTGAACCTGTTATGGAAGCACCAATTCAAATGCCTGTTCAAGACTGTGTTCCAATGACACCAGTTATGCCTGGGCCAGGATTCTGCCCGCCATTTGGCGGAGGTTTCCCGGTACCAACACCGTATATGCCGTTTCCGCAAATGCCTGGTGGTGTAATGCCGAGTGGTGTGATGCCTGGTGGTGTAATGCCTGGTGTGATGCCTGGTATGGCTGGATACCCGCCTGTAGCACCAGGTTTTGCTCCAAATGTAGCGGGGGCACCCTTTGTACCACAGCACTTTCATGATGAATCATCATCATTTATGCCGCAAATGCCTGCAATGAACCCAGGATTTATTCCAGGCGCCGTCCAAAATCCAGCTTTCCAGCAGCCTTATGTGGATCCAGCAGCATTTGGGCAAGTTCCAGCCGGATATGGACAAATGCCAGGTGGCTTCCCTGGAGCAGCACCAGTAGGTTTCCCTGGAGCAGCACCAGTAGGTTTCCCTGGAGCCACACCAGCGGGCTTTCCACCAGGAGTACCAGGTGGACACCCTGTCGAAAGTTCATCCTATTACCATGCCCCACATCATCCGACTGGATTTGCGCCTGGACCGATGTATGGAGGTCCAGGAATGGTAAACCCATATGGAATGGGAGTACCATATGGTCAAATGCCGTATGGATACCCTCCAGGAATGGGCGGAGTCCCACAGACTATGGGAGAAGATTTTGAGACAGCAGAAGCACCAGTTCCAAGCTACGGAGCACAAATACCTTATATGCAGCAGCCTTATCCAACGCAAGGACTGCCTGTCGGGACAGGTGCCTTAGATGATTGCGGCTGCGGCGCAGTCCCAGCAGGTATGCCTGCAGGAATGCCTGCCGGAATACCAGCAGCACCAACAAATGTTGCACCAGCCTTTATACCGCCAACACCGCCAATTTTTAGTGCGCCATATTCTGGACCGGGTAATGTTGCTCAGCCTCCATTTATGAACCCCTATGGAATGGGACCGGTTGGGATTAATCCTTATGGAATGCAAGGGTTCCAGGATGAAAGCAGTTAATACAACAAAAAACAAAAATGGAGACGATGATTATTATAATCGTCTCCTCTCTTATTTTCGGTCGCAGTTTACAGAAAAAATCATCCAAATGGTTCCGATTAGAAAATCTGTTATATTTTTAAAAACAGAGAAAAATACTTATATCATGAAAGGGTACCAAACCAACAGCAGACTTAGACTTCAAGAAGCGTTTACTACCACATTGAACAATGAAGGTTTCAGCAAAACATATAAATTTCTTAATCCCAGTTTGAAAGAACCGTTGTTTTTTGAAGGTATTTACTTTGGCTGCATCGAGTATATTGCCCCGAGTAAAACCACTTTTTCCTTTCACTCGCATAAAAACCGCCAGGAAGGGATTGACCTTCTCGAACAATTTCATCAAACAACGGCATCCTTTGAAGCACGGTATCGTAGATTGCTGCCGAAAGCGGATTTAATTGGTAAGTGGACAGAGCGGAATCATATTTTTTCAAACAATCTTCCTTTCGTTAAATATTTTTTCAATGAACCCTTTATATCGGAAATGGTCTCATGGGCAGAATGGTCACTTGCGGGTATGGAAAAGGAATACCTCTTTTTTAAAAAAGAACCATATGTGATTTTGCATGGGGATGTTGCCCATCATAATTTTTTACGCGACAAAAGTGGAACATTATTATTAATCGATTTTGATTTAATCAGCATCGGCCCCGCAGCTTTTGATTATTTACAATACGCCAATCGGATTCTTCCTTATCTTGACTGGTCGTTTGATAAGCTGCTCCAATATGAACCAATTAAGAAATATATTCATCAAAAACCTTTTTTGTATGCCTTAGTCTATCCCGCTGATATTTTTCGGGAGTGGAACAGAATCATTAGGGAAAAATCGTATTCTGACCAGGCTAAATTAAAACAGGTGATGGATTTAACGATTAATCAGTTTTACACTAGAAAAAAATTTATTGACCGAATTAAAACCATAGTGGATGAATGAAAAATGAATGAAAACCCCTAAAAAATTGCACCCTAATAACGAGCATGTTAAAGCATGCTCAGGATGAACTAAGGGGGTTTTTCGCTTGAACAAGAAGCAGTGGATGATTCCTCTTTCAGCCGTGATGATGATGGGGCTGGCTGGCTGTAATAATGATAATAACCGTGCAGGTGTGAATCAAGGGAACAATAATTTAGCTCGTCCGATGGGGTATTACTCCAATGAAAACCACAATAATAATTATGGTTTTCTTAGAGACAATGATGGTGCCTTTACGGAAATGATGGATCATACCCTTGGGGATGAGGATACAATTGTAAACAATCAAAAAAGAAAACTGCTTCAGACAAGGGATGAAAACGGCAACCCAAAAAACCCTACAACACCTTTAGCAAAGACCGACCGTAATTTCTTTCAGCGGGATAACCGATTTAGTACCAGTGATATGAATTATCACGGTCACTTGAATAAAAATATTGGTAAGACCGGGGAAGCAACAGATAAACATGCACAAGAAAATATAACTGATAATATCAGAAGCAAGGTTTCAAACATCGATAATGTTCAATCAGTAAGATCCGTTGCCTATGGAAACACTGTTATTGTTTCGGTTAACTTAGTGGACCGTGACAAGGAGGCCGCAACCAAAAGGGCTATTAAGAATGCGGTGAAGCCTTACGTGAACGGAAAATCCGTAACTGTCATTACAGATGAGGGGACAATTGGACGCGACCGCAACATCAATAATGATGTACCGCAGCGGCAGCCGAAAGCGAATAAGGACCGCCGTCAAAGCGAAGAAGTTCCAAACAGATATTCTAAATAGTTCAAAACGGGCAAAGCTTATAGGCTTTGCCCTTATTTATTTTACGGATATTAAGGGAAAAATAGGCTAAACTAGAACTGTAAAGTTTGTTCATTTTATAACAAAAAGAGGTGAGCAGCATGAGGTTCAATTGGAAAGCATTGTCACAGTATAGCTTAGCCATTTTTTCTGTTTTACTATATATACTAATCGGCGGGGCTTCTGAAATTACTGGATCGGCCGCACAGGTCGATGACCGGCAAAAGACGGAACCTCAGCACCTGACGGTTATTTTAGAACGAATCTATCTCGATGGGGAAATTAGTCAAGAAGTCGTTCATGAAACATGTTGGTCAATGGCGAACTTCTGGGCAAAGTATGATCAATGGAAGCTAACGGAAATGGAAGAATCGACTTTTGTTTTTAGAAGGAAGGTCGATGATATATCCCCGTTATTAAAAGCAAATGGCTTTTTCGGTATAACAGAAGATGGGGTTTTGACCATTTTTAATGGAAGACCGGGCCAATCAAGAATCATTCAATCGTTTTTTCAAATAGATATTAGAAAACTTGAAAGTAAGAAACAAGAAGAATTAATTCAAGGCATCCCCATTAAAACCAAAGATCAATATGTTCAAGTTTTAGAAACCTTTAAGCCGTATTCGTTAAAAAAAGAATAAATTCACTCTTTGAAACAGACTGGTTGAAATAAATCAGCCTGTTTTTTATTTCTTTCTTAAACAAAAAATTATGGTAGAATGAAATACGGTGAAAAACTAAGGGAGAGAATACGATTGTTTGAATTTATTAAAGGGGCCGTTGAATTTGTCGGGCCTGAATATATTGTCATTGAAAATAATGGAATTGGCTATCAAATCGCGACACCCAATCCATTTGTTTATTCTGGTAAATTGGAAACAATGGTTACTGTATATACCTACCATTATGTTCGCGAAGATGTAATGGCGCTATTTGGCTTCCAATCCAGGGAAGAGAAAAAGCTATTTACGAAATTGTTAAATGTATCGGGTATTGGGCCGAAGGGGGCACTCGCGATCCTTGCCTCTGGTGAAGTCCAACAGGTGGTGAACGCCATCGAAAATGAAGACGAAGCCTTCCTCGTTAAATTTCCTGGAGTAGGCAAAAAAACAGCAAGGCAAATGATCCTCGATTTAAAAGGAAAATTACAGGATGTCGTTCCAGATTACTTCCCTAATCTGTTCAATGCCGACACACTTCCACTACATACTCAAACGAACAATACGGCCTTTGAAGAAGCCATTCTTGCTTTAAAAGCACTGGGTTATTCTGATAAAGAAATAAAAAAGATTTCACCTGAATTAAGAAAAGAGCAGATGTCAACTGATCAATACATTAAACAGGCCTTAAAACGCCTTTTAAAATAGGTGATAATTTATGGATGACCGGATTATTTCTAGTGAAGCTAATGAAAGTGAAATAAGCATTGAACAAAGTCTCAGACCGCAAACCTTAAAGCAATATATTGGACAAAACCAGGTCAAGGAAAATTTAGAAATTTTTATTAAGGCTGCAAAGCTTCGGAAGGAAACGCTGGACCATGTTCTTCTATATGGTCCTCCGGGTTTGGGGAAAACAACCCTTGCTGTCATAATTGCCAATGAAATGGGCGTTAACCTTCGGACAACCTCCGGGCCGGCTATTGAAAGACCTGGCGATTTAGCAGCAATCCTAACAGCGCTTGAGCCTGGAGATGTTTTATTTATCGATGAAATACACCGGCTGCCGCGTACGATTGAAGAGGTTCTGTATCCTGCGATGGAGGATTTCTGCCTTGATATTGTTATTGGGAAAGGTCCAAGTGCAAGGTCTGTCCGCTTGGATCTCCCGCCGTTTACATTGGTCGGTGCAACCACCAGGGCTGGATCTTTATCGGCGCCATTGCGTGATCGATTTGGAGTTTTATGCCGGCTCGAGTATTATAAAGAAGATCAGTTAAAAAATATTGTTATCAGAACGGCAGACTTATTCGAAACGGAAATAGATGAACAGGCAGCCTCAGAAATTGCAAGAAGAGCAAGGGGAACACCAAGGATTGCCAATCGTCTCCTCCGAAGGGTTCGTGACTTTGCCCAAGTTAAGGGAAACGGTACTATTGACATCGCCCTTGCGAGAGAAGCGCTTGAATTGCTACAGGTAGACCGGCTAGGTCTGGACCATATCGATCACAAGCTGTTAAAAGGGATTATTAAAAAATTCCGCGGTGGTCCTGTCGGCCTTGATACAATTGCTGCATCAATTGGCGAAGAAGCCGAAACAATTGAAGATGTTTATGAACCCTATTTATTACAAATTGGCTTCCTGCAGCGAACACCAAGAGGCAGAATGGTAACACCCGCCGTTTATCATCATTTCGGCATGGATACCCCTGCAAAGTGAGCACGTATTTTAAAACGTTATAGTAAGGATGTAATTTTATGAAAGTAGATATTTTTGATTTTCATTTGCCTGAGGAATTAATTGCGCAAGTCCCGCTGCAAAACCGGACTGACAGCAGATTAATGGTCTTAAATAAAGAAACAGGCGAACTAAAACATGAAGTATTTAAAAATATAACCGAGTACTTGCGTGAAGGGGATTGCCTTGTTTTAAATGATACAAGGGTTCTTCCTGCACGCCTTTTTGGCGTAAAGCAAGATACCGGAGCCAAAATTGAAGTATTACTGTTAAAACAGCTTGAAGGCGACCAATGGGAAACCCTCGTGAAACCGGCAAAAAGGGTGAAAGAAGGAACGGAAATCGAATTCGGCGATGGGCTTCTAAAAGCCGTTTGCACCGGAACTTCCGATCATGGCGGCAGAGTCTTGGAATTTAAATATGAAGGCATTTTTTACGAAGTCCTCGACCAATTAGGCGAAATGCCTCTGCCACCTTACATCAAAGAGCAGCTGGATGACCGAGAACGGTACCAGACCGTATTTGCCCGCGAGCCTGGATCCGCTGCGGCACCAACGGCCGGTCTTCATTTTACTGAAGATCTATTGAATGCTATTAAAGAAAAGGGTGTTCATATCGCCTTTATCACTCTGCATGTCGGTCTTGGTACATTTAGACCAGTCAGCGTGGACGATGTAGAAGGACATGATATGCATTCTGAATACTATATGGTCACTGAAGGGACAGCCAGACTTCTTAACGATGTCAGAGAAACCGGTGGACGAATTATTACCGTGGGAACAACCTCGACCCGGACATTAGAGACGATTGCCTCGCAAAACGATGGACATTTTATTGCAGGCAGCGGCTGGACAAGTATTTTTATTTATCCAGGCTACGAATTTAAAGCGATTGACGGGATGATTACCAATTTCCATTTACCTAAATCAACACTAATCATGCTCGTAAGTGCCTTAGCTGGAAGAGACAATGTTTTGCACGCCTATAATACAGCTGTTGAAGAACGATACCGGTTCTTTAGCTTTGGCGATGCAATGTTTATCATCTAGTGGAAAAAGGGCGGAGCTCCGCATGTGTGAATCACTGCTAAGCTCTGCTCACACCGCCTTTTGGAAGGAGAAAATAATTTGACAGCGATTCGCTATGAGTTAATTAAAACATGTAAACAAACAGGGGCGCGGCTTGGGAGAGTTCATACCCCGCATGGATCCTTTGATACACCTGCCTTTATGCCGGTTGGAACGCTTGCGACCGTTAAAACGATGTCCCCAGAGGACTTAAAGGAGATGGGGGCAGGGATAATTTTAAGTAACACCTATCATTTATGGCTTCGCCCTGGGCATGAGATTATTAGAGAAGCTGGCGGGCTGCATAAATTTATGAATTGGGATCGCGCTATTTTAACAGATTCCGGCGGATTCCAGGTGTTCAGTTTAAGTGAATTCCGTAAAATTGAAGAAGAAGGTGTTCATTTCCGCAACCACATGAGCGGGGAAAAATTATTTTTATCACCGGAAAAGGCGATGGAAATTCAGAATGCCCTTGGTTCCGATATCATGATGGCCTTCGATGAGTGCCCGCCATATCCTGCTACATTTGAATATATGAAAAAATCAGTGGAGCGGACCTCAAGATGGGCAGAGCGTTGTTTGAGCGCGCATCAGCGTCCAGAAGATCAAGGCTTATTTGGAATCGTTCAGGGAGGAGAGTATGAGGAGCTTCGCCGTCAAAGTGCAAAAGATCTCGTTTCGCTGGACTTCCCAGGGTACGCTGTCGGCGGATTATCCGTTGGTGAACCAAAAGATGTCATGAATCGTGTGCTAGAATTCACAACACCGCTATTACCAACAAATAAACCACGCTATTTAATGGGAGTAGGTTCCCCGGACTCTCTAATTGATGGTTCCATCCGTGGTATTGATATGTTTGACTGTGTACTGCCAACAAGGATTGCAAGAAATGGTACCCTCATGACAAGTTCGGGCCGCTTAGTTGTCAAAAATGCTCAATTTGCTAAAGATTTTGGACCGCTTGATCCTGAATGCGATTGCTACACATGCCGGAATTATAGCAGAGCCTATATTCGTCACTTAATAAAATGTGATGAAACGTTTGGAATTCGTTTAACGTCTTACCATAATCTTTATTTTCTGTTAAGATTAATGGAGAAGGTCAGACAAGCCATTATGGAAGACAGGCTTGGTGATTTCCGCGAAGAATTTTTTGAGCAGTATGGCTTTAATAAGCCTAATGCGAAAAATTTCTAATAGATTTTTTTGAAAGGAGGGAAACATGATGCAAAACATGACTACACTCATTCCATTAATTTTAATGTTTGTGTTATTTTATTTCTTATTGATTCGCCCGCAGCAAAAACGCCAAAAAGCGGTTCGTCAAATGCAAACTGACTTAAAAAAGGGTGATAAAATCGTCACGATTGGCGGTTTACATGGTTTTATCGACTCAATCGATGAAAGCAAAGTCGTAATTAAATGTGGAGACGGCAGCCGTCTTACATACGACCGTAATGCGATTCGAGAAGTGACTGAAGTTTCAAAGACTGCAGAAGTATAATACAAAAGGAAGCCTTCTATGAGGGCTTCCTTTTAATATTTATGCATGTCTTTTATTATTTGTTGCGATATTAACCCCAAGAATACCGCCCATCATTGCGATCAAGGTGTAGCAGGTATGATAGATAACCTGCTCGGCATTAAAGAGGTGATCATAGCCCAAATATTGAAACAAAAAGACAATGAATGAGTAAATAAACCCCGTAGTTCCTCCTATCAGCCAGCCCTTTTCTTTCCGTTTTCCACCAGATAGAAAGCCGCCGCCAAATAAGCCGATAAACGATAAGGCTGTTATCACATATTGAAGTGAGCCTTCCCTAGCTGATGTAAATCGAAGAATAAACGCAAAAATCACGCTGCAGACAGCTGCGAATGCAATAATAAAGATTAATCCATACAGAATTGATGTTCCAAAGCTTTTAGATTCGATTTTTCTCTCCCCCTTCAGTCGTTAAAGGCTGATACCCTGCCTTTAGTAGACAGTTTCTGTCCTAGTACAAGCGTATTCATGAAGGAGAAAAAGTAGAATAAATTTTCATCACAATAAATAAAGAACTTTGGAAGTTTATTCCTATAATTATCCTCCGCAAACTGCAAACAATAGTTTTGAATGGAAAAAAAGGGGCGGAACAAAGTGGAACCATATTTAACAATTGTGTTTCGAACAATTATTTTTTACATACTCATTTTGATCATTTTTCGAATGATGGGTAAGCGCGAAATAGGGGAATTAAGCATTCTTGATCTCGTCGTTTTTATTATGATTGGCGAACTGGCAGTTGTTGCTATTGAAAGACCAAATGTCCGTGTGCTCCATGCAATCGTACCAATGGTTTTATTGATGTTCATCCAAATCATCATGGCCATCATTTCTTTAAAAAGTAAAAGATTTCGCGATCTGGTTGATGGAAAACCGAGCATTATTATCAATCGCGGGAAAATAGACGAAGTCGCGATGCGCAAGCAGCGTTACAATTTCGATGATTTAATGACACAATTAAGGGAAAAAGACATACGCAGTATTGCTGATGTTGAGTTTGCCATATTAGAGTCATCTGGAAGCCTGTCCGTCATTGAAAAATTAAAAAACAGCAACGAAGTCCCGAAGCAAGGGGATATTACCATTCCTTTAATTATTGATGGTTCCATCGAGGAAGAAAATTTAAAAAGAATTAATAAAACCAATCTATGGCTGCGTCAGGAATTAAAAAAAAAGGGCTACCGCGATGTGAAAAAGATTTCGTTTTGCAGCTATGAGAACGGAAAATTCTTTATTGACCTGCAGGATGAATAAAAGAAGACACGCAGATTTTAAGCGTGTCTTCTTTAGCGAAAGGCAATAAAGTTTCGTATCCACGGTATTCGCTGCAGTTCTTCTTTTTTGAGAAGACCGAAAAAGATTAACATAAAAATGTAGGAAAGGCTCATCCCAGAAACTGAGATTAAAACGCGAATTGTTAACGCTTCTTTTGGAAGAATATTTTCAAATAACCAATAGCCAAGCCAGCCTGATGCCGCCATGACAAGAAATCCCTTCAAATAATCCCGAATATAAAAGGAAAAGGCCACTCGCTTCATTACTGTTGCAAAATGTAGGATGGTAACTAAAACAAAACCAACAATGATCCCAAGAGCGGCGCCAGTAATTCCAAAGGATGGCTGGGAAGCAAGTAAGAAGATGACAGCTGTTTTCACTACGGCTCCGATGAGACTATTAATCATGGCCGCTCTTGCCAGATTTAACGCTTGAAGGACGGCCTGTAAGGGTCCTTGATAATAAAAAAGCAAAAAGAATGGAGCCATGATTTTAATAAAATAGGCTCCCTTCGTAGAGCCGTACATGAGCTGCATAAGCGGGTCCGCCAAAACATATAGGATGATGACAGCAAGTCCCCCTGATAAAAAAACAAAACGCAGTGCTTGCTGGAGCCTGTATTCGATTAATTTATGATTATTTTTGGAATTGGCTTCACTGATTGCCGGGACCAGTGAAGTTGCTAAAGAAAACGTAACAAACGAAGGCAGCATTAACAGCGGCATGGCGTAACCAGTTAAAGCTCCATACTGTTTCGTTGCATTCACGGCTAGTACACCTGCAAGAGATAAACTGTGGGCCACAACGATTGGCTCGAAAAACCAGGCTAATGATCCAATCATCCTGCTCCCCGTCGTGGGCAGGGCGATTTCCATTAATTCTTTAAAGGTCCGCTTTCCTTTATGAACAAATTGGAAAAAATTTTTCCTCAGTTTAAAACGCTTTTTTAATTTAAACATGGTCAGCAAATAAATAAGGGATAGCAATTCACCTAAAACAGAAGCGGCCATGGCGGCTGCCGCTGCATATTCAACCCCATAAGGGAGGAAGGTTTTTGTAGCAGTTGCAATCAGGGTTATTCTCACCAGCTGTTCTAAAATCTGAGAGACAGCGGAGGGACGCATGTTTTGTCTTCCTTGGAAGTATCCTCTTAACACTGAAGATATTGCGATAATTGGCAGTGCTGGTGCAATCGCTATTAAAGGATAATAAGTCCTTTGATCGGTGAAAAGCGTGTTGGAAAGTATGGGTGCCAGTAAAAGCAATGCCGGAGTAATAAGAATGGAAAGTCCAATGGTGATGGCAAGGGAAACCACCAGAATTTTTTTAATTTCACCATAGTCCTTTCTTGCTTCCGCCTCGGCAATATTTTTGGAGATGGCAACTGGGAGCCCAAGCTGCGTTATCGTAACCACGAGGATAAACGTGGGGTAGGCCATCATATATAAGCCAACACCTTCTTCGCCAATGCTGCGAGCTAGCACGATTCGATAAATAAACCCCAGGACCCTTGTTATAAAACCAGCCACTAATAGGATAAAGGTCCCTTTTAAAAACTTCGACATTCTACTTCCCACCTTCTCAAAATAGGCGTTATCATATACAATTAACTATATGCATCATGGTGGACAAAGCATGACAAGTTGTCTTGGCTTTTTGCAAAGGTTCAAGAACTTTAGGGACTTCTCTCAGGGGGTAGTTAAAATGGATAACAGCCATAAATATGATCATTTTCGAACCCAGGTACAGCCGGCCTTAAAAAGTAAACTTTTTGAGTTTCGCTTACTAGGAATTGACTCAGTAACGGAAAAGGAGCTTTGGAATTTTTTAATTAAGAAAAAGTGGAAAAAGGTAAAAGATGAAATGAAGCTGTACGAAATGATCCAAGAAATACTCTCTGTTAAGGTTAGCGATTATATGAACTTTGCTACAATTGAAGCCTTTAAAACGGCTGAGTTCTCTTTTGATGATGAAAATGAATGGAAAGAGCTATTGAAATAGAACGTTTTCATTTATTTGTAAATTGACACACTTTCTTACTTATTCCATAATGATAGCAGTGACTTTTTTATTATTTTTATATAGGACTTGCAGGTAAAAGTGCTATGCACACGCACTAAGGAGGAACAATACATAATGGTAAAACGCAGTAGAATTATTGCTTTCTTACTTCTGGTTCTGATTCTCGGAAGCACAATGGGGGCAACAACGAAAAACATCTTAAACAATATGAAGCTTGGACTTGACCTCCAAGGAGGATTTGAGGTCTTGTACGAGGTAAAGCCAGCGAAAAAAGGACAGAAAATTGACAAAAATGTCCTAGCTAGTACCGCGGAAGCACTTGATAAGCGGATTAACGTGCTGGGGGTAAGTGAGCCGAATATTCAAATTGAAGGTAATAACCGTGTTCGCGTTCAGCTTGCCGGGGTAAAAGACCAAAATAAAGCACGTGAAATTTTATCCACTCAAGCTAACTTATCCTTCCGTGATGCCAATGATCGTCTGATGATGGACGGGTCTGACTTAAAGCAGGGCGGAGCGAAGCAAACCTTTGACCAAAATGGAAATCCAAGCGTTTCTTTAACATTAAAGAGTGCGGATAAATTCCGGAAGGTCTCTGAAGAAATTATGAACATGAATCCAAATGTACTTGTTATTTGGCTTGATTTTGAAGAAGGAAAAGACTCCTTTAAAACAGAAGTAACAAAGCCGAATCCGAAATATTTATCTGCACCAACTGTTAAACAAGTTTTCAATCAAGACACTGTATCCATAGTCGGAAGCTTCACTGCAAAAGAAGCTCAAACCTTGGCTTCTCTTTTAAATGCAGGTTCCTTACCAGTAAAGCTTAAAGAAGTATACTCTACTTCCGTCGGAGCCAAGTTCGGTGAGCAAGCCTTACATGACACGATTTTAGCGGGAATCATCGGTGTCATCATCATTTATCTGTTTATGCTTTTCTATTATCGTTTTCCAGGTTTCATTGCAACTATTACGTTATCCATTTATATTTATCTCGTCCTATTGATTTTTGATTGGATGAATGGAGTCCTGACCTTGCCGGGAATCGCGGCGATTATACTAGGGGTCGGTATGGCCGTCGATGCCAATATTATTACGTATGAACGGATTAGAGAAGAACTTAAAGTGGGCAGAACTATTAAGTCAGCCTTCCAAGCTGGTGAGCAGCATGCATTTACGGCGATTCTTGACGCAAACTTAACAACCATCTTAACCGCAGGTGTCCTATTCTTCTATGGGACTAGTTCGGTAAAAGGGTTTGCGACCATGTTAATCGTGAGTGTTCTTATGAGCTTCCTAACCAACGTTTACGGTGCACGGTTATTATTAGGACTTTGGGTGAACAGTGGTTTATTGAAGGATAAACCAGGTTGGTTTGCAGTACGCCAGTCACAAATTAGATCTCTTACCGAAAATATCGATACAGTCAATCTCCCTACAAGATTTGATAAAATTGATTTTGTTAAATTGAGAAAACCAATTTTTGCGATATCAGGTGTTCTGCTAGTAGCAGGTATCATAATTCTCGCCATTTTCCGCATGAATTTAGGAATTGATTTTTCAAGTGGAACACGAGTTGAAGTTCAATCTAATACACCTTTAACAACTGAAAAGGTGGAAGCTGCTTTTACCAAGCATCATTTAACACCTGATGATATCGTTATTTCAGGTGAAAAGAAGCAAATTGGCGCAGTACGAATGCTCGGGGTTCTCTCTAAAAATGAAATTGCTGATCTAAAAGCCGACTTCAAAAAGCAATTTGGCTTTGAGCCGAATGTCAGCACGGTTTCTCCGACTGTAGGAAAAGAACTGGCGAAAAATGCCTTTTTTGCAATCTTGTTTGCATCAATCGGTATCATTCTCTATGTATCTGTTCGCTTTGAAGCGTACATGGCGATTGCTGCCATTGCCGCTATCCTTCATGATGCCTTCTTCATGATTGCAATCTTTAGTATTACAAGACTGGAAGTAGATTTGACCTTTATTGCGGCGGTATTGACCATCATCGGTTATTCTAACCATGATACGATTGTTACGTTCGATAGAATTCGCGAAAATATGCGCAAGAAAAAGCGTCTTAAAACGGTTGAGGATATTGCCGAAGTCGTAAACGTAAGTATCCGTCAAACGTTAACCCGGTCTATTAACACCGTCTTAACTGTACTCATTACAGTGGTTTGCTTAATGATTTTTGGAAGTCCATCCATCCTTAATTTCTCTATCGCGTTGTTCGTTGGATTAATTGTAGGTGTGTATTCTTCCGTCTTTATCGCAGGGTCTTTATGGTATGTATTGAAATGTAAAGAGCTGAAAAAGAAGGGCGTTATTAAAACAGTTAAAGAAAAAAGAAAATACTCTGATCAACCGCAAGTATAATTTTTTGAAAACCGCAGAGATTCTGCGGTTTTTTCTTGTCTAGCTCCAGCGCCCAGCGGCTAGTGTCCTTCGCTCTCCGCCCTACGATAAGTCAAGCACGAATGCGCTAACGCTCTTCGTGTTTCCTTTATCTCAGTTGGAGCGCTCCACAAGGAACGCTTCGGAAGCATAAACATCGCACGAAGAAAAAGCGTGAGCTTTTTCGAGGAGGCCATACGTCGCTAGACGGGCGCTTG
Source organism: Neobacillus sp. NRS-1170 (assembly GCF_050468025.1). NCBI lineage: Bacteria > Bacillati > Bacillota > Bacilli > Caryophanales > Bacillaceae > Neobacillus > Neobacillus sp. NRS-1170. The sequence continues at coordinate 128,830 of NZ_JBITPF010000038.1, read as the reverse complement.
CGCTTTTCTATTTCCATTGAAAGCTGATTCCTGCTCCTGTATAATAAGATAGTCTGAGGGGTGAATCTACTAATGTTGAACTCAAAAACAAGATGGATTGTTCGTAAATCCGATGACCAACTTGTTAAAATGCTAGCAAATGAATTGAAAATTACACCTCTAGTTGCTACGCTGCTTGTCAATCGTGGAATAGATACCGTAGATTCTGCACGGTATTTTTTATTTGGGAAGGATGAGTTCCACGACCCTTATCTGTTAAAAGGGATGGACATCGCGGTGAATAGAATTCGTAAAGCTATAGATAATCAAGAACCGATACTTATATTTGGGGATTATGATGCCGATGGAGTCAGCAGCACTTCAGTTTTAATGATTACTCTTCGCGACTTAGGTGCGAATGTTCAGTTTTACATCCCTAATCGCTTTACAGAAGGCTATGGTCCAAATGAATCTGCCTTTCGTCGGGCAGCTGAGTCTGGTATAAAATTAATTATTACTGTTGACACTGGAATATCTGCGATTCATGAAGCAAACGTGGCAAAAGAGCTGGGGCTTGACCTAATTATTACCGATCACCATGAACCGGGGCAAGTACTTCCTGAAGCACTTGCTATCATACACCCGAAGCTTCCAGACAGCATATATCCGTTTCGTGAGCTGGCCGGAGTAGGGGTAGCCTTCAAAGTAGCACATGCTTTATATGGAAAATTGCCTGAACATTTGTTTGAGATTGCCGTTATCGGCACAATTGCAGATTTAGTATCTTTAAAAGGTGAAAATCGCCTAATTGCTAAAAAAGGTCTCGAAAAATTGAAGGTAACGACAAACATAGGATTAAGGGCTGTTTTTAAATTGGCTGGAGTGGATTTATCGGCGATTAACGAAGAAACAATCGGATTTACTCTCGCTCCCAGGATTAATGCTGTCGGCCGTTTGGAAGATGCAGATATGGCGGTGCAGCTTATCTTAACAGATGATCCGGATGAAGCAGACCATCTAGCGCAAGAAATGGATGACCTTAATAAAACAAGGCAATCGATCGTTAATACAATCACACTTGAGGCAATCGAAGAAGTGGAACAGAACTATCCGATTGACTCCAATAAGGTTCTCGTCATCGGAAAAGAAGGCTGGAATGCCGGAGTTATTGGGATTGTTGCCTCAAGACTGGTGGAAAAATTTTATCGCCCTACGATTGTTCTGAGCTTCGATCGGGAAAAAGGGCTGGCAAAAGGATCGGCACGTAGTATTGCCGGTTTTGACCTGTTTCATAATTTATCTACCTGCCGCGACATTCTGCCGCATTTTGGCGGACATCCTATGGCAGCGGGGATGACCTTGAATTTGGATGATGTGGAAGAGCTCCGTCAGAGGTTAAACCATCTTGCAGATGAGTTAATGACGGAAGAAGATTTTATGCCGGTAACCTATCTTGACGAGGAAGTTCAACTTGTTGATATCCACTTGTCGGCATTAGATGAATTAAATCTATTAGCCCCTTTTGGTATGGACAACTCCAAGCCAAAAGTTTTAATAAATAATGTTGATATTTCTACTATTAGAAAAATTGGCAGTGACCAAAACCATTTGAAAATATTAGTGAATGATAATGGCTCCACATTGGATGGGGTCGGGTTTGGATTAGGTCCATTAGTTGATAATATATCTCCAGCATCAAAAATCTCATTCATTGGAGAATTATCGATAAATGAATGGAACAATATACGTAAACCGCAAATTTTTATCCATGATATGGCCGTACAGTCCTGGCAGCTATTCGATTATCGTGGACAAAAGCGAATCAATACTATTGCCAATTTGGTTCCAAATGAAAATAGAAAAATTATTATTTTTAACAAAGAGCATTATGAAAAAATAAACGCACAACTTCAGCTTGAAACCATTCTTATTCAAGATATGGAAGAAGCTCAAGCCTTCGATGGCTTTCAGGCAAACATCGTACTGGTCGATCTTCCGCCATCAAAAGAACTTGTTGCTCAATTATTGAAGGGGAAGCAGCCAGCAAGGGTATATGCCTATTTCTATAAAGAGTCCAGCGATTTTTTCAGCACCATTCCAACCCGGGATCATTTTAAATGGTTCTATGCGTTCCTGTTAAAAAATGGCCCGATTGACCTTAAACGTTACGGTGATGATATTGCAAAGCAGCGCGGCTGGTCAAAGGAAACGATTTACTTTATGTCAAAGGTGTTTTCTGAGCTGGATTTTGTTACAATAAACAATGGATTTATAACTTTACAAAGATCAGCGCAGAAGCGTGATTTAACTGACTCAAGAACCTATCAATTAAAACAAGCACAATATGCTCTTGAAAGAGATTTATTGTTTTCATCCTTTCAGGAATTAAAAGGCTGGTTCGACGAAGTCATTCAAGAGTCGGTTGAAATTGAGGAGGCAGTAAAAGGATGGATTTAAAACCATTTATCGCAATCGTAGAGGATTACCCAAAACCTGGAATTAAGTTTAAAGATATTACTCCTTTAATGAATAATGGCGAAGCATATAAATATGCAACAGACCAGATTGTTGCTTATGCACAAGATAAGAATATTGATTTAATTGTTGGACCAGAGGCTAGAGGCTTTATTATTGGCTGTCCAGTTGCTTATTCACTCGGAATCGGCTTTGCTCCAGTCCGTAAAGAAGGAAAGCTTCCACGCGAAACCATTAAGGTTAATTACGGCTTAGAATATGGCAGCGACGTCTTAACCATCCATCAGGATGCTATCAAGCCTGGCCAGCGCGTTCTCATTACCGACGATTTATTAGCAACAGGAGGCACCATCGACGCTACAATCAAATTAGTAGAACAGCTCGGCGGCGTTGTTGCTGGTATCGCTTTCTTAGTGGAGTTAACTTATTTAGAAGGCAGAAGCAAGCTAGAGGGTTATGATATTTTAACTTTATTGGAATATTAATGAATATAAGGGAGCACTCGATAGGCGGGTGCTCTCTTTACTATAAAGAAAATCGACATTTTTTTCGTAAAATGTTGAAAAAATCTCTCAATCTCTTTACATCTTTGTTATTTTTTTCGATAATAGAAACAATCATTCTAATTTAGGAACTATTTTTTATAGGATGACATTTATATATATATAAAATTGAGATGAAGATAAAGGTGATTTCATGGCGAATGATCAAGTGTTAACAGCCGACCAAGTCATCGACAAGACTAGAAAATACTTAAATGAAGAACATGTGGAACTCGTGAAAAAAGCGTATGAATTCGCGAAGCATGCTCATCGTGAACAATATCGAAAATCAGGCGAACCATACATTATCCATCCTATCCAGGTTGCAGGCATCCTCGCTGATCTGGAGATGGATCCGGCAACGGTTGCGTCTGGTTTTCTCCATGACGTTGTTGAAGATACTAATGTATCCTTAAAGGATATTGAAGTAGCCTTTAATGCCGAAGTGGCTATGCTTGTCGACGGAGTAACCAAATTAGGGAAAATTAAATATAAGTCGCACGAAGAGCAGCAGGCTGAAAACCACCGAAAAATGTTTGTGGCAATGGCACAGGACATTCGGGTCATTCTCATAAAGCTTGCTGACCGTTTGCATAATATGCGGACATTGAAGCATCTTCCTTTAGAGAAACAGCGTCGGATTTCAAATGAAACACTTGAAATTTTTGCCCCTTTAGCGCATCGTCTTGGTATTTCTAAAATTAAGTGGGAGCTGGAAGATACAGCATTACGATATTTAAATCCGCAGCAATATTACCGGATTGTTAACTTAATGAAAAAGAAGCGTGCCGAGCGGGAGCAATATTTAGAGGACGTCATCGACGAAGTCAAGAGCCGGATGAATGAGGTATCCATAAAAGCCGAACTTTCTGGCAGACCAAAGCATATTTACAGCATTTATCGGAAGATGGCCCTGCAAAATAAGCAATTCAGTGAAATATATGATTTGCTGGCCGTTCGAATTGTTGTCAATAGTATTAAAGACTGTTATGCGGTACTAGGCATCATTCATACGTGCTGGAAGCCAATGCCGGGGCGTTTTAAGGATTATATTGCAATGCCAAAGCCGAATATGTATCAATCCCTGCATACAACCGTCATAGGACCAAAAGGCGATCCGCTTGAAGTTCAGATTCGGACCTTTGAAATGCATCGGATTGCCGAATTCGGGATTGCGGCCCACTGGGCATACAAAGAAGGTAAGGCGATAAGTGACAGCTCAACCTTCGAGCAAAAATTAACCTGGTTCAGAGAAATCCTGGAATTCCAAAATGATACGCAAAATGCAGAAGAATTTATGGAATCATTAAAGATCGATTTGTTTTCCGATATGGTTTTTGTGTTTACACCAAAAGGCGATGTGATCGAATTGCCGTCCGGTTCAGTTCCTATTGATTTTGCGTACCGCATTCACTCAGAAATTGGCAATAAGACGATAGGGGCAAAAGTGAACGGCAAGATGGTGACGCTTGACTATACGCTTAAGACCGGGGATATCATTGAGATTCTTACTTCCAAGCATTCCTATGGTCCAAGTCAAGACTGGCTAAAGCTGGCACAAACTTCCCAGGCGAAAAATAAAATCCGGGCCTTCTTTAAAAAGCAGCGCCGAGATGAGAATATTGTCAAGGGCAGAGAGCTTGTTGAAAAAGAAATAAAGGCGATGGAATTTGACATTAAAGAAATCCTAACACCTGATAATTTAAAAAAGGTTGCGGAAAAGTTTAATTTTACAGGTGAAGAGGATATGTACGCCGCAGTAGGTTATAACGGAGTAACTGCCCTGCAGGTGGCCAACCGTTTAACAGAGAAATGGCGGAAAAAGCGGGACCAGGAGCAGTCGGCCAGCATCACCAACGCGATAACGGATTTAAAGGCATTTCCTTCTACCAAGAAACGAGAGTCTGGTGTCCGCGTTCAAGGTATTGATAACTTGTTAATTCGTTTATCAAGATGCTGTAATCCGGTTCCAGGAGATGAAATTGTCGGCTTTATAACAAAAGGCCGCGGCGTGTCCGTGCATCGTTCTGATTGTACGAACATTGATTCCAATGATGCCCAGTCCAGATTAATTCCGGTTGAATGGGAAACTTCTCTAAATGATCGAAAAGAATATAATGTCGATATCGAAATCAGCGGTTACGATCGCAGAGGACTTTTGAATGAAGTTCTGCAAGCTGTAAATGAAACGAAAACAAATATTTCAGCTGTTACTGGTAAATCTGACCGAAATAAAATGGCGACAATTATTATGTCGATTGCCATTCATAATGTCAGTCATCTCCAGAAGGTTGTAGACCGGATCAAACAAATTCCGGATATTTATTCGGTTCGCCGAATCATGAATTAAGGAGTTACAAAATGCGAGTTGTAGTACAGCGAAGTAAAGCTGCCCAAGTATCCGTGAACGGTGAAATTACTGGGCAAATTACAAAAGGGTTTGTCCTCCTTGTTGGAATTACCCATGAGGACAGGGAAGATGATGCAGCTTATTTGGCCGATAAAATTGTCAACCTTAGAATCTTTGAAGATGAAGCGGGAAAGATGAATTTTTCCCTTCTGGATGTAGGCGGAGAAATTCTTTCTGTCTCCCAATTTACGCTTTATGGGGATTGCCGAAAAGGAAGAAGACCTAATTTTATGGATGCAGCAAGACCGAAGCAAGCTGTCGAACTTTATGAAGTATTTAACACTATGCTTCGTGAAAAAGGAGTTAAGGTTGAAACAGGCGTGTTTGGGGCGATGATGGATGTATCACTCACAAATGACGGTCCAGTTACTTTAATCGTTGAAAGTAAAGCATAAAAAAGGCTTGGCACTTAATAAGTGCCGAGCCTTTTTAATTCTCTTTAAAATATCGAGCTAGTCCATCATATAATCCAGATGCAGCGTTTTCCTGGAACACACCGGAAGTTAGGGTCATTTCTTCCTCAGGGTTGCTTAAATAGCCAAGCTCAATCAAAGTGGCTTTTTGACTATTTTCCCGAATTACATGGAAATCACCAAACCGCACGCCACGGCTTGTTAATTTTGTTTGCGCAATGGTGGAAGCAAAAATCGTATCTGCCAGTGATTTTTGGTAGGAATGATAATAATAGCCAGTCATACCGCGGACACTGCGGTCTAAATTGCTGTCATAGTGCAAACTGATAAAGGCATCTGCCCGGTTCGCACTCGCTAAACTCACTCTTGACGGGAGTGTAAGATAAGAATCATTATTTCGGGTCATATAGACATTCGCACCAGCGGCAGATAATTTATCATATAAAAGACGAGCTGTCCTAAGAGTAAGTTCCTTCTCCAGTGTGCCGCTCGCTCCAGTTGTTCCGTTATCACCGCCGCCATGACCAGGGTCCAGTACAATGGTTTTATTTTTTAAATAGCCTTCTGCGCCGGACTTCTCAATCCTCGGTGCAGAACCGTTTGACGAGACAATCCAGCCGGCAACGAAACCGGATTTTCCATTTTTAAGTTTGATTTCATACCAATCATTCTTGACGCTGACAACCGAAAAAGTTTCTCCTTCATTCGCACGTTGAACCACGTCTGATTGTACATTTGCATTTTTACGGATATTGGTACCGTCCTGTAGTATGGTAATAGTATTTTCTTTTCCTGATGATTGCCCAGTACTTGCTTTTCTAGATGATTTTTCAAGATACCACCCGGCCACCCAGCCGAAACTACCATTCTTATACTCTATTTTTGCCCAATTATTATTTTCTTCTAAAATGGTAAAACTTTGTCCCTTTGTAACATTGCCAATGATGGCTGCATTCAACGATGCGCTTGAGCGGACACTAAGACTGTTGGCTGTAACAGTGCCAGACATACCGCTGGCATTTGCCGGCTTGTCCACCTTTTGGGATTCAGCCTGTACATCAATGAACTCGGAGCTGACCCATCCTTTCATGGTGCCGAATCCAACCTCAGACCAGCTCTTTTGCTTATCATAAATCGTTACGATTGTCCCTTTGGTAAGTTTCCCGAGAACCGAACTTGATGATGAAGGCTCCTTCCGGACGTTTAAGGTATCACCATTTACAACACCCGATGTTGTCCCCTTCAAAGTAGTTGATTCCAGTTTCTTTTCGGGCTGCCCAGTTTGTATAACTAAAAATTCTCTAGCAACCCAGCCTTCGCCAAAGGTGGAGGTGATTTTATACCAGTTTTCGTTTTGGTCGAGGACGGTAACTTCCTGTCCCTTATTTACGAATCCGACAATTTGAAAGCTTGTCCCAGGTCCGGAACGAACCCTTAATTGATCGGTATTGGCTTTTGCAACCGTGTTTGCAGAATTTGAGGCAGATGCTGCATTAGCTGTTTTTTGTTCATTTTCTTTTGTTACAAGCCAATTTACAACCCAGCCTGTTTTGCCAAAAGAAAGCTGAATTTGGATCCAATCGTCCTTTTCTTTGACGATGGAATACTTCTCGCCTCGGTTTGCGATTTTTACGAGCGGATAGCTCAATCCCGGACCGCTGCGAATATTGGCTGTATCACTTGAAATAATGATGGAACCACTTGCTGCGCTGCTTTTTCCTTGCGGCAGGAAGGCTCCGAAAAAAAGAATTAAAGATAATAGCAGTAAACTAAATTTTTTGGACATTCTTCCCCTCCTTGTCTAATTCCTTATTTTACCGTAAAAACTAGTGAAAATCATTCCTAAACTGTTAAATTTGGCCAACAAAATCTCGAAATTCCTCTTATCCATGCAATTTTTTCACAAGGATGGAAATAATAAGCCTATCTAATGAAAAGGCAGAGGTGATTGGCATGAGATCAAGTGACAAAGGAATGAACATCCAATCCATGAATGGACGGATATTTGGGGTGGATTTTCATGATTTTATTGAAAAAGAACAGCACGCTTCATCCATTGAACTTGCTTCTGAATTCGGGTTGACGATGAGTGATGTCAGAAAGTTAAAAAAACTTTTAGGGAGATCGTAAAACTCTCTTGACAAGGCACGCGATGCTCCGTATTATTATATAAATATAAAACATACTCGGATATAACCAATGATGGAGCATAGTAGTTAAGCTAACCCATGAAAAGAGAGGAAATGCCTTAGGCTGAAAGCATTTCTGCATGTGTCTTAATGAAGGAACACTCCGTAGGTTTCTCTCTGAAAAAGTCTTGGCTCTATTAGGAGATGAACGTAACAGGCGTTAACTGTTTAAGAGGAAGCAGTCCATATTTGGGCCGCTTCAACTAGGGTGGCACCGCGGGATATAAACTCTCGTCCCTTGTATTTAATACAAGGGATGGGAGTTTTTTGTTTTTTATAGTACATAAAAAATTAATTTTTTATATAGAGGAGGGTTCCTACCATGGCAATTAGTATTCCAAGAGGAACACAGGACATCCTGCCAGGTGAAATTGAGAAATGGCAGCTGATTGAACAAAAAGCAAGAGAACTTTGTGAAAAATATCAATACCAAGAAATTCGGACACCTATATTTGAACATACTGACCTTTTTTTACGGGGGGTCGGTGATACGACTGATATTGTTCAAAAGGAAATGTATACCTTTGAAGACCGTGGCGGCCGGAGTATTACATTAAGACCGGAAGGCACGGCAGCGGTGGTCCGTTCGTTTGTTGAGAAAAAAATGTTTGGTTATGCAAATCAGCCGGTGAAGCTTTATTATATGGGACCAATGTTTCGCTACGAGCGGCCGCAGGCAGGGCGCTTCCGCCAGTTTGTCCAGTTTGGAATAGAGGCCCTTGGAAGCAATGATCCGGCGATTGATGCTGAGGTTATATCGCTGGCGATGAACCTGTATAAGGAAATGGGGCTGCGAAAACTGAAGTTAATTATAAACAGCCTTGGTGACAAGGAGAGCAGAACTGCTCACCGCGAGGCGTTAGTGAATCACTTTAAACCAAGAATCGACGAGTTTTGTCATGACTGCCAAAACCGTCTCGAGAAAAACCCATTGCGAATCCTTGATTGTAAGCAGGATCACGATCACGAATTAATGAAATCAGCACCATCGATTCTTGAATATTTAAATGATTATTCAAAGGCTTATTTTGAAAAATTACAGCAGTATTTAACTCAGCTCGATATTCCATTTGAAGTTGATGCCAATCTTGTTCGCGGCTTGGATTATTACAATCACACAGCCTTTGAGATTATGAGCAATGCGGAGGGCTTTGGCGCGATTACCACTTTATGCGGCGGCGGCCGCTATAACGGCTTATCTGAGGAAATTGGCGGACCTGAAACACCAGGAATCGGCTTTGCATTAAGTATTGAACGGTTTATCGCCGCTCTTAAGGCTGAAGGAATTGAACTTGAAATCAATGAAGGCATAGATTGCTACCTGGCTTCACTAGGTGAAGAGGCAAAGGATTATACAGTTGGCTTGCTGCAGCAGCTTCGTCTAGCAGGTTTTTCAGCAGAAAGAGATTATTTAGATCGAAAAATTAAAGCACAATTTAAGGCGGCAGACCGCTTGAAGGCCAAATATGTGGCTATTCTTGGTGACGATGAGCTTAAAAACAACAAAATCAATGTGAAAAATATGGCTACAGGAGAACAAGAAGAAATAGCACTTGAATCTTTTATTCAATATTTTCAGGGGTTAAAACAATAAGGGGGATTTAGGAATGTTTGGCAGATCGTATTTTTGTGGTGAAGTTCCAGAAACAGCAGTAGGGGAAAAAGTAACCTTAAAGGGATGGGTTCAAAAAAGACGGGACCTAGGCGGATTAATTTTTATCGATCTTCGCGACCGTACAGGAATTGTTCAGGTTGTTTTTAATCCTGATTTGTCAAAGGAAGCTTTGGAGGCAGCCGAAAAAATCCGTAATGAATATGTTCTTGATATTGTTGGAACGGTTGTTGCTCGTGAGGCAGGAACCATTAATGAAAACTTAAAGACGGGGAAAATTGAGGTTCAAGCTGAAGTCGTGACAATAATTAATGAAGCGAAAACACCGCCGTTTATGATAACTGATAACACCGATGCTTCTGAGGATGTCCGTCTGAAATACCGTTATTTAGACTTCCGTCGCCCTGTCATTTTTGAAACACTGAAAATGCGTCATCAGGTGACAAGAGAAATCCGTAATTTCCTTGATGAGGAAGGCTTCTTAGATATTGAGACGCCGATTTTAACAAAGAGCACTCCTGAAGGGGCACGTGATTATCTAGTGCCAAGCCGTGTGCATCCAGGTGAGTTTTATGCATTGCCGCAATCGCCGCAGCTTTTTAAACAATTGCTTATGGTTGGCGGAGTGGAGCGCTATTATCAAATCGCCCGCTGCTTCCGTGACGAGGACCTGCGTGCTGACCGCCAGCCTGAATTTACGCAAATCGATATTGAAACGAGCTTTCTAAGCCAGGAGGATATCATTGCTTTGATGGAAAATATGATGTCGAGGGTGATGAAGGAAGTTAAGGGTGTAGATGTTCCGCATGTGTTCCCGCGTATGACGTATGACGAAGCAATGAGCCGTTTTGGTTCTGATAAACCTGATACCCGTTTTGGTCTCGAGTTAGTTGACCTTTCTGAAATCGTTAAGGATTCTGGATTCAAGGTGTTTGCAGCTGCTGTTGCAGGCGGCGGTCAAGTTAAAGCCATCAATGTAAAAGGTGCAGCTGAAAAATATTCCCGTAAGGATATCGATGCCCTAACAGAATTCGTGGCTGTTTATGGTGCAAAGGGTCTTGCCTGGTTAAAGGTTGATGCAGAAGGCCTGAAAGGTCAAATCGCCAAATTCTTCTCGGAAGAGGATGCGAATGCACTACTGGCTTCTCTTGAAGCGGCTGCCGGAGATTTGCTGCTGTTTGTCGCTGACAAGAAGAGCGTTGTTGCAGATGCACTGGGCGCACTTCGATTGAAGCTTGGTAAAGAATTAGGTTTAATCGATCAAAGTCTGTTTAATTTCCTTTGGGTTACAGATTGGCCGTTGCTTGAGTATGGTGAGGAGGAAGGCCGTTATTATGCAGCCCACCATCCGTTTACAATGCCATTTAGAGAAGATCTAGAATTTTTAGATTCTGATCCTTCTAAAGTGCGTGCACAGGCTTATGACCTTGTTCTAAATGGTTACGAGCTTGGCGGGGGTTCTTTAAGGATTTTTGAACGTCATATCCAAGAAAAAATGTTCAGCGTCCTTGGCTTTACACCTGAAGAAGCGCGCGAGCAGTTCGGCTTCCTGTTAAATGCATTTGAGTATGGAACACCTCCGCATGGCGGAATTGCCTTAGGTCTAGACCGTTTGGTAATGCTTCTTGCCGGCAGCACTAACCTTCGCGATACGATTGCATTTCCAAAGACAGCAAGTGCAAGCTGCTTGTTGACAGATGCACCGGGTGAAGTTTCTGAGGCGCAATTAAAAGAGCTAAATTTGTCACTAAATGTCAATAAATAGCATGAATTCGCTTTCATGAAACCTTGAATGACGAATCGTAATGTGGTATTATAAAGTCAATTCAAAAGAGTCCTGAAATGTACGTTGTGTTACCTGAAGTTTTGACCGAACATTATTTATTCGGGAGTCTGGAGTTTCCTGATTGCATAAATGCCTCACTCTTTGTCGAGTTAGGGGACTTATAATTTCGGGAACAGGACACCCCCCTGCTGAATGCGGGATCAAAACGAGGGATCAAAAGCGACGGCATCATTGGGACTCTTTTCTATTTTTATGAGTATTCAACCTCCTTCCTTGTGCAGGAGGTTTTATTTTTGCTTTGTATCTACATAATTCCTATAAAAATACTTGTTTTTATGAGCGGGTATGATATATTTTTATGGTGAAAAAATAAATATAAATTGAATTTACATTTGGAGTGAATTTATAATGCTGCATCAATTTTCTCGTAATGAGCTTGCGATAGGAAAAGAAGGCTTAGATATTATGAAGGGCAGCACCGTTGCTGTTCTGGGGATTGGCGGTGTCGGTTCGTTTGCGGCGGAAGCGCTTGCCCGTTCTGGTGTGGGACGCTTGGTGTTAATCGATAAGGATGACGTTGATATCACCAACGTGAATCGACAGCTTATCGCCCTTCTGTCAACTGTCGGCCGACCAAAGGTTGAAATCATGGAGGAGCGGATTAAAGATATTAATCCCGATTGTGAAGTCATCGCTCTTAAAATGTTTTATACCGAGGAAACCTATGAAGATATTTTCGGATATAACTTGGATTTCGTGGTTGATGCTTCGGATACCATTATGTATAAAATCCATTTAATGAAAGAGTGCTTAAAGCGAAATATCCCGATTATTTCAAGCATGGGTGCAGCCAATAAAATGGACCCAACCCGCTTTCAGATTGCCGATATTTCAAAAACGCATACGGATCCAATAGCAAAGGTTATACGCACGAAGCTGCGTAAGGAACGAATCCATAAAGGCATTCCGGTTGTTTTTTCTGATGAGAGCCCAATCGTTATTCGTGAAGATGTCCGCAAAGAAGTTGGGAATGATCAAGCGGCTATCCGTAAGGCGAAGATGCCGCCATCCTCTAATGCTTTCGTACCATCTGCTGCCGGCTTAATTATGGCAAGCTATGTGGTGAGAGAACTGCTTAAAAATATCAAAATTAGTCGCGTTTCGGATGAAAAATAGACTTTTTGTGGGCCCTGGACTGGTAAAGTTTGGGGTTTTTTCTTTCTGGCGGAAAAAAGTAACATAGAGCGGGTCTACGTGCCCGAAACCGCGGTGGGGAGTAAGAAAAAGGTAACGTAGATCGTGTCCTACGTGCCCGAAATCGGGGAGGAGTAAGAAAAAGGTAACGTAGACCGGTCTACGTGCCCGAAACCGCGGAGGAATAATAAAAAGGTAACCTAGACCGTGACTACGTGCCCGAAATCGGGGGAGGAGTAAGAAAAAGGTAACGTAGACCATGTCTACGTGCCCGAAATCGGGGTGGGAGTAAGAAAAAGGTAACGTAGACCGTGACTACGTGCCCGAAATCGGGGGAGGAGTAAGAAAAGGTAACGTAGACCGTGACTACGTGCCCGAAATCGGGGTGGGAGTAAGAAAAAGGTAACGTAGACCGTGACTACGTGCCCGAAATCGGGGTGGGAGTAAGAAAAAGGTAACGTAGACCGTGTCTACGTGCCCAAAACCCTGAAGGTGAGAAGAAAAAAGGTAACGTATAATAAAAAAGGCCGCTTAGGAATTTCCTAAACGACCGAGTTATAAGATTAAATATCAAATTCATTCATAGTAAAACCATCGACCATACCCAATTTGATTATAATTCTCTATTAGGATCCTCCTAATCTTCTTTCTAGACTGAATCACACCACACCATTCATGCACCAGATTAGTTGTAATCTTCAAATCAGGAAAAAGCAGTTTTATCTCCTCAACACTCCTTAAAACACCGAAAACCACATCTTCCTGACAGCCACATTTTTCACATACCAATTTCTTTTCACCAACCAAATGCATAAATGAAAAGCATAAGAAGCAAAGTATGCCCTTTCTTAGTGGTTCATATTTATATGAAATTGACCGGCTATATGGAGTTTCATTAAGATGCATAGAAATTAATTGGTCTGCGAGCTTTTTATGTAGGCCGTTTAATCTTGAAGGTATTTTGTCAAATTTATTAATATAGCTATCAAGCTGTGTCGGAAAAATAATCGGAGTGTTTAAAGGGGCTTGATATAAGGTGAATTTGGGGTTTACAAAGCTGACATATCCATCTAGTGGAAAATGAAATCCAAGATTTTTGATTAATGGCCCAAGAAGCGATTTACTCCGTTTTAGTTGATCCAAGGGATTCTGTATTTCTTCCTTGCCAAAGGTAAAGAAACTGCCTGAATCATAATAAAAGTCCCCTTCAAAGTTTTTTACTTCAAAAGGATAAAGCGTTTCTTGAGAAATTATTAAGGTATCGATTTGGAATAAAGAATTGTTATACTCAAGGCACAAATCGTTTAGAACAAACTTATCACTTTGAAGGGTTGCCGTTAATTGGTCAAACATCACCTCTCCCTGAAAGCCTTTCTCAAGTTTCCAATAATGCTTCCTTTCCTTGGGTGACAACAACATCCTTGGATTTAATGACCGAAGTATCCTCAATTCAATTGAGGGTGACCGGGACTTTCAAAACATATTACACTTCCTCTCAAGTTCATAATTTCATTATAAAAAATAATTTTGTTAATAATGCATGAACGTTTTGTTAACATTCTCAGTCTCCAGTCCTAGAACCTATTCATCCTCGAGCCGTTTTTTTCGATTAACTTAACTAAGATATAATAAAGTAGAAATATATTTTAATGGAAAATTTTTCTAAGATAATGTAAACTGGCAAATAGAGAGGAGAGAAAATATGGAAAAAATTGTCGAGTTAAAAGACGTTACCAAAGTAATTAAGGGAAGAACCATTATTGATAATATTAGCTTCCAAGTAAATAAAGGCGAGGTTTTCGGCTTTTTAGGCCCAAATGGGGCGGGGAAAACGACAACCATTCGGATGATTGTCGGTCTGATGGGAATCACTTCAGGGGATATCACAATTGATGGAGCAAGCATTAAAACCCAATTTGAAGATGCTGTTAGACATGTAGGGGCAATTGTTGAAAATCCGGAAATGTATAAATTTTTAACCGGTTATCAAAATTTGGTGCATTATGCCAGAATGGTAAAAGGAATTACTAAGGAAAAAATAGCCGAAACAGTCGAACTTGTTGGGTTAACCGACCGGATTAACGACAAAGTAAAAACCTATTCACTTGGAATGCGGCAGAGATTAGGGCTAGCTCAGTGTCTATTACATGACCCCCAAGTCTTAATCCTTGATGAGCCGACTAACGGATTAGACCCAGCAGGCATAAGAGAAATCCGCGACTATGTCCGCCTGCTGGCCCGTGAAAAAAATATGGCTGTCATCGTATCTAGTCATCTTCTGTCTGAAATGGAAATGATGTGCGACCGAATCGGAATTATTCAAAACGGTAAACTGATTGATGTACAACTAGTACAGGAATTTGTCCAGGGTACCGAAATCACATATGAACTAGAAGTAGTTCCTAGCGATAAGGCATTAACCCTTATCCAGACAAACTATCCAAATGTGAGAGCGACCCGTTCACGAAATGGTATTTCCGTTGAGGTTTCGAAAGAAGAAGTTCCACAATTAGTGAAAATATTGGTGAATGAAGATATCCAGGTTTTTGGGTTAAAAGAAATTGCAAAAACATTAGAGGATCGCTTCCTGGAAGTTACTCAAGAAAAGGAGGCAGCAACACATGCTTAATTTAATCAAAAATGAATGGATGAAAATTTTCAAGCGGCCGGGAACGTATGTAATGATGGCCATCTTGATTGCAGTTACCATTATTGTCGGGATCTTTTTTAAATATCAGGATAATAACAACAAAGCAGCAGTCGATAAAAATTGGGAGCAAACCATACAGCAGGAAAATGATGCGTTAAAAAAGCAGATGGATCAAAGTCAAACCAAATTAGAAAAGAAATTTTATCAAAAAGAAATCGCCATTAATGATTATCGAATCAAGCATCATTTAAATCCACATGAAAAATATAATGTTTGGTCCTTCGTCAAAGATGCATCAGCGCTCATTATCTTAGCTGGTTTATTTACCATTATCGTCTCTGCTGGAATTGTTGCCAGTGAATTTAATTGGGGGACAATAAAACTGCTGCTAATAAGGCCGATTAATCGGACGAAAATCCTTACCTCAAAATATCTAACCGTTTTAATGTTTGCCCTGTTTATGCTTGGGATTCTGTTTGTTTTTTCGATGGCGCTGGGAGCCGTTTTATTTGGGATGCCAGAGCATGCTGTTCCATATTTGAATTATAACAATGGGCAGGTAACTGAACAAAATATTGTCGTTCACTTATTAATCTATTACGGCCTAAACTCGATCAAAATGATGATGTTGGTTACGATGGCATTTATGATTTCATCTGTGTTCCGCAATAGTTCGCTTGCTATCGGTCTATCACTGTTCTTATTGTTTACAGGGGATCAATTCACAGCTTTATTGTCATTGAAATTTTCCTGGGCGAAATACATCCTATTTGCCAATACCGATTTAATGCAATATTTCGAAGGCACGCCAATGGTGGAAGGAATGACGTTGACCTTCTCCATCATCATGCTGCTGCTATATTTTGTCGTCTTCCAATTCTTTGCATTCTTCGTGTTCAAAAAACGTGACGTCGCAGCTTAACAAAAAAGGTGTCAGGCACAATCCAATGGTGCCTGACACTTTTTTTCTATTTTCGCATTAATTTGTCATAAACAGTCGCTAATGCCTGCTCAAACTTTCCAGTTTTCTTAGGCTGATAGTATTGTTTATTTTTTAACCTGTCTGGTAAGTATTGCTGAGGCACCCAGCCGTTTTCAAAGTCGTGAGGATATTTGTAGCCGATCCCTCTGCCAAGTTCTTTTGCGCCTTTGTAGTGGGCATCACGCAGATGGTCCGGCACTTCGCCGACGATTCCTTTTCTAATATCTTCAAGGGCTGCTTCAATCGCTAAAACAGCAGAGTTGGACTTAGGCGACAAGCACAGCTCAATTATGGCATTTGCTAAGGGGATCCGTGCCTCAGGGAAGCCGATTCTTTCAGCGGTTTCAATGGCAGCTAAGGTCCTAGCTCCCGCTTGAGGATTGGCGAGCCCGACATCCTCATAAGCAATAACAACCAAACGCCGGCTTATACTGACCAAATCGCCAGCTTCAATTAATCTCCCAAGATAATGAAGGGCTGCATTGACGTCGCTGCCGCGAATCGATTTTTGAAAAGCCGAGAGGACATCATAATGTTCATCCCCATCCTTATCGGCAACCAAGCTTTTCTTTTGCAAGCACTCTTCGGCTGTGGCAATATCGATATGAATTATATCCTCTTCATCTTTATCTGTTGAAAGAACCGCTAATTCCAGTGCGTTTAACGAACTTCTTACGTCACCGGCCGAACCTTGAGCAAAATGCTGCAGTGCTTCATCTGAAACCGCCACCTTTAATCGTCCAAAACCTCGCTCTTTATCCTCAAGTGCCCGTTTCAAAGCATGTCTAATTTCATCCGGAGTTAACGGCTTGAGTTCGAAAATCTGACATCGGCTTCGAATCGCTGGATTAATCGCAAAATAGGGATTACTGGTTGTCGCACCAATTAAGGTTATCATTCCGTTTTCTAAGTAGGGTAATAAGAAATCCTGTTTTGCTTTATCTAAACGATGGACTTCGTCGAGGAGAAGGATTACTTTCCCGGACATTTTCGCCTCCGCTGCGACAATTTCCATGTCCTTTTTATTATTGGTTACAGCATTCAAAGTTCGAAAAGCATATTTTGTGCTGCCAGCGATAGCGCTGGCGATTGAGGTTTTGCCGATCCCGGGCGGTCCATATAAAATCATTGATGTCAGCTGTTTTGCTTTCACCATTCGCGCAATAATTTTACCGTCGCCAACCAGATGCTGCTGGCCGACCACCTCTTCAATTGTTCTGGGACGCATCCGAAATGCTAAAGGTTTTTGCTGCATGTTCATCTCTCCACATAAGAAATCACTTACCCTTACGATACCATTTTCTATCCTAAAAGCATATTAAAGAAGAATATGATATAATTTTAATGCCAATCAATTTACTTAGGATTTTCTTAAATATAGATAATAGGACATAGGGGTGCTAATAATGAAGATTTCAACAAAGGGACGTTATGGCTTGACGATTATGATTGAGCTTGCTAAAAAACACGGTGAAGGTCCCACTTCTTTAAAAACGATTGCCCAGGCCAATGAACTTTCAGAACATTATTTAGAACAATTAATTGCTCCATTGCGAAACGCTGGATTAGTTAGAAGTATTAGGGGGGCTTATGGAGGCTATATTCTTTCAGATGTTCCTTCAAAAATTACTGCAGGGGATGTTATCCGTGTCCTTGAAGGTCCGATTACCCCTGTAGAGGGTATTGAAGATGAAGAGCCTGCTAAGCGTGAGCTGTGGATTCGTATCCGCGATGCGATTAAGGATGTTTTAGATAATACGACATTAGAAGACTTAGCCAGCCACAGTGAAGATCAAGAACCAGAAGAAGGTTATATGTTTTACATTTAAGGTAAATGGTAATAATAGAGAATTATTTTGATTGAAGGTGTATTTATGGAACGAATCTATCTCGACCATGCCGCGACATCTCCCATGCATCCTAGAGTAGTGGAAAGAATGCTCGAAGTCATGAACTCAACTTTTGGAAATCCTTCTAGCATACATTCCTTTGGCAGGGAGGCCCGCCATCATATTGACCTTGCACGGGCAGCGTTAGCTAAAAGTATCGGAGCAAAGGAAAACGAGATTATTTTTACAAGCGGAGGTACCGAGGCTGATAATTTGGCACTATTCAGTGTAGCTGAGAGCTACCAGAATAATGGGAAACATATTATTACCACACAAATTGAACATCATGCTGTCCTTCATGCTTGCAAAAAACTAGAAAAAATGGGCTTTGAGGTTACTTATTTACCTGTCGATGAAACAGGGCGAATCTCGATTGATGAACTCCGAAACGCCTTGAGGGACGACACAATCTTGGTTTCTGTTATGTATGGCAATAACGAGGTAGGTACCATTCAGCCAATCAAGGAAATCGGACAACTATTAAAAGACCATAAAGCAAAATTTCACACCGATGCGGTTCAGGCATATGGAGTAGAGGACATTGATGTCAGTGAATGCATGATTGACTTATTATCCGTTTCCGCTCATAAAATCAATGGCCCAAAAGGAATGGGCTTTCTTTTTGCAAGTGCTGACGTAAAAATTTCTCCTCGTATTTTTGGCGGGGAGCAGGAGAGAAAACGACGGGCCGGAACAGAAAATGTTGCTTCGATTGCTGGCTTTCATGAAGCGGTCATCATTGCCAATGAAGACCGCACTCCAAAACGAGATAAGTATTTTGGGTTAAAAGAAACGCTTATGCGAAAGCTTCGGGATTTAAATGTCGAGTTTGAGGTAAACGGATTTCTTGAAAATTCTTTGCCGCATGTATTAAACTTAAGCTTCCCGGGGACAAGTGTGGAAGCGATGCTGGTGAATCTTGATTTAGCAGGTATCGCTGTTTCGAGCGGATCAGCTTGTACGGCTGGCTCAATCGAACCTTCTCATGTCCTTGTGGCCATGTTTGGCAAACAATCAGAGCGATTAATCAATTCCATCCGTTTCAGTTTTGGCTTTACCACAACAGAAGAAGAAGTGATAAAGGCAGCGGAAGAAACGGCTAAAGTGGTTTCTCGTCTGAAAAAATAAATGTACAGCAATGTTTCCGCATAAAGAGAGGTGAATGAAAATTGGAAAGAAAAGATCCTAAAGACACACGGGTTGTTGTTGGAATGTCTGGAGGTGTGGATTCCTCAGTAGCAGCGCTTTTATTAAAGCAGCATGGCTATGATGTGATTGGCATTTTCATGAAAAACTGGGATGACACCGATGAAAACGGTGTTTGCACAGCGACAGAAGATTATGAAGATGTAATTCGTGTCTGCAATCAAATCGGTATTCCGTATTATGCCGTTAATTTTGAAAAGCAATATTGGGACAAGGTATTTACCTATTTCCTTGAAGAATATAAGGCTGGAAGAACACCTAATCCCGACGTGATGTGCAATAAAGAAATCAAATTTAAGGCTTTCCTTGAGCATGCGATGAAGTTGGGAGCTGACTTTCTTGCGACTGGCCATTATGCTCAAGTAGAATATCGTGATGGAGAATACAAAATGCTCCGCGGTCTGGATGAAAACAAAGACCAAACGTATTTCTTAAACCAATTGTCGCAGGAGCAGCTTAGTAAAGTTATGTTTCCGATCGGTAATTTAGAAAAAGCAAGAGTTCGGGAAATTGCCAAGGAAGCGAACCTGGCAACAGCGGCGAAAAAGGACAGCACAGGGATTTGTTTCATTGGGGAACGCAATTTTAAGGAGTTTTTAGGACAATATTTACCTGCACAGCCTGGAAATATGGAAACATTCGAAGGCGAAGTGAAGGGCAAGCATGAAGGTCTGATGTATCATACGATTGGCCAGCGCCATGGACTTGGCATTGGCGGTTCGGGTGACCCTTGGTTTGCCATCGGTAAGGATTTAAAAAGAAATGTCCTGTATGTTGGACAAGGTTTTCATAACGAAAAGCTATATTCTGATTCGATTATCGCGGCCAATGTCAGCTGGGTGTCTAATCGAGAAAAGCCGGCGGAATTCGAATGTACGGCCAAGTTCCGTTATCGTCAGGAAGATAATAAGGTAACCGTTCGTCTTTTGGAGGGCGGTCGGGCAGAAGTTATTTTCCATGAACCAATTCGTGCCGTCACACCAGGACAGGCTGTTGTTTTTTACAATGGTGATGAATGCCTTGGCGGGGGAACAATTGACGAAGTATATAAAAATGGTGAACGTTTAACTTATGTCGGCTAAAATGACCCTGATTCCGCTTCCGGAGTCAGGGTTTTTTATACGGAATATGATATACTTTCCTTTAGAATGGAGTTGATTGGAATGGATAAAAACGAATTGGGTGTAAAGTACATGCAAGAAGGGAACTGGGAAGAGGCAGCAAAGGCCTTTAACGAAGCCATTGAAGAAAACCCAAAAGACCCTATTGCTTATATAAATTTTGGCAACGTCCTCTCAGCAGTTGGGGACGATGAAAGAGCTCTAAACTTCTATCAAAAAGCAATCCAAATAGATGAAAACGCAGCGGCGGCGTACTATAGTATCGGTAATTTACTTTTCAGCAAAGACTTGTTCAACGAAGCGAAAAATATGTTTGAAACCGCGATGAAAAAAGGACTTCAGTCGGCTGACAATTTCTTTATGCTTGGATTAACTCTAGTTAGTTTAGAGCAAGGAAGGTATGCTCTACCATACTTGCAAAGAAGTGTTGAGCTAAATGAAAATGATCCCGAAGCACGTTTTCAATATGGCTTATGTTTAGCGCAGTTAGAGTTTATTGATGAATCAATGGTTCAATTTGAAAAATGTGTGGAGTTAGATCCTCATCATTCAGATGCTTACTATAATTTAGGAGTATCATTTGCATTTAAAGAAAATGGTGATAAAGCTTTAGAAATGTTCCAAAAAGCATTAGACATTCAACCAGACCATATGCTTGCCGGTCATGCCAAAAAATTAATTGAAAATAATCAATAATGTTTTAAATTTTCAGGTGGAGGGAGGGAGCAAAATGGAAAAACAGGACTCGCTTGATTTATTTGCCGAACAAGGGAAATTTGTGAAGGGCAGACCAATTGTTACGATTTTTCATAATGAACAGAATCTTTATACGGTTTTAAGAATCCGGGTCGATGAAACCAATCATCAATATGATGACAAAGAAGCGGTTATCACAGGCTATTTTCCAAAAATCCACGAACAGGAAACCTATATTTTCTACGGTGAGTTTAAAGATCATCCGAAGTTCGGTATGCAATTTCAAACTAATCATTTCAGGAAGGATATGCCCCAATCAAAACAAGGGGTGATTGCTTATTTATCTGGCGAAATGTTTAAAGGGATTGGAAAAAAGACGGCCGAAAACATTGTGGAAACCTTAGGGGAAAACGCCATTTCCAAAATTCTAAATCAGCCTTCACTGTTAGATTCGGTTCCTAAGCTCCCTCCTGATAAGGCCAAGCTGCTTTACGACACTTTGATGGAGCATCAAGGGCTTGAGCAGGTTATGGTCTCCTTAAATCAATATGGCTTTGGGCCGCAGTTATCGATGCGGATTTATCAGGTTTATAAAGAAGAAACTTTAAATACCATTCAAAAAAATCCTTATCAACTTGTCGAGGACATTGAAGGGATCGGTTTTGGCCGTGCAGACGAGCTAGGCTACCAGCTTGGCATCTCCGGCAGCCATCCTGATCGAATTAAAGCAGCCTGCCTTTATATCCTGGAAAACGAAAGCATGCAAACAGGTCATGTTTTTATGCAAGCAGAGGATTTGCTAGAGCGGGTAAAAGCACTTTTAGAAGAAAATAAACGGGATCAAATCGACTACCAGAATATTTCAAGCGAGATTATCAAGCTTGAAGAAGAAGGAAAAATAATTGGAGAAGAAAAACGCATTTATTTACCTTCCTTATTTTTTGCGGAAAAGGGCCTTGTGACAAGCATTAATCGCATCTTAAAACAAACAGAATACAAAGAACAATTTCCTGAATCGGAGTTTCTGCTGGAATTGGGAAGCTTAGAGGAACGGATTGGGGTTCAGTATGCCCCAACACAAAAAGAAGCGATTCAAACGGCGTTAATGTCACCGATGCTAATCTTAACGGGTGGGCCTGGTACAGGAAAAACGACAGTAATCAAAGGAATTGTCGAGTTATATGCCGAGCTGCATGGCTGTTCATTAGAGCTGAAGGATTACCATAAAAAAGATGAGCCGTTTCCATTTTTGCTGGCCGCACCAACTGGTAGAGCAGCGAAAAGGATGAGTGAATCAACAGGGCTTCCAGCGGTGACGATTCACCGGCTGCTGGGATTTAACGGTTCAGAAGGATTTGACCGTGCTGAAGACAGTCCTCTTGAAGGGAAAATCCTGATTGTCGATGAGACTTCCATGCTCGATATTTGGCTTGCCAATCAATTGTTTAAAGCACTCCCTGAAAATATTCAAGTAATTCTCGTAGGGGATGAAGACCAGCTTCCTTCCGTTGGTCCTGGTCAGGTATTAAAAGACCTGCTGCAATCGGCACGAATCCCAACAGTACGATTAACCGATATATACCGCCAAGCAGAAGGCTCCTCTATTATCGAACTAGCCCATGAAATTAAAAGGGGTCACTTGCCGGCTAATGTCGCAGAACGAAAACCAGACCGTTCGTTTATTAGATGTTCAACAGCCCAGATTTCACAGGTAGTCGAAAAGGTCGCAATTAATGCAAAAAATAAAGGCTATACCGCCAAAGATATTCAAGTGTTGGCCCCTATGTATCGGGGACCGGCAGGAATCGATCGGTTAAATCTATTGTTGCAGGAAATATTTAATCCGAACCCGGAGGGCACAAGAAAGGAAATTACCTTTGGCGAGGTGAAGTACCGAATTGGCGATAAGGTGCTTCAGCTTGTTAATCAGCCGGAAAGCAACGTATTTAATGGAGATATTGGTGAAATAATCTCGATTATCTATGCTAAGGAAAATACCGAAAAACAAGATATGATTTACATTTCCTTTGAAGGCAATGAAGTCGAATATACACGGCAGGACTTAAACCAAATCACCCATGCTTATTGTTGTTCTGTACATAAATCGCAGGGAAGCGAATTTCCAATTGTCATCCTTCCAATAACAAGAAGTTATTACCGGATGCTGCAGCGCAATTTAATCTATACAGCGATTACTAGAAGCAAGCAATCCCTGATATTATGCGGCGAAGAGGATGCACTAAGAATGGGCGTCGAACGAGCAGATGAATCGAAAAGGCAAACCACTCTATGCGAAAAGCTTCGTGAAACCATTCCGGCAAATGATTCCAAATTAGCTCCAAAAGCAGCTGACAGTGAAATGTCGTTAGAAGAGGAATTAATGCTGGTCAATCCAATGGTGGGCATGGAAAACGTTACCCCTTATGATTTTATGGTGAAAGACTGAAACTATAAATGTTCGAGAGGGGGTGGACACTCTTGCGGACATTTTCATTATTAAAAGGACAGCCGGTTTTTGACACAAAAAAAGGAACAAAAATTGGTGAAATTCACGACCTTTGTATTTCCAGCAATGGAAACGTAAAAGGTCTTTTAGTTAAAAAAGGCGTTTTCTTTAAACAATCCTATTTTCTAGATATTCAAAAGGTCGCCTCCTTTGGCTGGGATGGGGTAATGATTGAGGATGCCGAGCATTTGGAAAAGTTGAAAGAAAGTCCTGAATATACCTTGACCCATCAACATTCACTAGACGGAATGATGATGCTTACTAAGAGCGGTGAATCGCTCGGAATGTTAAAAGATGTATATTTTCAGGAGGAAGTGGGCACAATCGTAGGGTACGAAATCACGGATGGCTTCTTTTCGGAAATTACGGAAGGGAAACAAGTGGTTCAATCCGGGAAGCCCTTAGCGATCGGAAAGGATGCCATTATCGTTGATGTAGATCATACGTGAGGTGTCTTTTCATGTTTAAGTGTCCCAATTGTCAAAGCAAGGATATCGGCAAAATTGGTATTAACCAATATTATTGCTGGAATTGTTTTATTGAACTTTCCCTTAACAAAGGTATTATCAACACCCATCAAGTCGAAGAAGACGGATCACTAAGTTCGCTGGATGATTTGTTTGAAGAAGAAGAACGTCGTTACACCCTTTAAATATTGCAAAGAGGTGAGGCGTATGAATAAAATGATGACGACGGTGGTTGCTTTTGGTGCTGGAATGGCGGCATATAATATCGCCCAAAGAAATGATATGTTGTCTGCCCGCAATATGAAAAGAATGCAAAAGATAGTAAAACGAGCGATATTTTAAAAATTAATCCCCCTCAAATTTGAGGGGGATTTTGAATATTCCATTGAAATGTCTCCAAAACTAAAAGAAAGGAGGCGCGGACGTGGACATTCGAATGAAATGGTATTACAGAATTGGATTTTTGCTTCTTTTATTAATTGCCATTTTTGTTTTTCTAAAAATCAGCTTTGTCTGGATGCCGATTGTAAGAATGGCTGCGATTATTGTTCTCCCCTTTGTTATAGCGGGATTCATTACTTATTTACTTCATCCTATTGTAGAAAAATTGCATGAAAAAGGGCTGCACCGCGGTCTTGCTATTATTTTAATATATGTGCTATTTTTTGGAGGAATCGGTTTTGCCCTCTATAAAGGAATTCCCGTCATCATTAACCAAATAAAGGACCTGTCAGAAAGTGCCCCCGTATTTGCCGAGCAATACCGAGGCTGGGTCAATCATTTACAATCTCACACGAGGGCATGGCCGGATGGTCTGCAAACTAAATTAAATGATGGTATTGACGCATTTGAAAAAAAGATGGATTCCCTTTTGACGGTAATTGTAAATATTTTAATGAAATTTTTGAATTCGGCATTAATCTTTATGATTATTCCGTTCATTGCTTTTTATATGTTAAAGGATTTTCCTTTGATAAAACGGGCAGCTTGGTATTTGACTCCGAAAAACTGGCGCAAGAAAGGGACGCTTTTTCTAAAGGATGTCGATGAGTCGCTTGGCAGCTATATCAGGGGTCAGCTGTTAGTTTGCATAATTATCGGGAGCATTTCGGCCCTATTATTTTGGATTTTCCATTTAAAATATCCATTGCTATTAGGGTTAATTGTTGGAGCCACAAATGTGATCCCTTACTTTGGACCGATTATCGGGGCGGTGCCTGCTGTCATTATTGCAGCCACTACATCTGTAAAGCTAGTGATTATCACATTAGTCATTGTGTTTGGATTGCAATTTCTTGAGGGAAATATTTTATCCCCGTATATCGTTGGGAAAAGTCTGCATATGCATCCTTTATTAATAATGGTGGCGTTAACAGCAGGAGGTGAAATTGGCGGGATATTAGGGTTGATATTAGCAGTTCCAATCCTAGTTGTTCTAAAAGTAGCGATCATTCATGCTAAAAATCATTTTATGCAGCGGGAAACGCCTGATTCGCAGACATAAGAAATTGACAAACGTTTTCTGGGTGGATATAATTCGTTATAGAATATTTGGATGAAAATGTTGAAGGACCTTAGTATGTTGTAGACCATCTGTAGCGCAAATTGTGCAGAAGAGAGGAGCTTCCCCGGCTGAAAGGAGCTCTAGATGAAGGATGACAGAACGCTAGTCCTGAGTGCAGCTAACCACTGCCGTTTTAGCCGCGTTAAGGCTTTATTGAGAGATGGATACGTGTTTTTGTATTCATAATCAGGGTGGTACCGCGAGACATAGCTCTCGTCCCTGCTATAGGGATGAGGGCTTTTTTGTATTCTTTTTTACATATATAAGGAGGTCTATATTATGAAAAACTTAACAGGATCACAGATCCGCCAAATGTTTCTTGATTTTTTTAGCAAAGAAAAAGGACATCAAGTTGAACCAAGTGCTTCACTTGTCCCGCATGACGATCCATCACTATTGTGGATTAACAGCGGTGTGGCAACCTTAAAGAAATATTTCGATGGCCGTGTTGTGCCGGATAATCCAAGAATTACAAATGCGCAAAAATCAATTCGTACAAACGACATTGAAAATGTCGGAAAAACAGCCCGTCACCATACCTTCTTTGAAATGCTTGGCAATTTTTCTATCGGTGAGTATTTTAAAAAGGAAGCCATAGAGTGGGCATGGGAGTTTTTAACCTCTGAAAAATGGATTGCCTTTGACCCAGAGCTTTTATCTGTAACTATTCATCCAGAAGACAATGAAGCATATGAGATTTGGAATAAAACTATCGGAATACCGGAGGAGCGCATTATTCGACTTGAAGGAAACTTCTGGGATATTGGGGAGGGCCCAAGCGGTCCGAACACGGAAATTTTCTATGATCGCGGTCCTGAGTATGGGAATGATCCGAGCGACCCTGAGTTATATCCAGGCGGGGAAAATGAACGCTACCTTGAGGTTTGGAATCTAGTATTTTCTCAATTTAACCATAATCCTGATGGCCGTTATACTCCGCTACCAAAGAAAAACATCGATACTGGAATGGGATTAGAACGGATGGCGTCTGTTGTTCAGAATGTTCCAACCAATTTTGATACTGATTTATTTATCCCAATTATCCGTGCTACAGAGGAAATTTCTGGTGATAAATACGGAGTAGACAAAGAGCGTGACGTCGCTTTCAAAGTTATCGCAGACCATATTCGTACCGTTGCTTTCGCAATTGGGGACGGGGCCTTGCCATCAAATGAAGGCCGAGGCTATGTATTAAGACGTTTGCTCCGCCGTGCTGTCCGTTACGCAAAGCAAATTAATATTAATCGTCCATTTATGTTTGAATTGGTTCCAGTCGTCGGAGAAATCATGCAGGATTTTTATCCGGAAGTAAAAGACAAGGAAGAATTTATTCAGAAAGTCATTAAGAACGAAGAAGAGCGCTTCCATGAAACACTTCATGAAGGTTTAGCTATTTTATCAAGTGTTATTAAAAAGGAAAAAGCAAAAGGAAGCGATACGATTCCAGGTGAAGACATTTTCCGTCTTTATGATACTTACGGCTTCCCTGTTGAATTAACAGAGGAATATGCAGAAGAAGAAGGTATGAAGGTTGATCATGCAGGCTTCGAAGTGGAAATGGAGCAGCAGCGTGAACGTGCAAGAAAAGCCCGTGCGGATGTTGATTCGATGCAGGTTCAAGGCGGAGTACTGCGCGATGTGACAGTTGAAAGCAAGTTTGTTGGCTATGACCAACTGCAAACAACCTCTTCTGTATTAGCCATTATTAAAAATGGTGAACTTGCAAATGAAGCATCTAAAGACGAGGAAGTCCAGATTATTTTAGATGTGACACCTTTTTATGCAGAAAGCGGCGGACAAATCGCTGACCGCGGCCAGATTGAGGGTGATGGTGTAAGTGTTTTTGTTAAAGATGTTCAAAAAGCACCAAACGGTCAAAACCTTCATCAAGTTGTCATTAAATCAGGTACATTAAAAACAAATCATCAAGTTATGGCTGCTGTTGATGCGGATAACCGCGTAAAAATTATTAAAAACCATACAGCTACTCATTTGCTGCATCAAGCATTAAAAGATGTCCTTGGCGAGCATGTGAACCAGGCAGGTTCCCTTGTTGAACCGGACCGCCTTCGCTTTGACTTTTCGCATTTTGGTCAAATTAAACCGGAGGAACTGGAGCAAATTGAAAAAATCGTGAATGAAAAAGTCTGGAGTAATATTGAAGTCGATATCAGCTTAAAGCCAATTGCTGAAGCGAAAGCAATGGGTGCAATGGCCCTATTCGGCGAAAAATATGGCGATATTGTCCGTGTTGTAAAAGTTGGCGATTACAGCCTAGAGCTTTGCGGAGGCTGTCATGTTCCTAATACTTCTGTGATTGGCTTATTTAAAATTGTTTCAGAAGGCGGAATTGGGGCTGGAACTAGACGGATTGAAGCTGTTACAGGTGAATCAGCTTATAAAGCCTTAAATGAACAAGTTGGATTATTAAAGGAAGCAGCAGAAAAGCTTAAAACCAATCCAAAAGATATTGCTGTAAGAATTGAAGGTTTATTGACAGAAATCAAACAGCTTCAACGTGAAAACGAATCACTTGCTGCAAAGCTCGGAAATATTGAAGCAGGCAATCTCGTTTCCAATGTGAAAGAAATAGATGGAGTTAAAGTGTTAGCGGCTAAAGTTCAGGCTGCTGATATGAACAACTTAAGAAATATGGCAGATGATTTAAAGCAAAAATTAGGCTCAGCGGTTATCCTATTAGGCAGTGCTCATGAAGGAAAAGTTAATTTAATTGCAGCAGTCACGAAGGATTTAATTGAAAAAGGTTACCATGCCGGCAAGCTGATCAAAGAAGTAGCAACGAGATGCGGAGGCGGAGGCGGTGGTCGTCCTGACATGGCCCAAGCAGGCGGGAAAGACCCTGAAAAACTTGAATCCGCTTTACATTTCGTTGATGAATGGGTAAAATCCATTTGATATTGGGACAAAGTAGTGTAAAATGTAGGTAACTATTACAATTCTCTCCTTTATAGGAACGAGGTGCATGATATGAGCTCATTTGACAAAACGATGAGATTTAATTTTCCGGAAGAGCCTTTTGAACATGATGTAAACGATGTACTTTTTCAAGTCTATGAGGCTCTAAAGGAAAAAGGGTATAACCCTATCAATCAAATAGTCGGTTACCTTTTATCTGGAGACCCTGCCTACATTCCACGTCATCGCGATGCCCGTAATATCATTCGGAAGCTAGAACGGGACGAAATTATTGAGGAATTAGTCAAATCCTATCTAAAACAGCAACGAGAGGGTTAATGAATGCGAGTAATGGGTTTAGATGTCGGCTCAAAAACTGTTGGAATTGCTCTGAGTGATGAACTGGGGTGGACAGCGCAGGGCCTTAAAACCCTCAAAATCAATGAAGAAAGACAGGCGTTTGGTTTTGAGGAAATTGGTCAATTAATAAAAGAGTATCAAGTAGATAAAGTGGTCATTGGTTTGCCAAAAAATATGAACGGTACAATTGGACCGCGCGGTGAGGCAAGCAAACAATATGCTGAGGAAATAGAAAAACAATTTTCTGTTCCGACTATTTTATGGGACGAACGCCTGACAACGATGGCGGCTGAACGCGTATTGCTTGAAGCGGATCTTAGCCGGAAAAAGCGCAAAAAAGTCATTGATAAAATGGCAGCCGTAATGATTCTGCAAGGCTATCTTGATAGCAAAAATTAATGAGGTGAAGAAATGGAACACGGAGAAAACCAAATTACAATCGTTGATGAAGAAGGAAATGAGCAATTATTTGAAGTGCTCTTTACATTTGAATCAGAAGAATTCAGAAAGTCCTATGTCTTATTTACTCCAGTTGGTGCAATGGACGAAGAGGATGAAGAAGGTCCCGAAATTCATGCCTATGCCTTTAATCCTACAGATGAGGGCGGCGATGGCGAATTAATCCCGATTGAAACCGAAGAGGAATGGGATATGGTTGAAGAAATGTTAAATACCTTCTATGAAGAACAAGAAGACGAAGAATAAGATTGAAGGAACCAGCTATTTAATAGCTGGTTTTTTCTTTGGAATTTTCACTTCCTATCCGACAAATTAATTGTTAAATTGACATTTTTCTTGCTATATGCTGAAATAAAATAGGAGCATTATCTGTAAAAATTCGTTAACTATAGTTATTTTACAAAAGTAAGACACCGTGGAAAGGGGGAAGAAGATGACGACTGACAATAAAGACACAAAAAAAGATGTTATTCGTCAAAAAATGCTTGAACACCAAAGCGAAGCAAAGGTTGTTCGAAAAATTGTTTTGATTATTTCAATTTTATTAATATTATTAATTTTGTTAGTAGGTGGCGGAGGCTATCTCTACATAAAATCAGCCATGAAACCGGTGGATCCAAAAAGTAAGGTTCAGAAAAAAGTCGACATTCCAATTGGCTCTTCTGTGACAGGGATTGCTGAAACATTGGAATCAAACGGAATTATTAAGGACGCTAAGGTATTTAAGTATTATGTAAAACTTAAAAACGAAGGCGGCTTTATGGCTGGAGAATATCAATTAAGTCCTTCAATGGATGTCCAAGAAATCGTAGGACGCTTAAAAACGGGGAAAGTGCTGGCACAGGCAAGCTTTAAAATCGCCATTCCAGAAGGTAAGCAGCTGAAGGAAATTGCGGGAATAATGGCTGCCGCTACTAAGCAAAATGAAGCGGATGTTTTCAATAAATTAAATGATAAAGAGTTTATTAAATCACTTATGGCTAAATATCCTGATATTTTAACCGATGAAATCATGAATGCATCTATAAAATATCCACTTGAGGGTTATTTATATCCGGCCACTTATCCATTTTACAAGCCTAACCCTACCGTTGAGGAAATGGTCACAGCTATGCTTGATAAGACGCGTACCGTATTATCCGATTATACGGGTGAAAGTAAGGATAAAAAGGTATCCGTACATCAGCTGTTAACGATGGCGTCTTTAGTAGAAGAAGAAGCAACTGAAAAAGCGGATCGTAAAACGATTGCAAGTGTTTTCTATAATCGAATGAAAAAAGGGATGCCGCTGCAAACGGACCCAACTGTCCTATATGCCCAAGGGAAACACAAAGAAAAGGTTTTTTATAAGGATTTAGAAGTGAGTTCTCCATACAATACCTATCAAAATAAAGGTCTGCCACCGGGTCCAATTGCCAATGCTGGAAGAACTTCCATCGAGGCTGCCTTGAATCCCGAGAAAACCGATTATTATTATTTCATTGCAGCAAATGGCGAAATCTATTTTAGCAAAACGCTTGAAGAACATAATAAATTAAAAGCAAAGTATATTTCCAGTAAAAAATAATGAACACATTTGGGGAAATGTTCGCATTCCCCTTTTTTTTATGGTAGAATAGTTCAGTGTTGAATAGGTAATCCATAGCGTAACTCACAGTAAGGGAATTTGGGACGATTTTGTCCGAAAAAAACGGATCGGGTCGAACTCGTGATGTCATTTTCTGTGAACGCTATTTTTTCATGTCTAAAGACCATTAAATTGGCAAAAATGCATTTAAGGCATTTTAAAGGATTGAGGTGACGGCAGCTTGTTAAATGAAAAGCTGCATTTTTATATAGAAGAATTGATTTTTGGACGAAATCCGTTGTTTTCGGAAATGGAGAACTACGCTCAGGTTCATAAAGTCCCGATTATGGAAATTTCTGGAATCGAAGCGCTGCTCCAATTATTGCGCATCCAAAATTCAAAAAAGATTCTTGAAGTAGGGACGGCAATTGGCTACTCTGCCTTAAGAATGGCAAATGCCCTTCCTAAAGCTCAAATTGTTACGATTGAACGGGATGAGGAACGAATTCAAGCAGCTAAAGAGTTCATTAACCGATCAGAGCATGCTAAGCAAATTATCCTGGTTGAAGGTGATGCATTAGAAGTGGAGGAGGCCGTCAGCAAGTTTGCTCCTTACGATACCATTTTTATTGATGCCGCTAAAGGACAATATAAAAAGTTTTTTGAAATCTATTCAAAATATCTTTCTGATGACGGAATGATTATTACTGATAATGTTTTGTTCAAAGGATTAGTAGCGGAGCCCGAGATAGAATCTAAAAGAATTCGAAATTTAGTTAAGAAAATTGATGAGTTTAACCATTGGTTAATGCGCCATCCAGATTATGATTCGGTTATTCTTCCAGTAGGGGATGGAGTCGCAATTAGCAAAAGAAGAGGTGAGAGGTATGAAAAAGCCTGAATTACTTGTAACACCAACATCTGTAAATGATATTTTGCCTTTAGCTGAGGCGGGAGCAGATGCTTTTGTTGTTGGAGAACAACGATATGGGCTGCGTCTTGCAGGTGAATTTAATAGAGAAGATGTTAAAAAAGCGATAGAATTGGCACATTCTAAAGGAAAAAAAGTTTATGTGGCAATGAATGCTATTTTTCATAACGATAAAATTGACGAGCTTGGCGAGTATATCCAATTTGCGGCCGAGAATCGAGCAGATGCCGTCATTTTTGGAGACCCAGCTGTATTAATGGCAGCTAAAGAAGCCGCACCTGAAATGAAGCTTCATTGGAGCACAGAAACGACAGGCACGAATTGGTATACATGCAACTACTGGGGAAGAAAGGGCGCGAAAAGAGCCGTTCTTGCCCGTGAAATCAATATGGATGCCATTGTTGAAATCAAGGAAAATGCCGAAGTGGAAATTGAAGTACAGGTACACGGCATGAGCTGTATGTTCCAATCCAAGCGTTCATTGCTGGGTAATTATTATGAATACCAGGGCAAAGCAATGGAAATTGAAAATCGTAAAATGCAAAAAGATATGTTCTTGCACGATAAGGAACGAGGTAATAAATATCCGATTTTTGAGGATGAAAATGGAACCCATATTATGAGCCCGAATGATATTTGTATCATCGATGAGCTTGGAGAAATGTTAGAAGCAGGAGTAGATTCTTTCAAAATCGACGGAATCCTAAAGAGCCCGGAATATATTCTTGCTGTAACAAAAGCTTACCGTGAGGCGATTAATTTATATTTTGAAGATCCAGATGCATACGAGGATAAAAAGGACGAGTTATTAGCAGCAATCGAAGAAATTCAGCCATCCAATCGTCCGTTAGATACAGGATTCTATTTTAAAGAGACAGTTTACTAAACAGAAAAGCGAAAGCGCCTTGGTCAGGGGCGCTGCAGCTAGACAAATTAGGAGGAGTTTCAATCGTGAATACAGTTAAAGACAAGATTTCTGAAATTATCGATGGAAAGCGTGTCATTGTGAAGAAGCCGGAACTCCTTGCACCAGCAGGAAATCTTGAAAAGTTGAAAATTGCCGTTCAATATGGTGCGGATGCCGTATTTATTGGAGGTCAGGAATATGGTCTGCGTTCCAATGCGGATAACTTTACCTTTGAAGAAATGAAAGAAGGCGTGGAGTTCGCTAAAAAGTATGGTGCGAAAATTTATGTTACCACCAATATCTATGCCCACAATGAAAATATCGATGGGTTAGAAGAGTATTTACAGGGTTTAAAAGAAGCTGGCGTCGCAGGAATCATTGTGGCCGACCCGTTAATCATTGAAACATGCCGCCGTATTGCACCGGAGATTGAAGTGCATTTAAGTACTCAGCAATCCCTTTCAAACTGGAAGGCTGTCCAATTCTGGAAGGAAGAAGGCTTGGAGCGTGTTGTTTTAGCTCGTGAAACAAGCGCAGAAGAGATTCGAGAAATGAAAGAAAAGGTGGATATCGAAATTGAAACCTTTATTCATGGTGCGATGTGTATTGCTTATTCAGGCCGTTGTACGTTAAGTAACCACATGACCGCTAGAGATTCCAACCGCGGTGGCTGCTGCCAATCCTGCCGCTGGGATTATGATCTTTATCAGCTTGAAGGTGAAGGTAACGAAGCACCACTTTATGCCGAAGGTGATGCTCCGTTTGCGATGAGCCCGAAGGATCTTAATTTAATTCAGTCGATTCCGCAAATGATTGAGATGGGGATCGATAGTTTGAAAATTGAAGGCCGGATGAAATCCATTCATTACGTGGCCACAGTTGTCAGTGTTTATCGCAAGGTTATTGACGCTTACTGTGCAGACCCAGAGAATTTTGTGATTAAGCGAGAATGGTTAGAGGAACTCGACAAATGTGCCAATCGTGAAACGGCTCCAGCGTTTTTTGAAGGGGTTCCGGGGTATAAAGAGCAAATGTTTGGTAATCATAGCAAGAAGACAAAGTTTGAATTTGTTGGTCTTGTGTTAGATTATAATGAAGAGACACAAGTGGTAACTCTTCAACAGAGAAACCATTTTAGACCGGGTGATGAGGTAGAGTTCTTCGGACCGGAAATTAATAACTTTACTCATGTAATTGATAAAATTTGGGATGAAAAAGGTAATGAACTGGATGCAGCTAGACATCCACTTCAGATTGTACAATTCAAATTGGACAAACCGGTGTACCCTAACAACATGATGCGAAAGGAGAACTAGTATAATGCGCAAGCCCGTTGTTATTGGTGTAACCGGCGGCTCCGGCTCCGGAAAAACCAGTGTTACCAAAGCGATTTATGAAAGCTTTAAGGGGCATTCTATTTTGATGCTTGAACAAGATTATTATTATAAGGATCAGAGTGATTTGCCATTTGAAGAACGGTTAAAAACAAACTATGACCATCCGCTCGCTTTCGATAACGATTTATTAATAGCTCACATAGAAAAGCTATTACGCTTTGAACTGATCGAAAAGCCTGTGTATGATTATTCACAGCATACACGTTCAGAAAAAGTCATTCCTGTAGAACCAAAGGATGTCATTATTTTAGAGGGAATCTTGGTTCTTGAAGATGAACGTCTACGCAATTTGATGGACATTAAACTGTACGTGGATACCGATGCAGATTTACGGATTATCCGCAGACTGCAGCGTGATATTCAAGAACGAGGGAGAACACTTGATTCTGTTATCGATCAATATGTGAATGTGGTTCGTCCAATGCATAATCAATTTATTGAGCCGACCAAGCGTTATGCGGATGTTATCATCCCTGAAGGCGGACATAATCACGTGGCGATTGATTTAATGGTAACAAAAATTCAAACAATTCTTGAACAAAAGTCATTTTTATGAAACAATAGCAAAAGAACTATCTATAAAATCCAAAATGGATAAATGCGCGCCCTTTATTTTACAAGGACGCGCTGAATGTATTATGCCGATTGGCATAATATCTACATACATTACAAACACAATTCTAATGGGGTATTGTGAAGACTAGAAGGAGTGAGGGTTTTGGCTACTGAGAAAGTATTTCCAATGACACAGGCAGGTAAGGACAAACTTGTACAAGAACTTGAATACTTAAAATCCGTTAAACGTAAAGAAGTGGTAGAAAGAATTAAAATCGCGCGCAGCTTTGGGGATTTATCTGAAAACTCTGAGTACGATTCCGCGAAGGAAGAGCAAGCTTTTGTTGAAGGCAGAATTACCACTTTAGAAAATATGGTGCGCAATGCTAAGATCATCGAAGAAGGGGAACTAGCGAGCGACTCTGTAACTCTTGGCAGCTCCGTTACCTTTGTGGAACTTCCAGATGGTGAAGAAGAAACCTATACTATTGTTGGTAGTGCAGAAGCTGATCCGTTTGAAGGTAAAATTTCTAACGATTCACCGATTGCTAAAAGCCTTTTAGGTAAAAAGGTTGGCGATCAAGTATCTGTTCAAACACCTGGCGGCGAAATGAGCGTCCGTATTGTTTCAATTAAATAATGTTTGAAAAAAGTAAACCTCGTCAAAACTTTTGACGAGGTGTTTTTTATGTGGAGAAAACGCGCAGTTGGCTGGCTTTTTATAAGTTTAACCGGATTAGTGCTTCTTTTAGCACGTTTAATGCAAATACAATTAGTTGAAACAGAAACTTTTTCAAAACATAACGTTAATTTATTAGAGGAAAGCGTAAAGCAACGAACACAAGAATTAGTGATAGATAACGGCAGGGGTAATTTTCTTGATCGGAATGGAACAATGCTGACATATAAAAAGGTGTCGGTGCTTGTCCTATTTCCATTTTTAAAAAAGATGGACTGGGAGGTGGATAAAGTTGCGGATATAACAGCGATTCCTGTTAATTTGTTAAAAAGTGCAGTAGAAGGCGCAAAGAAGCCATTTGCGTATGGCGACCCTGAACCAGTAGAACTGTCGAGTTCGCAAATGGAAAAAATTAATTCATTAAAGATTCCTGGTGTATTTGCGATTGAAAAAAAGTTTGAGCGGAGAGATGTGCCAGCTGAACAATTAATTGGGTTAACAGGAGAAAATGCGAAAGAATTACAGAAACGTTATCCAAACAAAGACTTATCGGAGAAAACCTTAATTGGTGTATCAGGTCTTGAGGAAAGCTTTGATGAATTTCTTCTGCCTGAAGGAAAATCAAAGCTCGTTTACCATGTTGACGGAGGCGGTGCCCCTTTATTTGGTATCAATGTGAAGTATGTCGACCCAGCTAATCCCTTTTATCCTGTCAATGTTCGAACGACCATTGATAAAAATCTGCAGCAAAAAGCAGAGGAACTGGTTGATAAGTATCAAATAAAAAAAGGCGGAATAGTTCTACTAGACATACAGGACAATAGTGTGCTGGCGATGGTATCACGCCCGACGATTAATAAAAAAGACCCATACAATGGAGCGGGAATTACGAATGTAATGTTAAAGCAGCAAATCATGGGCTCTGTCTTTAAAACCGTTGTGGCAGCAGCATCCATCGACCATAATCTTGATGACCCGACGCGAATGTTTGATTGCAGTAAAAAGATTAATGGCAAGCCTGAGCTGAAATATAATTATGGAATGCTGAATTTTACTGATAGCTTTGCCAGAAGTTGTAATCGGACATTTGGTGAGTTAGCGAGAGAATTACAAAAAAAGAATCCCAACTTACTGGAAGACTATGCGGCAAAATTATCTTTGATTGGTTCTGTCGGCTGGCAGGGGGATATTTATCATACCAGTGATTTCAAACAGCTTCCCGCTGAGGACAAGGGCAGAGTGTTTATGTCAGATGAGGCAAGAAAAGATGCTAACTTCGCGGCAATGTCAGGAATTGGCCAGCATGAGGTTCGCGCCACCCCTTTAGCTGTTGCTAATATGATGGCTACGATTGCTAGAGGCGGCCAAAAGGAAATGGTCCGTGCAGCATCAAAAATTGAATATAAAAATGGTACAACCATGGTGAATTTTGATCAAAAAGACTTAAAGGGAGATACCATTTCACCCTATACAGCGATGAAGCTGCAAAAATTGCTGCGCGAGGTCGTCTTAAACCAAAATGGGACAGGTAGATGGTTTAAAGAGCTTCCATACGAGGTTGCTGGGAAATCTGGGACTGCGGAAACTGGAAAGTTTGTAAACGGTCAGCAATTGCATAATAAATGGTTTGCCGGCTATTTTCCATATCAAACTCCCAAATATGCGTTAGTTGCGGTTAATTTAGATGTGCCAGACAATGCGGGCGGGGTTAATTTGTTATTTGCTGATATGGTAAAGGTGTTGTATGAAAATGATAATGGTTCTGAGTAGAGGCAGGTTTTTCCTTTAAATATCTAATCAATTCATGTTAGAATATTGAGAGCCTTATTTTTGGGGAGAGTGATATCAGTTGAGTAACGATCTTAATCAAAGTTCACGTTTTGGCCACCGAGCAAAAAGAAAAAAGACGAACCTCGTCTTAAATAGTTTAATTATCATTGTGTTACTTTTAATCATTTTCGTGGCCTACAATATTTTTTCATCAGGCGATGATAATGCAGCGGCGCCGAAAAAGGACACTCCAAAAACAGAACAGAAACAAAAGGCAGTTCAAGAGAAAAAAGATAAGAACGTATCTAAAGAGGAAGAGAAATCATCCGAGGATGTTGCCAATAATGATGATGGAAATAGTGAGGATAGTGTAGCACCTGAACAGGCAGACGATTCCCAAGCAGTCGTTTCTGAAGGCGGAAGTTCATCGGATGTCTCACAATCAGTTGAAAATCCTTCATGGAAGCCTGTCGGCACAACCCAATCAGGTGAACATACCCCGGTATATGATCAGAATTCTGCAGATTGGCAGGAAATGCTAGCAGCAATGTCTTATGCAACTGGAATTGATCAAAGTAATATGACGGTATATTGGCTAGGCAGAGATAAATCAACGCAAAATGCCTCAATAGGTACGATTGAATCCAAAGACACAAAGCAGAAGTATAGAGTTTATATTAAATGGGTGGATGGCCAAGGCTGGATGCCAACAAAGGTAGAACAACTGTCAGAATAAGTAAGAGACAACGAAAGGATGGGCCAATTATTGGCACCATCCTATTTCTTTTTAAAATGAACGACAGCAGTAAAATAGGTTTGTCCATTTTCATTTACATGCATTTGATGGGAAACGGAATGAACTCCCAGCATAATTGCTTTATTTTCCTCTATTTGCGCTTCAATCTTTTTTTGTAATGTTTTAAGGTTATTGGCCTCATAAAATTCAACTTTATCCTCAATCAGGTCAAACTGAAAATTCATCAATTCAAATCCTCCTTTCTGTCAGAATATATTTTAGACATTTCTTTTCTAAGAAACAACGAATTTGTTGAATAATAGTTCGGAATATGGTAAATTGAGAACAGCTTTTTCAAAAATTCATAGTATACCTATAGGAATTATCGACATCTTAGGAGTGACTTTAATGGGTAGAGAATTTCTTGAAGTATTCGAACAGTGGGCTGACACATATGATGAGACAGTCGTTGGCAATGATATTCAATATAAAGAAGTATTTTCAAAATATGAGGAAATATTAGAGGGAGTCGCTAATCGTTCCTACGGTCATGTAGTTGAATTCGGCGTCGGGACAGGAAATCTGACCAAAAAGCTGCTGGCAAAAGGTTTAAAGGTTACAGGTATCGAACCTTCCCAGTCGATGAGAAAAATTGCAGAAGATAAACTTAATGGGGAAGCATTGCTCCTTGATGGTGATTTTCTTCAATTTCCGGAGCAAATCATCATTGATACCTTTGTCAGTTCGTATGCCTTCCATCATCTAACTGATGATGAAAAAGCGGAAGCAATAGCTAAATATGGCAGACTTCTTTCTATTGGTGGTAAAATAGTGTTCGCGGATACGTTGTATGAAACTGAGGAAGATTATAATAATGCAATCGTAGAAGCTAAAAATAATGGCTTTCATAACCTAGCAAAAGATTTGGAAACGGAGTATTATACAACAATTCCCTTTTTAAAACATATTTTACAGAAAAACGGTTTTAGCGTTACTTTTACGCGCTTCAACGATTTTGTCTGGGTAATGGAAGGCGTAAAACAATAAGAAAGAGGTAAAAAAATGAAAATTGCCATCATCGGTGCAATGGAAGAAGAAGTGACTCTGTTAAGAGACAATATTGAGGATCAAACTCAGGAAACTGTTGCCGGCTGTGAATTTACGTTTGGAAAAATGCATGGTGCAGACGTAATTCTTTTGCGTTCAGGGATTGGTAAGGTGAACGCAGCGATGTCGGCAACTATCCTGCTTGATAAATATAAGCCTGATTATATCATCAATACAGGTTCAGCAGGAGGACTTAATCCTTCTTTAAATGTAGGTGATGCCGTCATCTCTACGGAGGTGCGCCATCATGACGTCGATGTAACAGCGTTTGGATATGAGTATGGCCAGGTTCCTCAGCTTCCAGCTGCCTTTAAAGCTGATGATAAATTAATCGGGGTAGCAGAAACTGCCGCAAAGGAACTAGACAGATTTCAAATCGTGAGAGGTTTAATTGCTACGGGTGACTCTTTCATGGAGAATCCGGCACGTGTAGATTTTATACGAGAGAAGTTTACTGATCTTCAAGCCGTTGAAATGGAAGCAGCGGCGATAGCTCAAGTAGCTCATCGCTTTGGTGTTCCTTTTGTGATCATTCGTTCCCTTTCCGATATCGCTGGTAAAGAGTCGGAAATCTCATTTGATCAATTTATTGATAAAGCAGCAACCAATTCTGCTACGCTGGTTATGAAGATGGTGGCCGCTTTAAGATAGAAATCAGGGGTGTAAAAATGAAGGTTTATAAGAACGTACATGAATTAATTGGGCACACACCAGTTGTCGAGATTACTCAATTTCCATTGCCTGAAGGCGTTCGCATTTTTGCGAAGCTGGAATTCATGAACCCCGGCGGGAGTGTTAAAGATAGACTTGGTCTAGAGCTTTTAAGAGATGCTTTCGAATCCGGTAAGCTGGAGGAAGGCGGAACAGTTATCGAGCCAACTGCCGGCAATACAGGTATTGGCGTGGCACTTGCGGCGATAAATAAAGGTGTACAGGTTATTTTTTGTGTTCCGGAAAAGTTCAGTATGGAAAAGCAGGAAATCATGAAGGCGCTTGGTGCCAAGATTATAAATACTCCAACAGAACTTGGGATAAAAGGTGCCATAGCCAAGGCACAGGAACTTCTAGAGGAAATTCCAGGATCCTTTTGTCCGCAGCAATTTGCTAATCCAGCGAATCCTGATACTTACTATAAAACACTTGGCCCGGAATTGTGGGAGCAATTGAACGGACAGATTAATATCTTTGTTTCTGGAGCGGGCTCTGGCGGTACCTTCATGGGGACGTCACGTTATTTAAAAGAAAAGAAGAAAGAAATCAAGACCGTCATCGTTGAACCAGAAGGCTCAATTTTAAACGGCGGAAAACCCGGACCCCATAAAGCGGAGGGCATTGGAATGGAATTTTTGCCTCCGTTCATGGACACAGAATATTTTGATGCCATTTATACAGTAATGGATGTCAATTCCTTTGAGCTTGTAAAAGAACTGGCTGCAAAAGAGGGCCTGCTGGTCGGCAGTTCTTCCGGTGCGGCTTTATATGCAGCACTTAAAGAAGCGGAATCAGCAAAGCAAGGAACAAATATTGTTGTGATATTCCCTGATGGCAGCGAACGATATTTAAGTAAAAAGATTTTTGAGGGAGGCATTTAGTTTGAAAAGAAAAACGAAGTTAATTCATGGCGGTATTAGCGAAGACCCGGCAACAGGTGCTGTATCTTTTCCAATCTACCAAGTAAGTACGTATAAGCAAGAAGGTGTCGGCGGACACAAAGGCTTTGAGTACTCAAGAACCGGCAATCCAACGAGAAATGCTCTTGAAGAATTGATTAAAGATATTGAAGGTGGAAAAGCAGGATTTGCTTTTGGCTCTGGTATGGCAGCAATTACTGCCGTAATCATGCTGTTTAACAGCGGTGACCATGTCATTCTTACAGATGATGTGTACGGTGGAACCTTCCGAGTTATGACTAAGGTTTTGAACCGCTTCGGAATCGATTCCACTTTTGTTGATACAAGTAGTTTAGAAAATATTAAGAGAGAAATTCGTCCAAACACAAAAGCAGTATATTTAGAAACACCGACAAACCCACTACTAAAAGTCACGGATATTGAAGCAGCAGCCAAGCTTGCTAAAGAACATAACCTTTTAACTATTGTCGATAATACATTTTCTACACCTTACTGGCAAAATCCACTTGAGCTTGGAGCGGACATTGTCCTGCATAGTGCCACGAAATATATTGGCGGACACAGTGATGTTGTTGCAGGGTTAGTGGTTGTCAATAGTGATAAGCTGGCTGAAGACCTTCATTTTGTTCAAAACTCAACTGGCGGTGTATTGGGGCCTCAGGATTCATGGCTGCTAATCAGAGGGATTAAAACATTAGGTATCCGCATGGAAGAAACTGAATCCAATACAAATGCAATTGTGGAGTTTTTACAAGGGCATTCTAAAGTGAAAAAGGTATTCTATCCAGGCATTGAAACACATCCGAATCATGACATAGCGAAAAAACAATCCAGAGGTTTTGGCGGTATGGTTTCATTTGATGTCGGAAGTGCGGAAAATGCGGATCAACTGTTAAGCAAAATAAAATACTTTACACTAGCTGAAAGTCTAGGTGCTGTTGAAAGTTTAATTTCCGTTCCAGCAAGAATGACACATGCATCCATTCCGGCAGAACGGAGAGCAGAATTAGGAATCACCGATGGCCTAGTCCGCATCTCAGTCGGCCTCGAAGACGTAGAAGACCTAATCGAGGACCTGTCACAAGCATTAGAATAGTGTTAATGTTACAATGGGTGTCAGGCACCATGTGAAATTTTCACATGGTGCCTGACACCTTTTCTAATATTTACATACTGATTAACGCTGTTTTCTGTGTTAAAGTAGGTTAGTAGAATTTAAGAGAAGCAGGTGATGGTAGTGGAACAGCAAACGAAAAGACTTTTTGAGAAGATAGCTGATTTCAAACGGTTTGCGCTGACTTTATTTGCTTTCGGAGTATTTTTCTATTTAGGTGCGATTATTCCATATACAGAAAAAACTGTGACGGATTTAAATATTATGATCAATTCTGCTATTTCATTCTTAGCAGCGTCTATTTTATTCTTTATTCAAGTGAAGAGATATCAAATAAAACTTCTAGAAGTGGAAGACGGGCAGGATGATTTTAGGAAAAAGTAAGTGTTCCCAAATTGGGGGCACTATTTTTTTTGCGTTATAAGGGCCATTTCATTATTTTTAGAAAAATTTGTTCAAAATGGTTTACAAAGTATAGGTGTGTGGATATAATTACCGTAGTAAGTAAAAAATTCCAAAGGAGGTCGAATAAAATGATGTTAACGTATATTGGCTCAAAAGCAACTAAATATTTGAATAACACACATTCGACCAGATTGGAATGGATTGCTTAGCATTTTGTTACAATACATATCCATGCCGCAGGGAGAATGATGCCTTGCGGTATTTTTGTGCCTAAAAAGACCGGCCGCAGGGGAGATGACTTCTTGCGGCCTTTTTGTGCCCTTTTTACTCGCCGTTTGGATATGTGCTGCATAAATTAAGAATGTTGTTGAATCAAAATTTTTTTAAAGGAGGTGTTCCTGCGATGACCCTTAACTTAGTATTTTTTTCATTAACAATCAAAAAACGTGTAGTAAATCTAAAAGAAGCTGTCCACCAGGAAATGGTTGAAAAGCTTTATGAACAAAATAAAGATCGTCAAATATCTATGTACCATGAAATGTAATTGAATGAAATACCTAATTAAAAATGAAAGGAAGTGATATGAAATGACCTTAAATATCTTATTTTTCTCGATAACGATAAAGAAACGAAACGTGACTCTTGAAGAAGCAGTTCAACAGGAACTAGTTGAAAAACTGTATGAACAAAATAAAGATCGTCAAATCTCTATGCACCGTCTTATGTAAGAACTAAAAAATCCATGAAAAGAAAGGTGGTTTTAAAGATGTTTTTTCTAATGCAGGGAAGAGGAGCAAGCTTATGGGGTATGAAAGATACCACCTAGCTTAGTGATTACAATAGGAGGTAACAATAATGCCGCTGCATATTTTATTCATATCGCTAATTTTTAAATCAAAGAAAAAATGATATCATAGTTCCTTCATTATGCTAAAAGCAGGATATGTTAATTAACAGAATGTTCACATCTCATTACGATAGTTACTGTGAAAATATGATAAATTCAAGTTAGGAAGAGCAGAGCTATTTTAAGGGGTGGAGAAAATGTTCATGGTTGTGATGGCTTTGGTCATTACTGGGGCGATTGGTTGCGTAATCTCAGCAGAATTAAGTGTTGAATAATAGTAAAAGCATCGGCCGCATTTATTCACGGCCGATGCTTTTTTAGGCAAATTTATTTGGTTAGCTCTAAAAACTCATCCACATCATCCATACAAATTCGGACTGCCTTTTCCCAGAAGTCCTTTTCTGTTAAGTCGACCTGTAAATGTTTCTTTGCCAGATCTTCTACTGACATCGAAGCTGTATCTCTTAATAATGCAATATACTTTTCTTCATAACCTTTTCCTTCCTCAATTGCCTGTGCATAAATACCGAGTGAGAATAGGTAACCAAAGGTATACGGGAAGTTGTAGAACGGGACACCCGTAATGAAGAAATGAAGTTTCGAAGCCCAGAATAATGGATGATATTCTTCCAGCGCTTCACAATAGGCTTCCTTTTGAGCTTCAAGCATTAATTCATTTAATCTTTCGACCGCAACTGGACCTTGTTTTCTTTCTTCATAAAAACGTGTTTCAAACAGGAAGCGGGCATGGATATTCATTAATAGCGCAACCGTTCTTTGAATTTTATCATCTAACAGGACGAGTTTCTCCTCTGGATCCTTTGCGTTCTTCACCGCAGCATCGGCCACAATCATCTCGGCAAAGGTTGACGCTGTTTCTGCGACGTTCATGGCATAGTTGCGGTTAAGATGCTGAACACCTTTCATAGCAAAAGTATGGAAGCCGTGTCCCAGCTCGTGTGCGAGTGTGGAAACATTGGAAGGCGTTCCCGAATACGTCATGAATATTCTTGATTGACCGCTTTCGGGGAAGAAGGTACAGAATCCTCCAGGTGCCTTTCCAGGTCGATCTTCTGCTTCAATCCACTGATCCTCGAATGCCTTTTTCGCAAATGCGGCCATTTTCTCGCCAAAAAGTGCGAAATTCTGTTCAATAAATTCAGCTCCATCTTGATAAGAAAGCTTTGAGGCAGTTTTCCCGAAAGGAGCATCTAAATCATACCAGCTTAATTTATTAAGACCTAAAAGCTTTGCCTTTCTTTCTAAATAGGTTACAAGCTTTTGTTTATTTTCAGAAATGACCGACCACATCGCCTCAAGAGTTTCCTTTTCCATTCGGTTAATGCTAAGCGGTTCTTTTAAGACTTCTTCCCAGCCTCTTTTTTGATAAACATTTAAACGGAAACCAGAGAGGTGATTGAGGGTTTTCGCTAAAAAGTCTGCCTGATCTCCCCATGCTTTTTCCCAATTTTTAAAGACAGATGTTCGGAGACCGCGGTTGGGGCTTGCAAATTTGTTAAACGCCTGGCCGACAGACAGAAGCTCCTCATGA
The DNA here is from genome assembly GCF_050468025.1 of Neobacillus sp. NRS-1170. Taxonomy (NCBI): domain Bacteria; kingdom Bacillati; phylum Bacillota; class Bacilli; order Caryophanales; family Bacillaceae; genus Neobacillus; species Neobacillus sp. NRS-1170. The sequence goes on along the minus strand of NZ_JBITPF010000038.1, from coordinate 84,216 downwards.
CCATTCTCCTGAACCGGAATTTTTATTTTTCCTACGATTAAATCATACAATTGTCCCCAGCTGTGATATCCGTCAACACCAAGAGTGCTGATTAACGCTTCCTCTTCCTTAGAAAGTCTATCTTTGGCACGTTCGCGTCTTTCCGTTAATACAAAGGAAAGTTCGTTTAATGTCTCCTCTGAAAGCAGCTGTGACCAAACTTCATCCTTTATGGATGTAAGCAGACTATCAAAAGCACTTAGCGCTGTTTGAAAGGCAGCGCTTAAACTGGTTACTTTTGATTCAAGGTTATAGGCTTTTTTATCTTCGGTATTTTGTGCTTGAAGGCATCCAACAAACGCGCCAGCCTGGCGGAGTTTTTTAGCAGCCTTTTCGAAGTCCTCCAACAGTTCCTGCAAATATTTTTGATCTTCCGTAGTATTAAGCGGTGTCCAGTTATTTACTTTAGATTGGAAAATTTCAATTAATTCAGCAGTTTGGTTTAAGTGGTCTGCGAATTCAGGAGACCCACTACCCCCTTTAAAAAATACATCAAGATCCCAAACATCTAAATATGTAGCAGCTGTCATTATTTGTCCCCCTTTAAATATGTACTACTTCATTATAATATATATTTTTCGAAAGATTCTATATTTGGAGGCTCCCGAAATAAAAATGGCTTATACAAAAATTGCATAAGCCCAATAATTTTAACAAAACCGAGAAAAATACCACCAGCCGCCGAGAATTAAAAATAGAATAAAGATGACGATAAAGAGTGCATACCATCCTCCAGCGCCGCTAGGATATGGCACAGGATATGGTACGGGGTAAAAGGCTGGCGGGTATGGATAACCATATGGCATAAAATTCCCCCCTTTATCCTTTTACAATAGGGTATGTGCCCTAGCCCTTGCTTGTATAGGCGGACGTGTATGTCCGTTTTTGTCCAAACGAAATTCACATCTGTTTTAACCAATTGTAGTATAATTTATTCTAGATTTAATCGGGGAGAGGTAGCACTTGAAAAAAATTCTAGTGATAGATGATGAAGCGAGGATGTTAGATTTACTTTCCCTCTATTTGTCACCAAAGGGATATACGTGTATAAAAATGACATCTGCAATTAAGGCAATTCATTATTTAGAGGAGGAAAAGGCAGATCTCATCTTATTGGATGTAATGATGCCCGAAATGGATGGCTGGGAGGCATGCCTGGAGATACGAAAAAATTGGGATATCCCCATTATCATGTTAACCGCTCGCAGTGATAAAATAGATGTTGTAAAAGGCCTAAAAATGGGTGCGGATGATTATATTTCTAAACCATTTGATGAAGAGGAGCTAATCGCTAGGATTGAAGCCATTTTAAGAAGAAAGAATGGTAAAAAAGGGGTCGTTGCCTTCAATGGTCTTTCCTTAAATGAAGATTCCTATGAAGTTTCTTTTCATGATAAGAATGTTCCGGTTACCCCTAAAGAATTTTCGATATTGGGGCTTTTCCTGCAGAATCGAAATAAAGTATTTACCCGTGAGCACCTGTTAACAACCATTTGGGGATATGCGGCACCGACAGAAGATCGGACGGTTGATTCCCATGTCCGAAATCTAAGAGATAAATTAAGAAAAACAGGTTTTCCTGTTGATGAATATTTGACAACTGTCTGGGGACTGGGGTATAAGTGGATGGATAGGGATTAGAATTCAGGAGGAAAAAAGTGAAGATTCAAAAGAAAGTATTACAAGTTATTTTAACAGGTATTTTATTGATTGTTTCCGGCTGCAGCGGGAACGAGCAAAAAAATGCAGCACCAAAGGATGAGGCTGTAAATAAAACGAAATTTGAAATTGTAGAAGCGAAATCATTCAAATTAGAAAATATACGAGGAATTGGCTTTCCAGGAAATGATAATAGTCTTTATGTTGCTTCTAATGATGGTTTAAAAATGTTAAAAGATTCAGCATGGTACAAAACAACCACAAATAACCATGAATATATTGGCTTTCAAGCAATTAAAAAAGGGTTTGTATCAAGTGGGATTCCGCAAAAAGGGACAGGCTTTAAAGACCCGCTTGGTTTGGTACAAAGTAATGACAATGGAAAATCCCTCAAAAAATTAGCCTTCTATGGTGATACGGATTTTTATTTTATAGCGGCAAGCTTTTCAGGTGATACCATCTATGTAATAAGTGAACAGCCACATGATAAGTTAAGTCAAGGTGTCAATTATACGAAAGACAACGGCCGAACTTGGAAAAAAAGTGCGTTCACAAATTTTGATGCAGATTCATTGGGAATGATGGCGGTTCACCCAACAAACGGGGATATCATGGCGATGTCAACTAGATCAGGAATTTATTATTCTACTGACAATGGAAATACGATGAAGCGAATAACAGATCCTTTTATGGTTACAGCCCTCACGTTTAACGGCGATTCAATATTATTTTCAAGTGTTGAAAACAATACAATTTTCTTGAAAACTTGGAACGCTGCTTCTGGCGGGCTAACGAATATCACGATTCCTTTTCTTGATTATGACAATCCAATTACTTATTTAGCGGTTAATCCAAAAAATCAAAATCAAATGGCTTTTACTACGTATAGAAATGATTTATACCAATCTATAGACGGTGGAAAAACATGGAATATGCTATTGAAAGACGGTAAAAAAGAGCTGGAGTAATCCAGCTCTTTTTTGAACTTTGTCTTTAATTTTTCTTCTTTTTTTCCTTTTCGGCGCGGTAGAATTCATGAAACATTTTCATTAGTGCACGCTTTTCGATTCTGGAGACATAGCTGCGGGAAATTCCAAGTTCTTTGGCTATCTCGCGCTGTGTTTTTTCTTTCTGCAAATCAAGGCCAAAGCGTCCGATAATCACTTCCTTTTCCCGATCATCAAGTACCTCAATATATTTCTTTATTTTCTCAAGCTCCATATTTAACTGGATTGTATCTATGACATCTTCTGATTCCGACTTTAAAACATCAATTAAGGAAATTTCATTCCCCTCTTTGTCTTGACCAATGGGGTCATGCAGGGAAACGTCTTTTTTCGTTTTCTTCAACGCCCGCAAATGCATCAGTATTTCATTTTCAATACATCGTGCAGCGTAGGTAGCGAGTTTTGTCCCTTTACCCTCTGAGTAGCTTTCAATCGCTTTTATTAATCCGATGGTTCCGATGGAGATTAAATCTTCCGAATCTTCGCCGGTATTTTCGAACTTTTTGACAATGTGGGCAACTAAGCGTAAATTATGTTCAATTAACATATTGCGTGCATGCGAATCCCCTTCTGCCATTAATCGTAGATATTTCCTTTCTTCTGCAGCAGATAGGGGTTGAGGAAAGGCATTATTTTTAACATAGGATACAAGAAACAAAAACTCTTTAACTAAGTAGCCAAGAGCTGTCAAGATTCCAGACATCTACTTCCACCCCCGTATCTTTTTTGGGCTTCTGCCTATTACTAATTCCTATGAAGAAAACGGGAAATTGTGTCTGTCCAGAAAATTTTATTGTTTAAAAAAAAATAACCTGCTTGGCTATTGTCCAAGCAAGTTATTTTTGAATTTCTGAATTATTAAACTTTTTTAAGCTTAAAGGAGCTGACCATTAGGAAGGATAGAATAATAATAATAAATAAGAACGTTTGGGATGGTACGTAGTTAATGGCCAAAAAGCTTAAGGTGGCTAAGCAGCCTGCTGCAGTGATCGGTAAACCAGTGAAATATCCATTGCTTTCTGTAATGTTAAAACGTGCAAGTCTAAATGCACCGCAACCAATGTAAAATACAGTGAAAAATGTGCCCGGTCCGCCGAATTCATGCAAAACTCCCTGGTATAGCAATAGTGCAGGAGCCACTCCAAATGATATAATATCACTCATGGAATCCAATTGTTTACCGAGTTCTGATTCGATATGAAACTTTCTTGCAATCAAGCCGTCAAAACGATCTGCCAAGGCTGCAATAAAAATAAGCAATAAGCTTAATCTAAGATTATTGGCATGAAGTGCGAAAATGATTGCAAACCCGCCCAATGATAAATTTGTTAACGTAATAACATTTGCTGTTTGGGATTTAAGCTTTTTGATGGTTTGATCCAAAAAGTCCAACAAAAACATTTCTCCTCATCACTCCTTTTTTAAAAGACAGAAGGGAATTCCATTTCTTGAGTTTATTCTATATTATTTAATTCTAAGCGTTTTATGCTTTTTCGTAAAGAGTATTTTTACACTATTTGGGGGTCATTTAATGTTGCAAACTATTTATCGTCTCTTGATTGAATTAACGAATGGAAGGTGGACATCCAGCATATTAAAGAGCTTTGCCCGTTCGCGTGCGAGTCGGTTTATCGTACCATCCTTCGCTAGAATCTATCAATTGAATCAAGAAGAAATGGAGAAAGGCTTGTCAGAATATCCAACCCTTCATGATCTGTTTATTAGAACCTTGAAAAGTGAAGCGAGGATTATTAATAAAGATTATGACTCCGTAACGAGCCCAGTGGATGCTGTCATTGAAGATGTTGGTTCCATCAATGATAAAAGTGACATTATCGTAAAAGGGAAGACCTATTCCATTGATGAGATGCTTGGGAACCGTGAACTGCTTTCAAAATATTTAAACGGTACATATATGATTCTTTATCTAAGTCCAAGTCATTATCACCGTATCCATAGTCCTGTAAATGGAACGGTAACAAACCAATGGACACTTGGTGCAAAATCATATCCAGTTAATAAATTGGGGTTAAAATACGGAGTCCGAACGCTTGCAAAAAACTACCGCGTCATTACGGAAGTGAAAACAGAATTTGGTCATGTGGCAATTGTAAAGGTTGGCGCAATGTTTGTTAATTCCATCGAAACCACACATAAGGGCTCTGAGTTAGAAAAGGGTGCTGAAATGGCCTATTTCACATTTGGATCCACGGTTGTTCTGCTTTTTGAAAAGGATATTTTCCAGGTTGAAGCTAATCTTCAAACTCCTAAGGAAATTAAGGTGGGGGAAAGAATAGGATCTTTAAAGCAACTTGGTTCTTAAAATAACGGCACGTATACTGTGCCGTTGTTTACATAAAAAAAAAGCCCTCAAAGGGCAGTTTTGATAATTATGATGTCATTTTGATTTTATTGAATAAGGAACGTCGGTGAATTTCGGATTCAATAAGATTAATAAATTCTGGACTTAATTTTAGTTCTCTTGCTTTAAAATAGGATTCGATTAATAATTCATCTGACAGTTTCCGCACGTCAGAATCCACCTCCGATTTGGATATTAAAGGTTCTATTTGCCGATTAGCAAACATAAAATAGTACGTTCAATTGGTGTACCCTAAATCTACCAAATTTATTCCTATAGAACAATCGTTCTAATTATCCACATAATCCAGTGGATAACTTGTGATTAATTTGTTTATAAAGGGAGGAAAACTGACTGATTCAATGGGTATAATGTTAATAACGTTATCCACAGAGTCTGAGATTGCTGAAATTTGTCGAAAAATATTTTTTTATTATTTATCAATTCGCCATATTTTTGAATCTCATGTATTGTCATGTTTTGATGAACAATAAGAACATGACATTTATTCTTTGTATCAAAGGTTAAAATTGGTTATGATGAGAAGTGCTATGAAGTCTATTTAAAAATCAACGAGGTGTAAGCTTAGTGTTAAAACAATTTTTACCGGATGAACATGTGAAGAGCATTCTTGATATATCACCGCAACAATTAAAGGGACGCGGAGTTAAAGGGATTATCACAGATTTGGATAATACATTAGTCGAATGGGACCGCCCTAATGCGACTCCTGCTTTGATAAGATGGTTTGATGAAATTAAAAAACACAATATCCTTGTCACAATTGTTTCTAATAACAATGAAGAAAGAGTAAAGGCTTTTTCCGATCCGCTCAATATCCCGTTTATTTTTCGCGCTAAAAAGCCAATGGGACCTGCTTTTCACAAAGCCCTGCAACAAATGGGTCTAAAGAAAGAAGAGACAGTTGTTATTGGCGACCAATTATTAACGGATGTACTGGGAGGAAACCGAAGCGGGTTCCATACGATACTTGTTGTTCCTGTAGCGCAGACAGACGGCTTTTTTACAAAATTTAACCGCTTTGCAGAACGAAGAATTTTGAATTGGTTCCGCAAAAAAGGCATGCTTCAGTGGGAGGAATAGGCTGTGATTGACCAACAATATGTATGTATGGGCTGCGGTGTAAAGGTTCAAACAGAAGATCCTGCCAAAATAGGATTTGCACCTGCTTCCGCCTTGGAAAAGGAAACAATTATATGTCAGCGTTGCTTTCGTTTAAAGCATTATAATGAAGTTCAAGATGTGGACCTAACCGACGATGACTTTTTAAAAATATTAAATGAAATTGGTAAATCTGATGCATTAATCGTCATGATTGTCGACATTTTTGATTTTAATGGCAGCTGGCTGCCTGGTTTGCATCGTTTTGTAGGTAGAAACAAAGTTCTGCTTGTAGGAAATAAGGTCGATTTATTACCTAAATCGGTTAATCATAATAAATTAATTCATTGGATGAAACAAGAAGCCCGCGAACTTGGCCTGAGGGCAGAGGAGGTATTCCTTGTTAGTGCTGCAAAGGGCTTGAATATTAAAGAAACGGCAGCAGCAATCGATGAAATTCGAATGGGTAAGGACGTTTATATTGTTGGATGTACAAATGTTGGAAAATCGACGTTTATTAATAGAATTATTAAAGAGGTAACAGGGGAGGCAGATGTTATTACCACTTCTCATTTTCCTGGAACTACTTTAGATATTATTGAAATTCCTTTGGATGATGAAAAAGCAATAATTGATACACCAGGCATCATCAACCATCATCAAATGGCTCATTTTGTTGATAAAAAAGATTTAAAAGTGATTACACCGAAAAAGGAAATAAAGCCGAAGGTTTTTCAATTAAATGAGGGCCAGACCTTGTTTTTTGGCGGACTTGCCCGCTTTGATTATGTAAGCGGAGGAAGAAGATCCTTTGTTTGTTATGTTTCAAATGAAATTAATATTCACAGAACAAAAACGGAAAATGCTACTGAGGTTTATGAAAAGCATGTAGGAGAAATGCTGACCCCTCCTCGGATGGAACAACTAGATTCGTTCCCTGAACTCGTTAAACAGGAATTTATCATTAAAGAAGCAAAGACAGATATTGTATTTTCGGGGCTTGGCTGGATAACGGTGAATGAGCCTGGGGCAAAAGTTGTTGCTTACGTACCTAAAGGAGTTCAAACGCTAATTCGAAAATCTTTAATTTAAAGAATAGAATTTGGGATGAGGAGATACCAATGAAAAAATTATTTGCAGTACTAGGGGATCCAATTGGACATTCCATGTCTCCCATTATGCATAATGATTTATTTTCGTATTATCAGATTGATGGTCAATATCTGCCTTTTCATGTCAAGAATGATGACTTGGAGGATGCTGTTAAAGGATTGAAAGCACTTGGCGTGGGTGGATTTAATATAACGGTTCCACATAAAAGCGCCATTATACCCTTCCTCGATGAAGTAGAGGAGTTAGCGTTAAATATTGGAGCAGTTAATACTGTTGTCAATGTTGGGGGCAAATTAATCGGTTATAATACCGATGGCCCTGGATTCTTAAGGGGATTAACGTCTCACATGCTTTCAATAGAAGGAAAGAAAGTGTTACTCATTGGAGCAGGTGGAGCTGCAAGAGGGATTTATTTTACTTTAGCTAAGGAAAAGGCGCTGGCAATAGACATTGCAAATCGTACGGTGGAAAAGGCTTCTGGGCTTATTGAAGCTTGCCCATACCGTATTTCATCGAACGCATATTCATTAGATGAGGCAAGCAGAAACTTAGAGGAATATGATTTAATCATTCAAACCACGACAAGTGGCATGTCACCAAAAATTGCGGAACTGCCGCTAAACGTAACAAATATAAAGAAACAAGCATTAGTATGTGATATAATATACAACCCGATTGAGACACTATTTTTGCAGGAAGCGAAAGCAAAAGGAGCAAGCATCCAAAACGGCATCGATATGTTTGTTTATCAGGGAGCACTTGCTTTTGAAAAATGGACCGGAATTTTTCCTGATGCAGAGAGAATGCGGGAAAATGTGTTAAATCAACTAGGAGGAAAAACATGTTAACAGGTAAACAAAAAAGATTCTTACGTTCAAAGGCACACCACCTCGACCCTATTTTTCAAGTAGGAAAAGGCGGCGTGAATGAAAATATGATTAAACAAGTAGCGGATGCTCTTGAAGCGAGAGAGCTTTTTAAAGTGAGCGTTTTGCAAAACTGTGAAGAAGACAAAAACGTAGTTGCCGAGCAGCTGGCAGAGGGTGCAGGTGCGGAAATCGTACAAATTATCGGAAATACAATTGTCCTTTATAAAGAATCAGTAGAGAAGAAGCAAATTACTCTTCCATAAAATTGAGGCGGTGGAGCATGAAGAAAGTTGGAATTTTGGGCGGTACCTTTGATCCGCCGCATTTCGGACATCTTTTGATTGCAAATGAGGTTCTTTTCGCTCTTCAGCTTGATGAGATTTGGTTTATGCCAAATCAGGAGCCTCCGCACAAGAAAAAAACTGATAAAGTAAATAATGAAGATCGGCTTCATATGCTTCAGTTAGCGATAGGGGATAATCATGCTTTTCAAATTCAGTCCATTGAACTTGAAAGGGAGGGACCATCCTATACAGTTGAGACAATGAAGTTAATCAATGACGAATTTCCTGACCATCAATTCTTCTTTATTATTGGGGCAGATATGATTGAGTATTTACCAAACTGGCATAAAATTGACGAGCTCGTAAAGCTCGTTCAATTTGTTGGTGTTGATCGGCCGCATTATAGCCATCAAACCAATTACCCTGTCCACTATGTTGACGTACCAGCATTGGATATCTCTTCAAGTATGATCAGAGAGAGAGTAAAAAGCAGGAAGACGGTCCGTTATTTACTGCCAGATTCCGTTATTTCTTATATCGAGGAGAAACAGCTATATGGAACGTGAAAGGGCCTTACAGTTAGTAAAGATACAATTAACCGAACATCGCTACCAGCATACCTTAGGGGTAATGAAAACCGCCATTACCTTAGCTAACCAATATGGTGCAGATGAAAAAAAAGCCGAACTAGCGGCGATTTTTCATGATTATGCAAAATTTCGTCCAAAGGATGAAATGAAAGAAATTATTGCTACAAAGAGTTTTCCACAGGATTTGCTCGAATATAATGCTGAGCTATGGCATGCACCTGTAGGTACATATTTAGTTGAGAAGGAAGCTGGAATATCTGACCGTGATGTATTGGATGCAATCCGCTACCATACATCCGGCAGGCCGGGAATGACACTTCTTGAAAAAATTATTTATTTGGCAGACTATATTGAACCAGGAAGACATTTCCCAGGGGTCGATGAGGTAAGGGAAATGGCAAAGGAAAGCTTGGATAAAGCATTAATTAAAGCGGTTCAAAATACGATTGTATTCTTAATGAAAAAGAATCAAAGGGTATACCCGGATACTTTTCATACGTATAATGACCTAATAAAAAATTTGGAGGATTGATTAATGGATAAACATGAGTTACTAAAAATTACCGTAAAAGCAGCTGATGATAAGCGGGCAGAAGATATAATGGCATTAAATATGAAGGGAATTTCCTTAATTGCGGATTACTTTATTATTTGCCATGGTAATTCGGATAAACAAGTCCAGGCTATTGCCAGAGAGATGAAAGAAAAGGCACAGGAAAATGGCTATGATGTAAAAAGGATTGAAGGTTTTGATGAAGCTAGATGGGTATTGATTGATTTAGGGGATGTTGTGGCCCATGTTTTTCATCGTGATGAACGAAGCTATTATAATTTAGAACGGTTATGGGGAGATGCTCCGTTAGAGGATATCCGCAGTGAGCTAAATTCATGAGTTATGAACAGTTTGCTTATCTTTACGATGAACTGATGAAGGATGCACCGTATGAAGAGTGGGTCCAGTTTGTCAAAGATAGACTTGTAAGATTTGGTATTGGCGAAGGACCAATACGATTACTTGATTTAGCTTGCGGCACAGGAGAGCTTTCGGTCCGTTTTGCTGAGGAGGGCTATCAAGTAACGGGCGTCGATTTGTCTGCCGATATGCTGGCTGTAGCTCATACAAAAGGAGAGAAAGCTGGATTAAAGATTCCTTTTTTTCAACAAAACATGGCTGATTTGGAAGGCCATGGAGAATTTGATGTTATCGGTATTTTTTGTGACTCATTGAACTATCTTGAATCTGAGGAAGAAGTAAAGAATACCTTTTTTAATGTTTACCAGCATTTAAGTCAAACAGGAATTTTTATTTTTGATGTGCACTCAATCTACAAAATGACCGAGGTTTTCATCAATCAGACTTTTGCTCATAGTGATGATCATGTGTCCTATATATGGAATAGCTTCCCTGGTGAAAAGCCTAATAGTGTGGAACATGAGCTGAGCTTTTTTGTATTGGATGAAAAATCGGGAAAATATGACCGCTATGATGAACTTCATTTACAACAGACCTATTCTATTCAACAATACTCGAATTGGTTAAGCGATGCCGGATTTGACTTGTTAGAAATTAGTGGGGATTTTGAAAACACTGCACCAAAAGATCATTCCGAAAGAATCTTTTTCGCCGCTAGAAAAAAATAATCAAAGCCATCTTTTTTTAAAAAGATGGCTTTTTTATAAAAATATAGGAGGAATTTGTCTTAATTTAGCGAATTAATGATTAGAGAATTGTCCCTCTACCTTAGAAAGGTCCTCTTTAAATTTAGCGTGTGTGGCTTGAAATAGGTGTTCAAACATATCGCCAACCTCATTCTCCAATACTTTAATTCCTTCACCTGTTATCCCGCCCTTTACACAAACCTTTTCCTGAAGTGACGGTAAGGTATAATGACCTTGTTTTAACAATTCACCAAGTCCCACGACCATCTCACTGGCAAATATTGTTGCAGTTTCTTCATCAATTTCCGTTTCTTTCACTGCTGCATTTATAAAACCCTGAAGTAAATAGCTGAAGAATGCAGGTCCGCAGCTAACAATATCAGAGGCAACTCTCGTAATTTTTTCATTGATAGAAACTGGCACAGATATCTTCGTAATTAATTTTTCAACTTCTACTCTCCAATGGTCGCTGCAATTTTCTCCAAAGGTAGTTAATGAAACTCCAGCTAATGCACGATTTGTGATACTAGGGATTACCCGGACTACGGAACAAGAAACTTTTTTTTCAATTTGGCTTGTACTGACTGGGCTTGTTATGGAAACGAGGCATTTTTCCTTGCCTAAATAGGGATTTATCTCATCAAGTATTTTAAAAATCTGTAATGGTTTCACGCAAATAAATATTAAATCGGACTCAGCCGCAACTTCCACTGCATTCGCCGCAATTTTTATATTATTATATTTATCTTTAAGCAGTATCGCTTTTGCCTTTGTTCTATTTGTAATCATTACTGAAGAAGGGGAGATTGCTTTTCCATCAATCAAAGCCTCGACTAAAATCGTCCCCATATTTCCGGTGCCGATGATGCCTATATTCATTGATACGACCCTCCTTCACATGAAAGATTCTCTTATAACAATATGAAAACCGTTAATGAAATATACCTTTAGAAAGGATGAATCCAATTGAAAGAATGGTTAATTGAGCACAAGTTATATGTTATCCTTGCTTCAATGGTAGCTTTTGGCGGACTTTATTATTTCTATATGGGTAATGATGCCCCGTCCACATCAAACCAAACCGTGAGTATGGAAAACACCACCCCTCAAACAAAAGAAAAAGAAGAGGTAAATAATCAGCAGGAAAAACAAACGAAAGTAACTGATAAAATTATGGTGGATGTTAAGGGACAGATTAAGCAGCCAGGGGTTTATCAAGCCAACACAGATGAAAGGGTAATTGATGTTATTAGCCGGGCTGGCGGGTTAACGGACCAAGCTGATCAAGGCCAGGTGAATTTTGCTGAGCATGTCCAGGACGAAATGGTTATCTTTATTCCAGCGAAGGGGGAGGCAGGTGCTGTACTAGGATCTTCTGGAGGTACAGTATTATCTGGTAGTGCGGCTCAAAATGAGGGGAAAATTAATCTTAATAAAGCCGAAGAAAACGAATTGCAAAACCTTCCGGGAATCGGACCTTCAAAGGCAGCTGCAATCATCGAATACCGGAACACGAGCGGTCCTTTTAAAGAAGTTGAGGATTTAAAGAACATAAGCGGAATCGGCGATAAAACCTTCGAAAAGTTAAAGGATTTGGTCGTTGTTCATTAAATACTTCATTTGACCAATTTGTCCAAGCCGTTTACACTTTAAATAAAAAGATTTTTTATAGGGAGTGGGAGAAAATGAAGCGGATTTCCTGGGATCAATATTTTATGGCACAAAGTCATTTGCTCGCACTAAGAAGCACATGTACCCGACTTACAGTGGGAGCGACAATTGTCAGAGATAAGCGAATAATTGCAGGAGGCTACAACGGATCGATTGCTGGTGGTGACCATTGTATTGATAAAGGCTGCTATGTAATTGATAACCATTGTGTAAGAACCATACATGCGGAAATGAATGCACTCTTGCAGTGCGCTAAGTTTGGTGTTCCTACAGCCGATTCTGAAATATATGTTACCCATTTTCCATGCTTACAATGCTGTAAGGCCATTATCCAGGCGGGCATTAAAACGGTCTATTATGCTGAGGATTATAAAAATCACCCTCATGCCATCGAATTATTTGACCAAGCACATGTTAAGATAGAAAAAGTAGAGCTAACTGAACCAATTATCGATTTTCGAAAGGTTAATCAATAATCCTCAAAAATCGCCGGTTTAAACGCCGGCGATTCTTATCCCTCAAAAATTACTACAAAATTGGAGGAAAAAATGTACGGAAAATTTGTGTATTTTGCAATCGCTGCCTTATTAGCGGAGTTATGCGTACTTAGTAAATTTCTTCCCTTTTTTCTTTTAACCGTGACCTATCTTTATGTTTTATATAAATACAAGAGATTTAACAATCAACAACTATTGCTTATTTTTGCAATTGTATTCGTATTTTTCTTAACTGGACATTCTGCTGTTATTAAAAATAAAACAAAAATACCAGGAACAGAAACGGGCTTTCTTCTTGAATATATCCAAGATCCCAAAATTGATGGGGATTTGTTGCAGGTTCAGGCTATCGATCACAAGTACAAAGAGAAAGTATTAATCCGCTATTCCGTCCAATCCGGACATGAAAAAAACCTGTTACATAGTCGAAGTTTTTATGGGTATTTATGCAGGGCAGCTGGCACTTTGGAAAAACCGAAAGTTGCCAAAAATCCTAATGGCTTTAATTACCGTAATTATTTATCCTCTAATGAAATCTTCTGGATTGTTGAAATCCAAGGAAGCCCCCTTCAGAATTGCGCTCCAGTTCATCAGTCTGCGACAGTCATAATTAAACAGCTTCGTTTTATGGGTGTACGCTACCTTGAAAATCATTTTCCGCCGGAAATCGCCTCACTTTCAGCAGCGTTAATTTTTGGTGATAGAAGTATGCTTGACAGTCAACTCCTTGGGGATTATCAACAAACGGGAATTGTCCATTTATTAGCTATTTCAGGCCTTCATGTCTCCTTGCTTATCGCAATGGTTTTTTTTATCGGCATCCGAATGGGTTTAACCCGGCAGTTCATGTTGAATTTCTTGCTTATAGTTATTCCAATTTATGTAATCTTAACTGGAGCGTCCCCGTCGGTAATACGGTCAGCGCTTATGATTATGCTTTTTTTAATTACGGGTAAGTGGAAAAGAATTCTCAAACTTTTGCCCATTGATGCTATTAGTTTGGCATGTATGTTATATATATTTTTTAGTCCGCTGGTTCTTTTTGATATCGGTTTTCAGCTTTCCTTTTCCGTAAGCTTTGTCATTATTTTGTCATCAAGTTCAATTCTTAATGGATATCACTCAAATGGGGAAAAGATGCTGTTTACTTCGATCATTTCCCAATTGGCGGCACTTCCCTTTATACTTTATCATTACTTTGGAATGTCCATGATTGGGATATTCGCCAATATGTTATACATACCGCTTTTCTCTTTTGTTTACATGCCGGGTTTATATTTATTGTTTTTCATCCAAATCGTTTTTCATCATACACCGTCCTTCCTAAACTCACTATTTTTATTGATAATAAATTTTTTTAATCATCTTATTGGCGTTCTAGCTGATTTTTCGATTACTTCGTTTGTTCCAGGAAGACCAAACAAATTTCTCCTTATAATTTATATTCTCATTATTTTCAGGATTTTTTATATTTGGGAATCAAGGTCCACTTTAAAAAGAAATGCGCATCTAATATCAATTACGTTTGTGTTATTTATTTTCCAGCCGAGTTGGAACTTTCTAAATCCATTTGGCGAAGTGACATTGATTGATGTCGGACAAGGTGACAGTATTTTGCTTCATTTCCCTCACGATAATGGCACCTACCTTATTGATACCGGCGGGACGATGCAATTTACGGAGGAAAGTTGGAAGGAGAAGGAAAAACCGTATGAAGTGGGACGGGATGTGGTGGTTCCGTTCTTAAAGGGAAAAGGAATTACTAAGATTGATAAACTTATTCTTACTCATGGTGATATGGATCATATAGGAGGGACATTTTCCATTCTAAAGGAGATAAAAGTAAATCAAATCCTAATGCCGTCTGTTCACGATCCTTCGGATACAGAACGCGCCATTATTAAAATGGCAAAAAAGAAAGGGATTTCTGTAATTAAAATTTCAAAGGGAAGTCATTGGGGCAGTGGGGAAAATGAATTTTATATTCTTTCGCCGGAAAAAAATTTTGTAGGTGAACGGAATCGTGGTTCGATTGCCATGATTGCTCAAATAGGGGGAGTCAGCTGGTTTTTGGGCGGAGATTTGGACCAGGAAGGAGAGGAAGCAATCATCAAAAACTATCCTCATTTAAAAATAAATGTGCTTAAAGCAGGCCATCATGGAAGCAGAACATCGAGCGCGGAAGCCTTCATAGATCAAATAAAGCCGAGTGTTGCGTTAATTTCTGCAGGTGAGCATAATCGATTTGGCCATCCCCATCAGGAAGTGCTCGAACGTTTAAGGACGGCTAAAGTTAAGATTTATCGGACTGATATACAGGGAGCAATTACATATCGTTTTTACCAGGGAAAAGGAACCTTTTCAACCTATTTGCCATAGGATATAGCAATTATCACAGAACTAAAAAAGACTGCATTTATTGCAGCCCTTTTTAGTTACTCATATGTAGCCATTTATTAAGAACCAATTAGCTTAATAACTGTTGCAATAATAAACATAATCGCAAAAAAACCAAAAGAAACCCCAAAACCAACTCCTGAATCAATTGCATCGTTACGTTTACTTACTATGTTTTTTTCAAATTCGTTCACGATTTACCCCTCCTATTTCAAGATATAGTATAAGCCATTCGCCTGAAAAAATCCAGCCTGCCTCAAATTGCTTTCAATAACTGACAAGTGTTGTCAAAATAGTTTAATTAGGCGCGGGCTACACTATGATTACAAAGAAATTCCGCAAGCATGAAGAAGTTCCTAGGGCCTTGATGCTGGCGTTCATTATAGATCGGGAATTGGCACTTTTTAGAAAAGCGCTAATTCCCTTTAAATACTTGTCAAATCGTCCAAGCTTCTTTACGATAATATGTGAGTGAAATGAAGGGGAGCGCTGGGCAAATGGTATTAGATGTTTGGAAGAAAATAAAGCAAAGGGAATTTGCCCCTATTTATTTATTATATGGAACAGAGGCATTTTTAATCAATGAAACAAAACAACTCCTTTTAAACACCGTTTTAGGGGAAGAGGAGAAGGAATTTAATTTCGCTGCGTATGATTTAGAGGAAACACCAATCGAATTAGCCTTGGAAGATGCAGAAACCTTCCCTTTTCTTGGTGATAGAAAGGTTATTTTTTTACATAATCCTGCTTTTTTAACTGCCGAAAAAACAAAAGAAAAAGTGGACCATAATATAACACGATTTGAAGCATATCTAAAGGAGCCAGCACCATACACGATTATGGTTATTTCTGCTCCCTATGAGAAATTGGATGAACGAAAGAAAATCACAAAGGAATTAAAAAGGAACGCTGAAATAGTCGAAGCAAAAAAATTAAATGAGTTTGAATTAAAAAACTGGGTGAAATCAAGGGCGAAATCCTGTGGAATTGAATTTGAGCAAGACGCGATTGACCAATTGCTGGCACTTAGCGGAACCAATATGTTTATGCTTTCAAGTGAAATAGAAAAACTGGCTTTATATGCTGCGGAGAAAAAAAGAATTGATGTATCGATTGTTGAGCAATTAGTGGCAAGATCACTAGAGCAAAACATTTTTACCTTAGTTGAAAAGGTAGTTCAGCGGAAACTTGATGAAGCATTGAGAATTTATTTTGATTTGTTAAAACAAAATGAAGAACCTATTAAAATACTGGCTCTCCTGGCAGGGCAATTTAGATTAATTTATCAGGTAAAAGAGCTCTCAAGAAGAGGATATGGGCAACAGCAAATTGCTGGATATTTAAAAACTCACCCGTTCCGTGTAAAGCTTGCTCTCGGACAGGCAGCCAGCTTTACTGATGAAGACTTATCTCATTTAATGGGTCTCATAGCCGATGCGGACTATCAGATGAAAACGGGCGGGATGAATAAATCATTATTAATCGAAATGCTATTGTTTCGTTTAAAGAAATAAAAAAAACGATTCCTTTAATAAGGAATCGTTTTTTTTATTATAGAGAGTTAGCTTTTTTCATTAGACGAGATTTTTTACGAGCAGCAGCATTCTTATGGATAAGACCTTTTGCAGCAGCCTTGTCTAATTTACTAGCAGCAGTTACTAATGTTTCTTTTGCAGCAGCTGCATCGTTAGTTGAAATAGCAGCTTCTGCTTTCTTAACAGCAGTACGCATTGCAGATTTAGCAGTTGTATTTTGAGCATTACGAGCTTCGCTTGTTTTTACACGCTTAATAGCAGATTTAATGTTAGGCATTACTTTCACCTCCTACAAAGAATCGAGACTATATGAACTCGACTTAACATTCATTATTCATAATTCGCAACAAGAGCTATTTTATCAAATGGTACCCTATATTGCAATATAGAAATTACCTTCTTACTTAGTTTACCCTGCATGTTTTTATCGAAAAGGGGTAAAAATAGGAAATAGTTTCTATTTTAAGGCGATTTTTCGATAGGAGTGATTTCAAATGGGTGAGTCTGTCGACTTAAGTCAGTATTCTGTTCGAACAGATTTGGCAATTGAAGCAAGGGAAATGGTCCTTGCTGGCAAGGGTGCATCTGTTCAGCAGGAGGAAAATCTTTCACAAATTGAAGGCGTCATCATCAAAGAAAAAGATGTTGATGATATAAAAATCTCATTAGTAGAAGTTACAAAACAAGGTGAAAATCAGCTTGGAAAAAAAGCTGGCAGGTATTTAACGTTGGAAGTTCAGGGAATTCGACAGCAGAACACAGAGGTGCAGCAAAAGGTCGAGGAGATTTTTGCAAAAGAATTCTCTCATTTTTTAGAAGGTTCCGGAATTAAAAAGACAGATTCATGTCTTGTTGTTGGGTTAGGGAACTGGAATGTAACGCCTGATGCGCTGGGACCAATGGTTTGTGAAAATCTCTTGGTAACACGTCACCTTTTTCAACTCCAGCCGGAAAATGTAGAGGAAGGATATCGCTCTGTCAGCGCTCTCTCACCTGGTGTAATGGGGTTAACAGGAATTGAAACGAGCGATATTATTTTTGGGGTGGTAGAAAAAACAAAACCCGATTTTGTAATTGCGATAGATGCCTTGGCATCGCGTTCAATCGAAAGGGTTAATTCTACGATTCAAATTTCCGATACAGGTATTCATCCTGGTTCAGGTGTAGGGAACAAGCGAAAGGAATTAAGTAAGGAAACATTAGGAATTCCTGTAATCGCTATTGGTGTACCAACAGTAGTGGATGCAGTATCCATTACAAGTGACACGATTGACTACATTCTAAAACATTTTGGTAAAGAGATGAAGGAAGGAAATCGTCCATCACGGGCGCTTGCTCCGGCAGGAATGAGCTTTGGTGAACGACGCAAATTGACAGAAGAAGATATGCCTGAAGAAAAGCATCGGAAAACCTTTCTTGGAATGATTGGGACACTCCCTGATGAGGAGAAAAGAAAGTTAATTTATGAAGTTTTGTCCCCGCTTGGCCATAATTTAATGGTAACACCTAAGGAAGTCGATGTTTTTATTGAAGATATGGCAAATTTAATTGCCAATGGTCTGAATTCCTCGCTCCACAGTGCGGTTGATCAGGAGAATGCTGGATACTATACGAGATAGCAAATTTTTTTGGGGGCCCTATTGGCCCCTCGAGAAAATCTCTTATTTATAAAAATGTGGTTCTACCAACTCTAGCAATGTCATAGGATTTACTAGAATCCGTTTTGCGAGGTGGAACCATGAAATCTAAATCTTCAGGAACGTTTGTGATGGTGCAAGGGACAAGTCTATTGAAAGCCGGTGCAGCACTTTTTTTGTTTTTGCTATTGATTTTCTCTATTAGTGGGTTGTTAACCTCGTTAAAACCACAATATCGATTAATGTCGACTTCCGTTAACCAAGCGACCATGAATGTGAACGGCGAACTGCTGTATCAATTGATGGGATGGGAAAATCATCATTTTTTAAAGGTAGATAATAATTGGACAACCGCCCCCAAATTGACCAATTTAGTATTTAAACTGTCTAGCAATATTAATTTGAATGACCCACGAAGCTTGCTTGGCCGAGAATTGCCCGGATTTTTTCAATTTGATGGACAAATTGTCGTGGCAGGTGAGGGAACGAATTATACCAATATGCCAATAGAATCCTCGCCGCCAATCGAAATAATGAAGGCGGAACGTGAAGCAGCCTTGCAAAATATAGAAGGTTTGGACAAGCCGGATGATGAGAATCCTCGTCCAACACCTGGGCAGACAACAGGCGATAGAAAGGTCGTATATCTTTACTTTACACATAATCGGGAATCCTATTTACCTTATCTTAAAGGAGTCACCAACCCGGACTTAGCCTATCATTCGCAAATCAACGTGACAAAAATTGGCGATCATTTAAAAACAAGTTTAGAGGATAGAGGAATTGGAACCTTTATAGATAAGACTGATGTACAGGCGAACTTAAATAAAAAAGGCTTAAATTATGCGAATTCTTACCAAGAATCCCGCTCTATTGTACAAACGGCAATGGCGTCAGATCGTGATTTACATTATTTTATCGATATTCATAGGGATTCTAAACGGAAACCTCAAACAACAGTTAACATTAATGGAAAGTCCTATGCCAAGCTTGCTTTTATCATTGGCGGCAAAAACGCGAATCATGAAAAAAATGAAAAATTAGCAACTGAACTCCATAACCTTATGCAAAAAAAATATAAAGGTCTGAGCAGGGGTGTGATCGTGAAGATGGGTGGAAATGCTGTCTATAATCAAAACCTTTCAGATAATGCGATCTTAATTGAATTTGGCGGTGTAGATAATACCTTTGATGAATTAAATCGATCGGCCGATGCACTGGCTGACGTGTTTAGTGAATATTTCTGGCAGGCCGAAAAGGTTAATCAGGATGTTGAACAATCAACAAATAAACAATAGAAGTTGGGAGTACGCTTATGAAGATGTTCATGCTAAAAAGCTTAGGGGTTGCAGCGCTAATGTTTATCTCAGTTTTAGCAGGAATGCAATTAGCTAATGATGGAATTCATAAAATGAAAGGCTATGAGGATCCGAATTTTCAAAATGCTGTTTCCATCAATGAAACCGACAAAGACTTAAATGCAATCTTTCTTGGGAAGGATATTTCCAGTCATGATATAGAAGCAAAAAAGAAGAAGCTAGAGGAAATAAGTGCCTTTAATTTCTTCTCCTCAATGGGAAAGAAATTATCGGACGGGCTCTCAGGCGCATCTGGAAAACTGATAAAGAAAATTACCGAATGAAAAATTTTGAAAGCGGCCCATTACACAGGCCGCTTTTAGAATTGTCCAGCTCCAGCGCCTAGGGGCTCGAGGTCATAAGCCTCTGGGCAAGGCGCTTCAGCTTTTCTTTTTTTCATTGAATCTTGATTTACCTGCTGATATAATCAAAAATAGTGTACATGTGCGAGTATAGTAGGAGTGAACGACATGAACAAAGAAGAAAAACTCAAACGACAATCAAAAATTAGAAATTTTTCGATTATTGCCCATATTGACCATGGTAAATCAACATTGGCAGATCGGATTTTAGAGAAAACCAACGCTCTTTCATCACGTGAAATGAAAGACCAGCTGCTCGATTCAATGGATCTTGAACGAGAACGAGGCATTACGATTAAGTTAAATGCTGTCCAGCTTAAATATAAAGCAAAAGATGGAGAAGAATATATTTTTCATTTAATTGATACACCGGGACACGTCGATTTTACGTATGAGGTATCAAGGAGCCTTGCTGCCTGCGAAGGGGCGATTTTAGTCGTAGATGCAGCACAAGGAATAGAAGCACAGACACTAGCGAACGTTTACCTTGCCCTCGATAACAACCTTGAAATTCTACCTGTTATAAATAAAATAGACCTGCCAAGTGCAGAACCTGAAAGGGTTCGAAATGAAATTGAAGAAGTAATTGGCTTAGATGCCTCTGAAGCAGTTTTAGCATCTGCTAAAGCAGGAATTGGTATTGAAGAGATTCTTGAACAAGTAGTAAAGACCGTTCCGGCTCCAACTGGAGACCCTGAAGCACCATTAAAGGCACTCATTTTCGATTCATTATACGATGCATATCGTGGTGTTGTTGCCTATATCCGTGTCGTTGAAGGATCAGTAAAAGTCGGCGATAAGATTAAAATGATGGCCACTGGAAAAGAATTCGAAGTAAATGAAGTTGGAGTATTTACTCCTAAAGCAACGTTACTTGATGAATTAACCGTTGGTGATGTTGGTTTTTTAACAGCTTCGATTAAAAATGTCGGGGATACTCGTGTTGGTGATACAATTACGAATGCGAAAAATGGAACGACAGATCCCCTTCCAGGTTACCGGAAATTAAATCCAATGGTGTATTGCGGACTTTATCCAATTGATACAGCTAGATTTAATGACCTTCGTGAAGCCCTTGAAAAGCTTCAGTTAAATGATTCCGCCCTTCAATTTGAACCGGAAACATCCCAAGCACTTGGATTTGGTTTCCGCTGTGGTTTCTTAGGTCTTCTTCATATGGAAATCATTCAAGAGCGAATTGAGCGCGAATTCAAAATAGACTTAATTACCACGGCACCAAGTGTTATTTATCACGTACACATGACAGATGGCACTGAATTAAAGGTAGATAACCCGTCTAATTTGCCGGATCCTCAGAAAATAGATCGTGTAGAAGAGCCTTATGTAAAAGCAACCATGATGGCTCCTAATGAATATGTAGGGCCGATTATGGAGCTTTGCCAATTAAAACGCGGAATCTTTATTGATATGCAATACCAAGGTGAAAATCGCGTAAGCATTATTTATGAAATTCCATTGGCAGAAATAGTTTATGATTTCTTTGATCAATTGAAATCTGGCACGAGGGGATACGCTTCTTTTGACTATGAATTAATTGGTTATAAACCATCTAGTCTGGTTAAAATGGATATATTGTTAAATAATGAAAAAGTAGATGCCTTAAGCTTCATTGTGCATAAGGATTTTGCTTATGAACGAGGAAAAGTAATTGTTGAAAAACTAAAGGAATTAATTCCAAGGCAGCAATTTGAGGTCCCTGTTCAGGCTGCAATTGGCCAAAAAATTGTGGCTCGTTCAACGATTAAAGCAATGCGGAAAAACGTATTGGCTAAATGTTATGGGGGAGATATCTCTCGTAAACGGAAGCTGTTAGAAAAGCAAAAAGAAGGTAAAAAGCGGATGAAACAAGTTGGCTCTGTTGAAGTACCGCAGGAAGCCTTCATGGCCGTCTTAAAAATGGACGATAATAATACAAAAAAATAAACTTGAAAGAGGGGTAAGGACTAGCCGAATTTGGTGGTACCTGCCTCTTTTTATTAGGAAGTGAAAAAACTTGATTAAAGCAGCTTATCTTCATATCCCTTTCTGTGAGCATATCTGCCATTATTGTGATTTTAATAAAGTGTTTTTGAAAGGACAGCCGGTTGATGAATATTTACGCGCACTTGATCGCGAAATGGAGTTAACACTTCAAAGATATCCAACACATGAACTTCAAACCATTTTTGTTGGCGGCGGCACTCCCACTTCCTTAAATGAGCAGCAGCTGCAGCGATTTTGTGAAAGCATCAATGAACGATTACCCAAAAGTACAGATTTGGAGTTTACTTTTGAAGCGAATCCGGGAGATTTATCAAAGGAAAAACTGCAAATTTTAAAGGATGCAGGTGTAAACCGAATTAGTCTCGGTGTCCAAACTTTTAATGAAGAATTACTAAAAAAAATCGGCCGAGTTCATCGTGCCAAAGACGTATATCAATCGGTTGAAAATGCAAAATCCGTGGGCTTCGAGAATATCAGCATTGATCTTATTTTCAGCCTGCCAACTCAAACAATTGCAGACTTTAAGGAATCTTTAACTGAGGCCTTCACGCTCGATATTACCCATTATTCCGCCTATTCGTTAATTATTGAACCAAAAACGGTTTTTTATAATTTATTGAAAAAAGGGAGTCTCCCAACCCCCGGTGAGGATGCTGAAGCAGCAATGTATGAATTATTAATGGAAGAAATGGATAAACATGGATTTGTCCAGTATGAAATTAGTAATTTTTCAAAGCCTGGCTATGAAAGCAGGCACAATCTTACCTATTGGAATAATGAACAGTATTATGGTTTTGGTGCTGGAGCACATAGTTATCTAAATGGAGTAAGGCGTTCAAACGTGGGTCCTTTGAAAAGATATATGGATCTTATCACTAAAGGTGAAATGCCTGTTTTGGAGGAAAATCAAGTAAACATTTCGGAACAAATGGAAGAGGAGATGTTCCTAGGGCTGCGTAAAACAGCCGGAGTTTCGATCTCTCATTTCACCGGAAAATTTGACCGGAATCCTTTAGAAATATTTAAACATCAGCTTGATGAGCTTGCCGCGAAACATTGGATTGAAGTCTCTGACGACCATATATATTTAACTAAAAAGGGACGTCTATTGGGAAATGAAGTTTTTCAAACCTTTTTAGGAGTATGTGATGTGTAATGATTGACACCATCCCCCCTTTTTTGATAATTTATTAATATAATTAGCACTCGGTAACAAGGAGTGCTAACAGAGGTGATGAATGTTGTTAACAGATCGTCAATTGTTAATTCTTCAGGTTATTGTTGATGACTTTATTCGATCTGCACAACCTGTCGGCTCAAGAAGTCTGTCGAAAAAAGAGGAAATCTCCTTTAGTTCAGCGACTATTCGTAATGAAATGTCTGACCTTGAAGAAATGGGGTTTATTGAAAAGACGCATACCTCATCAGGTCGTGTGCCTTCTGAAAAAGGGTATCGATATTATGTAGATCATTTGCTTTCGCCTCAGGTTTTAAATCAGCAGGATATATCAATAATTCAATCGATTTTTGCTGAGAAAATTTTTGAGTTTGAAAAAATCATTCAAAGATCTGCTAAAATCTTATCGGATTTAACTAATTATACATCAATCGTTCTAGGACCGGCTGTTAGTATTAATAAGTTAAAAAGGATACAAATCATTCCGTTAAACAAAGAAACAGCGGTCGCTATTTTTGTTACGGATACAGGGCATGTTGAGAACCGCTCTTTTTCATTACCACCGTCTATAGATATAAGTGATTTGGAAAAAACGGTGAATATATTAAATGATCGTTTATCAGGAGTTTCTCTCGAAGATTTGAACGATAAGATTTATAAAGAGGTAGCTGTTCTCCTAAGGCAGCATATCCATAATTATGATTTAATGCTGCATACCATTGGTGAAACCTTTAAAATGCCAATTAATGAAAAGTTATTCTTTGGCGGAAAAACCAATATGTTAAGTCAGCCGGAATTCCACGATATTACAAAAATTCGAAGTCTTTTAACGATGATTGATCAGGAAGAGTGGATTTATAATTTAATAAGGAAAAACTCCTCTGGAATCAATGTGAAAATAGGCAAAGAAAATAATGTGAGTGCCATGGATAATTGCAGCTTAATTACGGCTTCTTATTCTGTTGGAGCAGAAAATTTAGGTACAATAGCGATTCTTGGGCCTACCAGAATGGAATATTCCCGAGTCATTAGTCTGCTCCAATTATTAAGCCATGATTTAACTGAAGTCTTAACTAAGCTGTATCAAAATAATTAGCACTGGTAATATTGAGTAAGGGTGAAATGCCTGTTTATTTCACCCCCTTTACTATGGAAATGTATTTTAATTTAGCTAGCGAGTAATTCTTTAAGGGAGGTGAGTAAGTTGACCAATGAAAAGAACAATACCATAAATGAAGAAGTAGAAACATTAAAAGAAAAAGTTGAACTTACTGAAGAAGAAGTGGCTGAGCCAGTTTTTGCTGAAGAGGAAAATGTTGAACAAGAAGCGGTGAACCCTCTTGATGAACAACTTAAAGAAATTCAATTGCTTCAGGAAAAGTTAGATGCAGCAGATAATCGTTATCTTCGTCTTCAAGCAGATTTTGATAATTTCCGTCGCCGTACTAGACTCGATCTAGAAGCGAGTGAAAAATATAGGGCACAAAAATTAATTATGGATTTACTTCCTGCTTTAGATAATTTTGAAAGAGCATTGAAAGTGGAAGCCGACAATGAGCAAACAAAATCTCTTTTGCAAGGAATGAACATGGTATTCCGCAGTTTGGTAGATGCTTTGAAAAAAGAAGGTCTTGAACCAATTGAAGCGGTTGGCAAGGAATTTGATCCACATCAGCACCAGGCAGTCATGCAGGGGGAAGATGAAAATTATGGTTCAAACATTGTCATTGAGGAGTTTCAAAAGGGCTATCTATTAAAAGATAGAGTCATCCGGCCATCTATGGTTAAAGTCAATCAATAAAAGTTTACATATTTTATCTAGGAGGAAAAGGTAATGAGTAAAATTATCGGTATTGACCTTGGTACAACAAACTCATGTGTTTCTGTACTTGAAGGCGGAGAACCAAAAGTTATCCCTAATCCAGAAGGAAACCGCACAACTCCTTCTGTTGTTGCCTTTAAAAATGGCGAACGTCAGGTAGGGGAAGTGGCAAAACGCCAAGCTATTACAAATCCAAATACGATTATTTCTATTAAACGCCATATGGGTACTGATTACAAAGTGGAGGTTGAAGGGAAAAACTATACTCCTCAAGAACTTTCTGCTGTAATACTACAATATTTAAAGTCTTATGCAGAAGACTATCTTGGCGAACCGGTTACAAAAGCGGTTATAACTGTTCCTGCTTATTTCAATGATGCTGAGCGTCAAGCAACAAAGGATGCTGGCAGAATCGCTGGTCTTGAAGTTGAACGGATTATCAACGAGCCAACTGCTGCTGCACTGGCATACGGTTTAGATAAAACCGACCAAGACCAAACAATTCTAGTTTATGACCTTGGCGGCGGTACATTTGACGTTTCAATTCTTGAGCTAGGTGACGGTGTTTTTGAAGTAAAAGCAACTGCTGGGGATAATCGTCTTGGCGGAGATGATTTTGACCAAGTTATTATCGATTACTTAGTAGAGCAATTCAAGAAAGAAAATGGTATCGACCTTTCTCAAGATAAAATGGCGTTGCAGCGCTTAAAGGATGCAGCTGAAAAAGCGAAAAAAGACCTTTCAGGTGTAACTTCAACGCAAATTTCATTGCCATTTATCACGGCTGGACCTGCTGGCCCGCTTCACCTTGAAGTCAGCATGTCCCGCGCTAAATTTGAAGAACTATCAGCTCATCTTGTGGAGCGTACAATGGGCCCTACACGTCAAGCTTTAAGTGATGCAGGTTTAACTCCTTCACAGATTGATAAAGTAATCCTTGTTGGTGGTTCAACACGTATTCCTGCTGTTCAAGAAGCAATTAAAAAAGCTACCGGTCAAGAACCACACCGCGGTGTAAACCCTGACGAAGTGGTTGCGATGGGTGCTGCCATTCAAGGCGGCGTTATCACTGGTGATGTGAAGGATGTTGTTTTACTAGACGTAACTCCATTATCACTTGGTATTGAAACCATGGGTGGAGTCTTTACAAAACTAATTGATCGTAATACAACTATACCTACATCAAAGTCGCAAGTATTCTCTACCGCTGCAGACAATCAAACTGCTGTTGATATCCATGTTCTTCAAGGGGAACGTCCAATGGCTGCAAATAACAAAACATTAGGACGCTTCCAGTTGTCAGATATTCCACCAGCGCCACGTGGAATTCCACAAATCGAAGTTACTTTTGATATTGATAAAAACGGTATTGTAAACGTTCGTGCGAAAGACCTAGGCACAAATAAAGAACAACAAATTACTATAAAATCATCAACTGGTCTATCTGATGAAGAAATTCAAAAGATGGTCAGAGAAGCAGAAGAAAACGCAGATGCTGACAAACAACGTAAAGAAGAAGTAGAGCTTCGCAATGAAGCAGACCAACTTGTTTTCACAACTGAAAAGACGTTAAAAGATCTTGAAGGCAAGGTAGATGCTGCTGAAGTGGCGAAAGCTAACGAAGCAAAGGATGCTTTAAAACAAGCAATTGAGAAAAATGATCTTAATGAAATCCGTACTAAGAAGGATGCTCTTCAAGAAATCGTTCAAGCTTTGACAGTTAAGCTTTATGAGCAGGCAGCACAAGCGCAGCAAGCAACGCAAGGCGGTCAAGAGAGTGGAAGCACTACAGGCAAGAACGACAATGTCGTTGATGCGGAATTTGAAGAAGTTAAGGATGATAAGTAAAAGGCTGTGAAAATATAGATAAAAGCCAAAGTCAGTTCAGCTGCTTTGGCTTTTTTATTGCAATAGCACTAATAACGGTGTTACAATAATCTTTATGTGAAAGATTCGGGAGTGGTAATCATGAGTAAACGGGATTACTATGAAGTGCTAGGCGTAGCTAAGGGCGCTTCAAAGGATGAAATAAAAAAGGCATATCGTAAACTATCAAAAAAGTATCATCCAGATATTAATAAAGAGCCAGAAGCAGCGGATAAATTTAAAGAAATTGCCGAAGCATATGAAGTCTTAAGCGACGATCAGAAAAAGGCTCATTATGACCAATTTGGCCATACCGATCCAAATCAAGGCTTTGGCGGCTTTGGCGGCGGCAGCGATTTCGGCGGTGGCTTTGGCGGATTTGAAGACATTTTTAACACCTTTTTTGGCGGTGGCGGCGGCGGCTCTAGAAGACGTGATCCGAATGCGCCAAGACAAGGAGCAGACCTGCAGTATACAATGACGATTTCCTTCGAAGAAGCAGCGTTTGGAAAAGAGACTGATATTGAAATTCCACGCGAAGAAACATGCGTTACCTGCAGCGGTTCCGGAGCTAAACCTGGAACTAAAGCCGAAACCTGTAAGCATTGCCAGGGGTCAGGACAATTAAATGTTGAGCAAAATACTCCATTTGGCAGAATTGTGAATCGTCGCACATGTCATTACTGTAATGGATCAGGTAAAGAAATTAAACATAAATGTTCAACCTGCGGCGGAACAGGAAAAGAGAAGAAACGCAAGAAAATCCATGTTAAAATTCCAGCAGGAATCGACGATGGCCAGCAATTAAGAATGTCTGGGCAAGGTGAAGCTGGCATCAATGGTGGACCAGCCGGAGATCTTTATGTTGTATTCCATGTCCGACAACATGAGTTTTTTGAAAGAGATGGCGATGATATTTACTGCGAGATGCCTATCACATTTGTGCAAGCAACTCTAGGTGATGAAATTGAGGTTCCAACCCTGCATGGTAAAGTGAAGCTGAAGGTACCAGCTGGAACACAAACGGGAACGAGATTCCGCCTGAAAGGAAAAGGGGTTCCGAATGTACGTGGATACGGTGTTGGGGACCAACATATTCAGGTGCGTATCATAACCCCAACCAAGCTCAACGACAAGCAAAAACAGATCTTGCGAGAGTATGCTGAGGCGAGTGGTTCGGCGCCAATAGGTGAACATGAAGAAAGCTTTTTCTCAAAAGTAAAACGTGCCTTTAAAGGCGAGTAAGGATTGGAGTTGGTAGAATGAAGTGGTCAGAAATTAGTATCCACACAACAAATGAAGCGATCGAACCTATTTCACATATTTTGCATGAAGCTGGGGCGAGCGGTGTAGTGATTGAAGATCCATTCGAATTGACAAAGGAAAGGGTAGATCAATTCGGGGAAATCTACCAACTCAATCCTGATGACTATCCGGAAGAAGGCGTAATTGTAAAAGCATATCTTCCAGTTAACAGCTTTTTGGGTGAAACGGTCGAGGCTATTAAAGAATCGATTAATAATTTAATTATTTATGATATCGATTTAGGTTTAAACAAGGTTACAATCAGTGAAGTAAATGAAGAAGAATGGGCAACAGCCTGGAAAAAATATTATAATCCAGTTAAAATTTCTGAGAAATTTACTATTGTCCCTACATGGGAGATTTACGAGCCTGTCAGCAGTGACGAATTAATCATTGAATTGGATCCAGGCATGGCATTTGGGACTGGAACACACCCGACAACGGTTATGTGTATTCAAGCACTTGAACGGACAGTCCTTCCAGGTGACCGGGTAATAGATGTGGGAACAGGCTCAGGTGTTTTAAGCATTGCTGCAGCTCAGCTTGGTGCTGAGGATGTTCGGGCGTATGATCTTGATGAAGTGGCTGTGACACAGGCGAAATTAAATATTAAATTAAATAAAGTCAGTGATACGGTTAACATTTCCCAAAACAATCTGCTTGATGGGGTTGAGGAAAATTCAGCTGATGTCATTGTTGCGAATATTTTAGCTGAAGTGATTTTGCGCTTTACAGATGATGTTGCGAGGGTCGTTAAGCCAGGCGGGTCATTCATTGCATCGGGAATCATTCAGCAGAAAAAAGAGCTAGTTAAAGAAGCAATTGTAAGTGCAGGCTTTGATATCACAGAAACCATTCTGATGGAAGATTGGGTTGCCATTATTGCAAAAAGGAAATAACTATTTAGGGAAAGGGGGATTAACCCCTTTTTCTGCTTTCAAAATGAACTTACATTTAGTAAAATAAGGCGTAAAAAGTTTTAGAGAGGGTGCATCGTGTGCAACGTTACTTTGTTAAAAACCGAGCAAATGAAGAACGTTTTTTTATTGATGCTGATGACCGCCATCATATCATTAAGGTCATGCGCATGGATATTGGTGAAAAAATCATTTGTGTCGACCCGGATGGAAATTCCGCTGTCTGCAAAATTGCAGAAATTACCGATGAAAGAGTCGTTGCAGACGTTGTACAATGGAAAATGGAGATTTCAGAGCTTCCGATTTCAATTACAATTGCCAGTGGGCTTCCTAAAGGGGACAAGCTTGAGTGGATTATTCAAAAAGGAACAGAATTAGGCGCACATCAGTTCCTCCCATACTCTGCCGCTCGGTCAATTGTAAAATGGGATGAGAAAAAAGCAGCTAAGAAAATAGAGCGATGGCAGAAGATTGCTAAAGAAGCTGCAGAACAATCGCATCGCAATCTTATACCCCAAGTCTTGAATCCTTTGAATTTCAAAGCTTTGCTTGAAAAAAGTAAGGAATTTAAATATAAATTAGCAGCCTTTGAAGATGAAAGCAGAAGTGGAGAAGTGTCTACTTTTTCTGCAACACTTCAGAAAATGCAAAGCGGGGAATCCCTCCTGATCGTGTTTGGTCCTGAAGGAGGATTATCAGATGAAGAGGTAAAAGCCTTTAAAGACCATGGTTTTAACTTGTGTGGATTAGGGCCGCGAATATTGAGAACGGAAACTGCGCCGTTATATGCGCTTGCGGCGATTTCCTATCATTTTGAATTAATGAGGTGAACAGACAATGCCAACAGTCGCATTTCATACACTTGGATGTAAAGTAAATCATTATGAAACTGAAGCAATTTGGCAGTTATTTAAGCAGGAGGGTTATGATCGAGTTGAGTTTGAATCAATCTCGGATGTATATATTATCAATACATGTACAGTAACGAACACTGGGGATAAAAAAAGCCGTCAGGTAATTAGACGAGCTGTCAGGAAAAATCCTGATGCCGTTATTTGCGTAACGGGCTGTTATGCACAAACGTCTCCAGCGGAAATTATGGCAATCCCTGGTGTTGATATCGTTGTTGGTACACAAGATCGTACTAAAATGCTTGATTATATTGAGCAGTACAAGGTTGAACGCCAGCCGATTAATGGTGTCGGTAATATTATGAAAAATCGTGTTTATGAGGAGCTTGATGTTCCGTCGTTTACAGACAGAACGCGTGCATCATTAAAGATTCAAGAAGGCTGCAATAATTTCTGTACCTTCTGTATTATTCCATGGGCACGCGGCTTAATGAGATCCCGCGACCCAAAAGAAGTCATTCGTCAAGCACAGCAGCTAGTGGATGCCGGATACAAAGAAATCGTTTTAACTGGAATCCATACTGGCGGCTACGGTGAAGACATGAAGGATTATAATCTTGCAGCTTTACTCTGTGATTTAGAAGCAGAAGTAATAGGTTTAGAGCGTCTGCGCATTTCATCAATTGAGGCAAGCCAAATTACTGATGAAGTGATTGAGGTAATCAAGCATTCCAATATTATTGTCCGTCATTTGCATATTCCGTTGCAATCAGGTTCAAATACGGTTTTAAAAAGAATGCGCCGTAAGTATACAATGGAGTTCTTTGGCGAAAGATTAGACCGCTTAAAAGAAGTACTCCCCGGCCTTGCAGTTACATCTGATGTTATTGTCGGCTTCCCTGGTGAAACTGAGGAAGAGTTTATGGAGACTTATAACTTTATAAATGAACACAAATTCTCTGAACTACACGTATTTCCATATTCAAAACGCACGGGTACTCCCGCTGCCCGGATGGAAGATCAAGTGGATGAAGAGGTAAAAAATGACCGCGTACACCGCTTAATTTCCCTTTCTGACCAGCTGGCTAAAGAATACGCGTCCAAATTTGAAGGCGAAGTATTAGAAGTGATTCCGGAAGAGGCATTTACCGAAGAAGGCAAATCAGGATTATTTGTAGGCTATACAGATAATTATCTGAAGATAGTTTTCCCTGCAACAGAAGATATGATCGGAAAAATCGTTAAAGTAAAAATTACTAAAGCAGGCTACCCTTACAATGAAGGACAGTTTGTCCTTGTTGTTGAGGACACGAAATTAGTAAAAAAAGAAATATTTACAAATGAAGAAGCTGCAATCTAAGGACCAATATAGGTCCTTTTTTCTTTGGGTTCAGGGCATACTATTTTCAGCAGCAAATTTCTTTCTAATCTAAATTGGAGGGAGCTTGTAAAATGGCTAATAATGTTGCTGCAATGATTGACCATACTTTACTAAAGCCTGAGGCCACTAGAGAGCAAATCGAAACGCTTTGCCAGGAGGCTAGGGAGAATAGTTTCTTTTCTGTTTGTGTAAACCCAACATGGGTCAGCACAGCAAAGGAACTATTACAGGGAAGCGCTGTGAAGGTATGTACTGTTATTGGCTTTCCCCTTGGGGCTTCCACCCCGGAAACAAAAGCGTTTGAAACAAAAAACGCGATTGATCATGGCGCGGATGAAGTGGATATGGTTATTAATATTGGTGCTTTAAAGGATCACAATGATGAACTAGTAGAAAGTGACATCCTTGCTGTCGTAGATGCAGCGAAAGGCAAAGCGCTAACGAAGGTAATTATTGAAACAAGTCTTTTATCGAAAGATGAAAAAATTCGCGCGTGCGAATTGTCAGTAAAAGCTGGTGCTGATTATGTGAAAACTTCCACTGGATTTTCAACCGGAGGCGCAACCTTTGAGGATATTGCCTTAATGAGGAAGACAGTTGGTCCAGATATTGGTGTGAAGGCTTCTGGCGGTGTTCGTAGTACTGAGGATGCCCAGATGATGATCGAGGCTGGTGCCACAAGAATTGGGGCCAGTTCAAGTGTAGCGATTATCAATGGACTTAAAGTGACTGCTGATTATTAAAGAAAGACGGCCGGGCTTGGCCGTCTTATTTATTTGGTTTCCTATCATGTAAAAATAATATCATTTCACCAAATTTAGTCGCAAAAGGAAGGATGAGCAATGAGGATACTACATTAAAAATCACACTGATATGTGCTAATTGGACATCTTTTCGATTAGCAAGTAATTGTGCATGATCCGTTAAAGTCGGAATTAATGGAATAAATAACAAAACTCCAAATACATTTAGCCAGACATGAGCGAAAGCTGCCAATCTGGATTCCTTTCCTCCCCCGATAGAGGCGATAATGGCCGTAATACAAGTCCCGATATTTGCTCCAAGCACAATGGCAATTCCCGCATCCAGTTTGAGCGATCCTACCGTTAAAAAACCCATGGCGATTCCGGTCATCGCTGTACTAGATTGAATAATGGCCGTAATAATTGTCCCGGTTAATAAGCTTAAGAAAATATTGTCGTTTAAGGACAAAATAAATTTATTAATAAAGTCCATCGAGGTTAAAGGATGGGCCAGTAATTCGAACCCCTTCATTGCTGTAAAGACCGAGGCGATTCCAAACGTCAGCATACCGATACTCCGGGCCTTCTTGTTTTTAAATAAAATCAGGACGGCCCCACAGACAGCTAAAGGAACAAGAATGGCATCCAATTTAAAGGTAATTAACTCTGTTTTAAAGGTAGTCCCAATATTAGTACCGAGAATGATACCGATCGACTGTGGAAATGTCATAATCCTTGCTGAAATTAATCCGATGGTGATTACCATTACAGCTGAGCTGCTTTGAAGCAGGGCAGTTACAAATGTTCCCGTCAACATTCCCTTTAACGGTGAACTTGTTAGTTTAATCAGCCAGGTTTTCAATTTATTTGCTGACAAATTAAATAAGCCAAACCTTATAATGGTCATTCCAAAAATAAATAATAAAATACAAAGGACAAATAATAATATGTATAGCATGTCTTAGGCCCCCTCCCTTCATTGTATGGCTGCAGGTGAAGGGACATGCCACCTTGCTGGAAAAATTAAGACTGGCTATGATAATTTTGTTTTAAATATGTATAAAAAATAAAAAGCATTTTTTTACACTGCGAATTTCAGTTGACCTTGTATCAAGGTTATATTATAATTGCAAGGTACATGGATTGAATGTAAGTGTGTTGTGTTTCGGAGGGAGGGAAAGAGAATGTCTAAAACCGTCGTTCGTAAAAACGAATCGCTTGAAGATGCTCTTCGTCGCTTCAAACGTACAGTATCAAAAACTGGTACTTTGCAAGAGGCAAGAAAGCGCGAATTCTACGAAAAGCCAAGTGTAAAACGTAAGAAAAAGTCTGAAGCAGCAAGAAAACGTAAGTTTTAAGAGAGGGTGTAATCATGAGTCTTCTCGAGCGTTTAAATAATGACATGAAACAAGCGATGAAAAGCAAGGAAAAAGACAAACTCTCTGTTATTCGGATGGTTAAATCTTCATTGCAAAATGAAGCCATTAAGCTTGGAGTAAAAGAACTATCCGAAGATGTGGAGTTAACGGTCCTTTCTCGCGAAGTAAAACAACGCAAAGACTCCCTCCATGAATTTGATAAGGCTGGTCGTGAAGACCTAGTTGAAAAATTGCGTGCAGAACTTGCAGTTGTCGAGCTCTATTTACCGAAGCAGCTTTCTGAAGAGGAGCTGTCAGACATAGTAGCACAAACTATTTCTGAAGTCGGCGCAAAATCAAAAGCGGATATGGGAAAAGTGATGTCTGCGATTATGCCTAAAGTTAAGGGTAAAGCAGATGGATCACTTGTTAATAAATTTGTACAACAACACCTTTCATAAGTATTCTGACATTAAGTCCACAGGCTCAAGAGCTTGTGGTCTTTTTATTTTGCCGTGTTAGAAGAAAGAGTTGACTATTTAACACTGTTGATTGGAGCGGAAGGCGCGAAGACTCCTTGAAAATGCTATCGCATTTCCTTCGTGCGTGGGTGGATTCAAGGATGCAATTCAATGTCCTGCGGGAGTACGGGTCAGGGGAGACCCCGCAGGCGCTTAAGCGCCGAGGAGGCTCCCAGGCACGAACTAAGGTGCGCGAAGCGCCTGGTACGCAAATCACAGGTATGATTACACAGTATATTTACTGAAAAGTGAAACTTTCCCTTCATACATACGTATTGATTAATAACGGCTAAATAGAAAGAAAGGGGGCCCATGTATGATTGAGTTTCTTACTAACCCGATTGTGATCACTGTTCTTTTAACAATTGCGGGCGTTGGAATTGTTGTGGAGCTTTTTTCAGCGAAGTTTGGTTTGGCGGGCTTAGTAGGGGTATTGGCGCTGCTAATATTCTTTTATGGACATTTCCAAGCGGGATATGCCGGATTCGGTACATTGATCTTATTTGCCGGAGGTATACTTCTTATCTTTTTGGAGTTTTTCCTGCCAGGAGCCATTTCGGGGACTTTGGGTGTCGCAGCTTTAATTTTAAGTCTTTTTTTAGCAGGGGAAAACGCCTTACAGATGGGAGTATCTATCCTAATCGCCATTTTCATTTCTATTCTTATTTTCTTTTTGATGATAAAGGTTTTTGGCAAAAAACTCATCCTTTTTAATAGGATGGTTTTGTCGGAGTCAGCTAGAAAAGAGGATGGGTATGTTTCGAATATTAATCGTACCGAACTAATTGGTAAGGAGGGCATTGCGTTAACGATATTACGACCTGCAGGAACCGCCATCATTCAAAATGAACGAATTGATGTTGTGAGTGAAGGCGGGTTTATTGAGCAAAATGCCAGCGTAAAAGTGATTAAGGTCGAAGGTGCCCGGATTGTCGTAAGGGAAATTGAATAAATAGGGGGTTGGAAAAATGGTTACAAATGGAACAATCTTTGTTATTGCCCTTGTTGTGGTTGTGTTAATTTTTTTAGGAATTTTATTATCTTTTGTACCGGTAATGCTTTGGGTATCAGCACTTGCAGCAGGTGTCCGGATTAGTATTTTTACGTTGGTCGGGATGCGTTTAAGGAGAGTAACCCCAAGCAAGGTGGTCAATCCGCTTATCAAAGCCCATAAAGCAGGTTTAAATGTAACGACTAATCAGCTTGAAAGCCATTATCTGGCTGGCGGGAATGTAGACCGAGTGGTGAATGCTCTTATTGCAGCACACCGCGCAAATATTGAATTATCATTCGAACGCTGTGCTGCGATTGACCTGGCTGGACGTGATGTTTTAGAAGCGGTGCAAATGAGTGTTAATCCAAAGGTAATCGAAACGCCATTTATTGCCGGAGTAGCGATGAATGGGATTGAAGTAAAAGCAAAAGCAAGGATTACCGTTCGAGCTAATATCGACCGACTCGTTGGCGGTGCTGGTGAGGAAACAGTTGTAGCTCGTGTAGGTGAAGGGGTTGTATCGACAATCGGTTCATCGGACAGCCATAGCAAGGTTTTAGAAAATCCGGATTTGATTTCTCAAACGGTTCTTTCCAAAGGGCTGGATGCCGGAACGGCCTTTGAAATCCTTTCAATTGATATCGCGGATGTAGATATCGGCAAGAATATTGGAGCAGAATTACAAACAGAACAGGCTGAGGCCGATAAGAAAATAGCTCAAGCAAAAGCAGAGGAGCGCCGGGCAATGGCTGTGGCTCAAGAGCAGGAAATGAAGGCAAAAGTACAGGAAATGAGAGCGAAAGTAGTGGAAGCCGAAGCAGAGGTCCCTCTTGCAATGGCAGAAGCCCTTAAATCCGGGAATATTGGTGTTATGGATTATATGAACATTAAAAATATTTCGGCTGATACCGATATGAGGGGCTCAATCGGTAAAATTACAGGTGAGAAAAAAGCCGACCGCTAAAAAATAAAGGAGGCGGTAGTATGGAAACTTTAGTTTTTTTAATAATAATTGGGATTCTCTCCTCGATATTTGGCAAGAAAAAAGGGAAAAAACGGCCAATAAAAAGCAAATCATTTTCTATGAATACTTTAGATGATCTTAGAAACCTTTTCCAGGATGAAACAGAACGAAGAATACATCCTGTTCAAGAGAAAAAGAATTCTCATCAGCCAAAGCAACAGGATCTTGAAAAAAAATATTTACAAATTAAACAGGATTCGGATGTCATTCAAAAAGGATTTACGAATCCAGCTAATCTAGGACAACTTAAGAAAGAAAAACCTAAAGACCCTTTATTTGCTGCTTTAGATAATGATGGTGAACTAGAGTTTGAGACACCTAATCCAAACTCAATAATAAACGGCATAATCTGGTCTGAAATCCTTGGAGAACCGCGGTCAAGGAAACCATATTTCCCAAGGAAAAGGCAGGCTGAATCCGAATAAAACAATCCATCTTATTGGAGAAAATTGTGCTAGAACCCTATTTCATTTCATACATATGAGATGAAAGGGGGTTCTTTTTTTATGGCGAAAAAATGGGGCCAGAAAGTCCGAAATTGGATGGCTAAAAAAATGGATCTTCCTCAAGATGTCATGATGGATTTACCCCGTATCACAATGATTGGGCAGATTCATATTTATATAGAGAACCATCGCGGCTTACTTGCATACACAGATAAAGAACTCCGCCTGCTTTTAAAGCAAGGGCAATTATTGATAAAAGGGAAATCCTTTGTTATTAAAACGTTTTTACCTGAAGAGGTGTTACTGGAAGGGAAAATTGATCAGGTCATTTATATAACTGATAATCCAGGAGGAGCAAAATGAAGAACCAGTGGATAGAATTTATATTTGGCAGAGTAACGGTAAAAGTCTCAGGAAAGGGGGTTGAACGTTTTTTAAATATTCTAGCCAGAAACGGTTTGCAAATTTGGAATATTAAGAGGCATGGTACAGAGACCATTACCTTTAAAATGAGACTCGAAGATGCTAAAAACATCAGGCACTATGCAAGACATAGTGAGTGTACCATTTCCTTTTTGCAAAGAAGCGGCGTCCCTTTTCTTTTTAAAAGATTATTAAAAAACAGCGGATTTTTAATTGGGGCAGGAATTTTTTTGTTTATCCTTTTGCTTTTATCCAATGTCATATGGGGAATTGAGATCAAAGGAGCAAAACCGGCCACTGAGTATCAGATTCGAAAAGAGTTGGACAAGATGGGGGTTAAAATAGGCAGGCTGCAGTTCTTTGTCGACAACGTTGAAGGAATTCAAAGAAGGTTAACGAATAATGTGGGCGACCTTACATGGGTTGGTGTGGAATTAAACGGGACAACCTACCACTTGCAAGTGGTGGAAAAAAACGAGCCGAAAAAGCAGAAGCAATTATTACCCCAGAATCTAATCGCGAAAAAGAAGGCGATCATTGTTAAAATGGATATTGAATATGGCCAAAAGGTTGTGGATAAGAATGATCATGTGGAGGCTGGACAACTATTAGTATCCGGAATAATCGGTGAAGATGGTCTAAAACCGGAATTAGTTTCTGCTCAAGGTGAGGTTTGGGGAGAAACCTGGTATAAAAGCCATGTAGAACTCCCTTTTAATACGGATTTTAACGTTTTTAATGGGAAAGAAAAACAAAAGTATTATCTTTCATTTGGGAAGTTAGAAGTCCCAATTTGGGGTTTTGGAGAGCATGGCTTTAAAAAGTTCGAAACGGAAAAGATTGTTCATAAAATTCATTTCTTAAAATGGGAGCTTCCAATTTCCTATATTCATAAAACAATTCGGGAACGAGAAGAATTCACACGGACCTACACGAATGAAGAAGCGGAACAAAATGCACTGGAGCTGGCTAAAAAAGAAATAAAAAGCCAATTAGATGAAGATGCTATCATCAAAGATGAAAAAATTTTACACAAAGCGATTAAAAATGGTAAGGTAATACTAGATATCCATTTTAAGATAATAGAAAACATTGCAGTCGGGGCACCGATTTCCAAGGAGACTCATGAATGACAGAAAAATTAACAACGATCAAAGTACAGCTTGAAAATCCAGCAGAGGCGATTACGCTGCTAGGAAATTCTGATCAAAATTTAAAAATCATTGAGCAGGAGCTTGGCGTTTCGATCATCACAAGAGGTGAATCCGTTAGTTTGTCAGGTGACGAGGACAAGGTTTCCTTAGCCGGACAAATTCTAGATCGCTTAATGTTTGTCATCCGAAAGGGAATTAACATCAGCCAGCGGGATGTTATCTATGCCATTGAAATGGCAAATAAGGGAACGCTCGATTATTTTGTAAATTTATATGATGAAGAAATTGCCAAAAACGTAAAAGGAAAAACGATAAGAATTAAAACGCTGGGACAGAGGCAGTACGTTACTGCCATTAAGAAAAATGACTTGGTGTTTGGGATTGGACCAGCAGGAACAGGGAAAACATACCTTGCCGTCGTGATGGCAGTGAATGCCCTTAAGAATGGACAAGTAAATAAAATTATCTTAACAAGGCCAGCTGTTGAAGCAGGGGAAAGCCTAGGATTCCTTCCAGGAGATTTAAAAGAAAAGGTCGACCCTTACTTAAGGCCTCTGTATGATGCCTTACATGACATATTAGGCGCAGAACATACACAACGGTTAATTGAGCGGGGAACCATCGAAATTGCTCCTTTAGCCTATATGAGAGGGCGTACACTGGATGATGCGTTTGTAATTTTAGATGAGGCCCAAAATACCACCCACGCTCAAATGAAAATGTTTTTAACCAGATTGGGCTTTGGATCAAAAATGGTCATTACAGGTGATCAAACACAAATTGATTTGCCTAAAGGAGCAAAATCCGGCTTAATTATGGCCGAAGAGATCCTCCAAAATGTAAAGGGACTTTCCTTTGTCTTTTTAGAGCAAAGTGATGTTGTCCGTCATCCACTGGTTGCAAAAATCATCGATGCCTATGAAAAAAAGGCAAAACAAAACTAATCCAATTCGTTAAAGGGATGCACCTGATAATGGTTTATCCCTTTTTGATTTTTATAAAAAGGTGAAACTTGACAGAAAAACTGTTATCATTTTACATAACGTGTACTTTCAATTAAATTCAGTTGAAAACTCATTGGATCAGAATTTTCATTGGCCGTGGTTGGAGGGATTTGGGTGGATAAACTGCAGCAATATTTTATACGGATCCGGAAGCTGCTCGATATAACCTTTTTTCGAGTTTTATTTTTTCTGGTTTTAGGGGCTGTGTTATATGCCGCCATGTTTAGTAATGTAAAACCTGAAAAAGTGGATTTAAGCCTGTTTTCTGTTGCTGAAAAAACAATTCGTTCCCCAGGAACCGTTGAAGACAAGAAATCTACAGAAAACAAGCGAAAAGATGCTCTTGATCAAGTTCAGGATGTATATGCCTTAAAAAAGGAATATACGCAAAACCGAGTTGATTTAATTACTTCTATCTTCCAATCCGCAATTGAAGTAGATGATGAAGTAAAAGATGAAATGAAGAAACAAGAAGCGGCAGCCACTGATGAGCAGCCTGCAGTTTCTGAACCTAGTGTTGAAGAAAAAGTAACACGATTAAAAGGGAAATTAACACCTAATGTGACTAAGGATCTTTCTGATCAGGTTTTTTCTGCTTTAGTACAAGCGGGGCATGATGAGTTGTCGATTGCAAAGGATTTAACCGTAACAGCAATTAATAATGTGATGACCAAAAGAATTTCTGCTGACGATGTGGAGAATGCAAAAAAAAGAGTGGAAGAGGAATTAAAATTTTCAACCTTAAATGATAATTTACGGCTTGCTGCTATCGAATTGGGGAGATATGCTGTCATTCAAAACGAATTTTATGATCCCGTTGCGACAGAGGAGCTAAGACAGCAGGCAGCGGAAAGTGTAGAACCTGTAAAAATTCTTCAGGGCCAAATTATTGTGGAAGAAGGAGAACTAATAAACCAGGATATCTATCGGCAATTAAAGCTAGTGGGTTTAATTAATAATGAAGAATCCTTTAAACCTTACATAGGTCTAATGGTATTGATTGGGATTATTCTCTCTGCCATCTATTATTATTTTTACCAAATGAAAATTGCGCCAGATAAAAGGCAAACCTATTTGTTATTGTATGGCATGATTTTCACTCTTTCGATTTTTATTTTGAAAATCATTAGTATGCTCCAAGTATATAATTATTCTTGGATGGGCTATCTATTCCCTGCTGCCATGGGGGGGATGCTTATAAAAATATTAATTGATGAGAAGCTAGCTATCCTGATGGCGATTATTTTTGCTGTTTGCGGAAGTATTTTATTTAATGAAGGTGTAACTGGCTCACTAAATTTTTCAGTGGGAATTTATATCCTCTTTAGTGCTTTAGCTGGAATCCTGTTTTTGACAAATCAAAATCAGCGCTCGAAAATTCTCCAAGCTGGTT
The DNA here is from genome assembly GCF_050468025.1 of Neobacillus sp. NRS-1170. NCBI lineage: Bacteria > Bacillati > Bacillota > Bacilli > Caryophanales > Bacillaceae > Neobacillus > Neobacillus sp. NRS-1170. The sequence continues at coordinate 43,672 of NZ_JBITPF010000038.1, read as the reverse complement.
CATTTGCAGCAATTGTCAATTTATTGACTATTTTGGCTTTAATGTATTTACCCAATGGTCAATTTACAGGACTGGAATATGGGTACTATTTTATTACGGCCCTAATTTCAGGAATTGGTTCTGCCGTACTAACAATTGGATTACTTCCGTTCTTTGAAGCTAGTTTTGGAATTTTGTCCACTATGCGGTTAATTGAACTATCTAATCCTAATCATCCACTCCTAAGAAAGATTTTAATGGAGGCACCAGGTACATATCATCATAGTGTGATGGTCGCTAACTTATCGGAATCTGCCTGTGAAGCAATTGGAGCAAATGGGCTATTAGCCAGAGTCGGAAGCTATTATCATGATATTGGAAAAACCAAAAGGCCAAACTTCTTTATAGAAAACCAAATCCATCATGACAATCCCCATGATCGTCTGCCGCCGGAAAAAAGTGCACAAATCATTATTGCTCATGTCATTGATGGTTCAAATATTTTGAGGAAATATCATATGCCAAAAGAAATTATTGATATCGCCGAGCAGCATCATGGTACAACGCTTTTGAAATTTTTTTATCATAAGGCGAATCAAAATGGTGAAGAGATAAAGGAAGGGGAATTTCGTTATCCTGGTCCTAAAGCACAGACAAAAGAATCTGCTGTAGTTGGAATTGCCGACAGCGTAGAAGCGGCTGTCCGCTCTTTATCACAACCTACTCCTGAATTAATTGAGTCATTAGTAAAAAAAATTGTTTCGGACCGTCTGCAGGATGGTCAGTTAAACGAATGCGATATCACAATGAAGGAAATTGAAATCGTTTCCCATACTCTTTGTGAAACGTTGAAGGGAATTTTCCATTCCAGGATCGAATATCCAGAAATGAATAAGAAGGTGAAGCAAGCATGACATTACTAATTGATAGTGTTGATGAAACGAATGAATTATCAGACGAGCAAATGCTAGAAATAGAGAGACTAATAAATTTTGCGGCCAATAAACAAAACATTGAAAACCATAGTGAGGTATCCGTCACTTTTGTTTCAAATGAGCGTATTCAGGAGATTAACCGCGAATATCGGGATAAGGATGCTCCAACGGATGTTATATCTTTCGCGATGGAGGAGATCGGAGAGGGTGAAGTTGCTCTAATTGGGGCTGATATGCCTCGTATATTAGGGGATATTATTATCTCCGTTCCAAAAGCAAGAGAGCAGGCAGAAGAATATGGACACGATTTTTTGCGCGAGCTTGGTTTTTTAGCTGTTCATGGATTCTTGCACCTTTTGGGTTATGACCATATGACGGAGGAAGAAGAAAAAGAAATGTTCACGCTGCAAAAGGATATTTTAAATGAATATGGACTCACAAGATAAGAAAAAGATTTTTCCACTAATCCATTCATTTAGCTTTGCAATTGCGGGTATCTTGAATGCCCTTAAGAATGAACGCAATATGCGGATTCATGCTTTCAGCTCCATATTCGTTTTATTCGCATCGTATTTCTTTTCCATTACAAAGATAGAGTGGTTGTTTATTCTTATTGCGATTGGCGGAATGTTTGCGCTTGAACTAATGAATACCGCAATTGAAAGGGTTGTTGACTTGGCAACTCTAGATTACCACCCACTTGCGAAACAAGCTAAAGATTTGGCAGCAGGAGCAGTTTTTGTGTATGCTATACTTTCGGTCATAATTGGGATGGTAATCTTTTTACCGTATTTCTTTAGCCTTTTCTAACAATCGAGGGACGGATTTGAAAAGGGGAGTTTATTTCGGTAAAATGACTTATCACCAAGAAAATTTTAAGACAAATACATTTATGAGAAAATTCTAACTTTTTAAAATTTTTTATTACTTTTTATTTACAACTAATGATTTTCTCTGATTTTTAATGTAAAATAAAGACACAGCAGGTTTCTGCTGGAAAGGAAGAAAACTATTGAACATCGTTCAACTAATTGACGAAGCAAAAAATGCAAGAGAAAAAGCCTATGTTCCTTATTCGAAGTTTGGAGTAGGAGCAGCATTATTAACAACAGATGGAAAAGTATATAAAGGCTGTAATATAGAGAATGCTGCCTACAGTATGTGTAACTGCGCAGAACGAACTGCCCTTTTTAAAGCGCTTTCAGAAGGGGATCGGAATTTTCAAATGCTGGCTGTTGTTGCCGATACAGAGCGGCCTTGTTCACCATGCGGGGCATGCAGGCAGGTTATTTCGGAATTATGTCCAAAAGAGATGAAAGTTGTTTTAACAAATCTAAAAGGCGATATTCAAGAAATGACCGTCGAAGATTTATTGCCTGGCGCTTTTTCACCGGAGGATCTGCATGCAAAATAATATCATTACAAATAAAGGCTATAAATCTGGATTTATTTCGATTATCGGCCGACCTAATGTCGGAAAATCAACGTTTCTCAATCGGGTGATTGGTCAAAAAATTGCTATTATGAGCGATAAGCCGCAGACAACCCGCAACAAAATACAAGGCGTCCTTACACTTTCAGATTCCCAAATGGTTTTTATTGATACACCAGGTATTCATAAACCAAAGCACAAATTGGGCGATTTTATGATGAAGGTTGCACAAAATACATTAAAAGAAGTTGATTTAATTCTTTTTATGGTAAATGCTGAAGAGGGATTTGGCCGTGGTGAAGAATTTATCCTTGAAAAGTTTCAAACAGTTAGCACTCCAATCTTTCTTGTAATAAATAAAATTGATCAAATTCATCCTGATGATTTATTGCCGATTATTGAATCGTATAAGGAAAAATACAACTTTGAAGAGATAGTGCCGATATCTGCACTAGAAGGTAATAATGTGGAGCGTTTGCTTACGCAAATTAAATCCTTTTTACCAGAAGGGCCGCAATACTATCCAGCTGACCAAGTTACAGATCATCCGGAACGATTTATTATTACCGAATTAATCAGGGAAAAAGCACTTCACCTGACTAGAGAAGAAATACCACACTCCTTAGCAGTTGTATTAGACAAAATGGAGCGTAAAGAAGGTAAAGATATTATTCATGTCATGGCAACAGTCATTGTGGAAAGGGATTCACAAAAAGGTATTATCATTGGAAAAAAAGGCAGCATGTTAAAGGAAATCGGAAAGCGGGCCCGCGCAGATATTGAAAATCTTCTAGGGTCTAAGGTGTTTTTAGAATTATGGGTTAAGGTCCAGAAAGACTGGCGCAATAAGATGTCCCAGCTTCGTGATTATGGCTTTAATGAAGATGAATACTGATGAATAACCCTAACTAAAATATTATACAATTGACAAGATTATGCATGGACAACATTAACAATTTTTTCGTCTTATGATTTTTGCGCAGGCAGGCTATGATAATTGTAAGGTTTGGGATTGCATTTTAGGCTAGTCTAAATAATGAAAGGTGGGGTTTTCGATGATGGATTTTACGTGGAAAGTATTTACCCAGACAGGGAATATTGACACATATCTTCTCTTTAAAGAGCTTGAGAAGGAAAACCAAGAAATACCCGGTAATCTTGATGAAGAGCTAGCACATATTGATTTTCCCGTTTCATAAGCAAGTCTTTCGCGCTCTTTAGAAGGTGACATTTATGCTTCAGAAGTGTGAAGGCATCGTCATTAGAACAACAGATTATGGTGAAACCAATAAAATTGTAACAATATATACAAGGGAATGGGGAAAGGTTGGTGTTATGGCTAGGGGTGCCAAGAAGCCAAATAGCCGCCTTTCTTCCATTACCCAGCTTTTCACTCATGGTTATTTTTTGGTTCAAAAAGGATCGGGTTTAGGCAGCATGCAGCAGGGTGAAATGATTTCTTCCATGCGTTCCATTGGCGAGGATATTTTCTTAACTGCTCATGCAAGTTATATTGTCGAATTAACTGATAAATGTACAGAGGAAAAGAAGCCCAATCCTTTTCATTTTGAATTGCTTTATCAAACACTCAATTATATGAATGAAGGTTATGATCCGGATATTCTTATGAATATTTATGAAATGAAAATGTTAAATGTTCTTGGATTGTATCCAGTGTTAAATCAATGTTCCGTTTGCGGCAGTACAGACGGGCATTTTTCTTTTTCCATTCGTGAAGGCGGATTTATTTGTCACAGATGCCTTGAAAAAGATCCGTACCATTTTAAATTATCACCAGCGGCAGTGAAATTATTACGGCTATTTTATTATTTTGATCTTTCAAGGTTAGGGAATATCTCTGTAAAAGAAGAAACGAAAGTAGAATTAAAAAATGTTATTACCGCTTATTATGAAGAATATTCTGGTTTGCATCTTAAAACCAAGAAGTTTCTCAATTCAATGGCACAATTTCGCAATTTATTATAGTTACTGTTGACATTTTTTCTACTTTTAGTTAATATTTTCTTTAAAATTAATAATTGCGTTGACGGAGAGTAGTAATTAGTAAACTCTATAAAAGCGAACCTAGGACAGTGGAAGCTAGGGTATAGGGCACTAACGAAGGCGTTCCTAAGCAATCTTGTGTTAATGAACACATTTTAAAGAGGCTGCTAATTTAGCAGCAAATAGGGTGGAACCGCGGGTAACTCTCGTCCCTATGCTTATCGTAAGCATAGGGGCGAGAGTTTTTTATTTTGCAGAAAAAACTATTAAAGGAGCTTTTAAAATGAAGGTAACAATGGAGCAAATTGTATCGCATGCAAAACACAGAGGCTTTATTTTTCCGGGATCAGAAATCTACGGCGGACTAGCAAACACTTGGGATTACGGCCCATTAGGCGTTGAATTTAAAAACAATATCAAACAGGCCTGGTGGAAAAAGTTTGTACAAGAGTCACCATATAACGTCGGTTTGGATGCAAGTATCTTGATGAACCCTCGGACTTGGGAAGCATCTGGACACATCGGTAACTTTAATGATCCGATGATTGACTGTAAAAATTGTAAAGCCCGTCACCGGGCAGATAAATTAATTGAAAACGCCCTTGAAGAAAAAGGTATTGAAATGGTTGTAGACGGCTTGCCATTTGCAAAAATGGAAGAGTTGGTTAAAGAGCATAATATCGCCTGCCCGGACTGCGGAAGCCATGACTTTACTGGAATCCGTCAATTCAATCTTATGTTTAAAACCTTCCAAGGTGTGACCGAATCAAGCACGAATGAAATTTTCTTACGCCCAGAGACTGCACAAGGTATTTTTGTTAACTTTAAGAATGTGCAACGGACAATGAGAAAGAAGCTGCCATTTGGTATCGCACAAATCGGGAAAAGCTTCCGGAATGAGATTACACCAGGTAATTTTACTTTCCGTACAAGAGAATTCGAACAAATGGAGCTTGAGTTTTTCTGTAAACCTGGTGAGGAATTAACATGGTTTAACTATTGGAAGCAATTTGCTGAACAATGGCTGCTTTCATTGGGGCTTAATAAAGAAAATTTAAGACTTAGAGATCACTCTGAAGACGAACTTTCTCATTACAGTAATGCTACAACCGATTTTGAATTTAAATTCCCGTTTGGATGGGGAGAATTATGGGGTGTGGCTTCAAGAACTGATTATGATTTGAAACAGCATATGGAATTCTCAGGAGAAGATTTCAACTATATCGATCCTGAAACAAATGAAAGATATATTCCGTTCTGTATTGAGCCATCTTTAGGTGCTGACCGTGTTACTTTAGCTTTCTTAATCGATGCTTATGATGAAGAACAGCTTGAGGACGGCACAACAAGAACAGTCATGCATTTTCATCCGGCATTAGCTCCCTTTAAGGCAGCAGTATTACCGTTATCGAAAAAATTATCGGATGAGGCTAGAGAGGTTTTTGCTGCACTATCTAAGCATTTTTCAGTGGATTACGATGAAGCAGGATCAATTGGTAAACGTTATCGCCGTCATGATGAAATTGGTACACCGTTCTGTATCACTTATGACTTTGATTCCAAAGAAGATCAAATGGTAACAGTTCGAGATCGCGACACAATGGAGCAAACACGTATTCCGATTTCAGAGCTTGTTAGCTTCTTACAAGAGAAAATGGTGTTCTAAAAGAACAGCGTAAGCGTTTAGGCGCTGTAGCTGGACAATGAAAAAGGTGCGGGCTGCCGCACCTTTAATGTATATTTTAACGACTGTATTAATTTCAAAAGAAAATTAACTGGTATATAATATTGGTATAAAAGTATAACGATTTTGTATAAGGTGGTGAGCACAATCGAACTGACCAAGCGACAGGAACATATTCTGCAAATAGTTAAGGAAAAAGGACCGATAACAGGTGAACATATCGCCGACCAATTAAGCCTGACAAGAGCGACATTAAGACCTGACCTTGCCATTTTAACGATGGCTGGCTATTTAGATGCCAGGCCGCGAGTCGGTTATTTTTATACTGGGAAATCTGGAGCACAGCTGCTGACTGAAAATCTGCAAAAAATTTATGTTAAGGATTATCAGTCCATTCCAGTTGTGGTGAGCGAAAATGTTTCCGTCTATGATGCTATTTGCACAATGTTCCTTGAAGATGTGGGTACATTATTTGTAGTGGACCATAACTCGGCATTAGTTGGGGTATTATCGAGAAAAGATTTGCTTAGGGCAAGTATCGGAAAACAAGAGCTTTCCACCATCCCAGTCAATATCATCATGACTAGAATGCCGAATATTACCATGTGTGAACGTGATGATCTTTTAATTGATATTGCCAAAAAATTAATTGAAAAACAAATTGATGCCTTACCAGTAGTAAGAAAAACAGATAAAGGTTTTGAAGTAATCGGGCGAATTACGAAAACAAACATAACGAAGGCCTTTGTTACATTAGGTGATGAATAAAAAGAGGGGTGGATTTGGAAGAATGAGTATGCCAATCATTTACGTGGTTTCTGATTCCGTCGGGGAAACAGCGGAACTAGTGACGAAAGCGGCAATTAGCCAGTTTAATGGGTCCGGAATGACATTAAAGAGGTTCCCATATGTTGAAGACAAGGAACATATCGATGAGGTGCTCTCACTTGTTTCTCTTGATAAAGGAATGGTTGCTTTTACTCTAGTCAAACCAGAAATGCGTACATATATAACAGAAAGGGCTTCTGCGGAAGGGATAATTGCTGTTGATTTAATTGGCCCAATTATGGATCAAATTCAATCCTTTAGCGGAAAGACTCCGCTGTGTGAACCAGGTCTTGTTAGGAAACTTGATGAGGATTATTTTAAAAAGGTAGAAGCAATTGAATTTGCAGTAAAGTATGATGATGGGCGTGACCCAAGGGGCATCCTTAAAGCGGATATCGTTTTAATTGGTGTTTCGAGAACTTCTAAAACTCCTCTATCACAGTACTTAGCCCATAAGCGTTTAAAAGTGGCCAACGTGCCTCTTGTACCAGAAGTAGACCCGCCAGAAGAGCTTTACAGGGTACCAGTTGAAAAATGCTTTGGCTTAAAAATCAGCCCGGAAAAATTAAACAATATAAGAAGAGAACGATTGATTTCATTGGGACTAAACGATAAGGCAAGCTACGCAAATATTGATCGGATTAAAGAGGAATTGACCTTTTTTGACTCGGTCTTGAAAAAAATCAATTGTCCTGTCATCGATGTTACCAATAAAGCTGTTGAAGAAACTGCCAATATTATTTTAAATTATATTCAAAAAGGCAGACCCTGACACATAGTCATAAGATTATGTGTTTTTTATTGAAAAAAGAAAATAAAAAAGTTATGGCAAAATGATATTAATTGTACTATAATAAAAAATTGTGATAAAAATATACTTTTTAGGTTTAGACTTGCATGTGAACGAATAAACTATTTATTGTTAGATGTCAAGTAGGTCCCTGTAAAATCTCCTGAAAAAATTCGACATAAATCCTTTTTTATAAAATTAATAGCTAAAGAAGGAATATGCGGAGTAATGTAGAATTAATACTAATATAAAAGGCATTTCAACTGTTTTTGTCGTTGCAGATTCCTGCCCGGTAAAAGAGGAGATTGTCGAAATAGCTTCTAAATTTCCTGCACAAGTTCTTTTTGTTGCTTCCTATGTCACCTGTTAATAATAAGATTACATACGCAACTTGGAAATATGTTGATTCTGGAAAGGAAGCTGCGGATTTATTCATTATGAACCATTCAAAAATGGGGACATAGTCATTACTCAGGATAATTCATGATGGAATTAACGAAAAATTTGTCGAAATTTGCAGGAATTTAGTTAATCAACGCAGAATTTATGTAAGAACAAATGAGGTTGTTTTCCATGGCGGAGCGTATTGCCGAAGAAAAAATTGATCAAATTCGTCAGACAGTTGATATAGTTGAAATCATCAGCGATTATGTACAACTGAAAAAACAAGGTCGAAATTACTTCGGACTATGTCCTTTCCATGGTGAAAGCACACCATCATTTTCAGTATCACCCGACAAACAAATTTTTCATTGCTTTGGATGTGGTGCTGGCGGAAATGTTTTTTCTTTTTTAATGGAGCTTGAAGGAATCACATTTCAAGAAGCTGCCATTAAGCTCGCTGGCAAAGGAAATATCGATCTTGATATAAATCTTGCAGGAGCTCGCGGCGAGAGAAAAGTTGCAAAAGATTTGCAAGCAATGCTTGATGCTCATGAGCTGTTAACTAAATTCTACCATCACTTGCTGGTAAATACAAAGGAAGGCCAGCATGCATTGGAATACTTGTTAGGCAGAGGATTTACCCGTGAATCGATTGATAAGTTCCAAATTGGTTATTCCTTAAATTCTTGGGATTTCGTTACGAAATTCCTATCAAAGCGGGATTTTTTACCCGAATGGATGGAAAGGGCCGGTTTGATTATCAAACGTGAACGGGATGGGACGTATTTTGATCGTTTTAGAGATCGGATTATGTTTCCAATCTTTGATCGGAATGGAAATCCGATTGCCTTTTCTGGAAGATCACTGGGACCTGATGAGCCTAAATATTTAAACAGTCCTGAAACGGCAATCTTTAATAAAAGCAAAATATTATACAATTATCATCAAGCAAAACCAAGTCTAAAAAAAATTCAGCAAGCTGTCCTTTTTGAGGGATTCGCTGATGTAATTGCTGCAGATCGGTCTGGTGTGGAAAATGGCATCGCCACCATGGGGACTTCCCTAACAGATGATCATATTGCCCTCTTAAGGCAAAGTGTCCAGTCCGTAACCATTTGTTACGATTCCGATAAGGCTGGTATTGAGGCTGCCTACCGTGCGGGTATTCACCTTAACGAAGCTGGCTTTCAAATAAAAGTAGCCATGATGTCTGATGGTATGGACCCGGATGAATATATTAAAAAGTTTGGTCCTGAAAAATTTCAAAAAGAAGTTATCGGTGCCAGCTTAACCTGGATGGCTTTTAAGTTTAATTACTTTCGAAGGGGAAAAAATCTTCAGCTTGAAGGAGATAGACTTGCCTATATCGAAGAAATAATCAAAGAAATTAGCAAATTAACGAAGGCTGTTGAAAGGGATCATTATTTACGGCAGCTTGCGGCTGAATTTTCGCTTTCTTTAGATGCGCTAAGAGAACAGCAAAAGCAGATTTTCTTTTCAGAGAAAAGAAAGTCAACCGGGAAAAATCAAAATATTAGTAAGACGATCGTAATAAAAAGGCCAGTCGATGAAATAAAGCCTGCTTATTACACTGCAGAAAGGCGCTTAATTGCCCATATGCTAAAGGATCGTGATGTTGCTTACAAGGTTCAGGAATTATTACAAGGGAACACGTTTAATATTGATGAACATCAGGCAATAATAACATATCTATTGGGATTTTATGAAAATCAGTCAGAACCTGATTCGAGCGCATTTTTAACCTATATTCAAGATGAAAATCTTAGGAGAATGGTTGCTAATATTGAAATGATGTCAATAAATGATGAGTTAAGCAACCAAGAATTAACTGATTATATCAAACAGGTGTTGAATTATCAAAAATTGTTAAAAATAAAAGAAAAAGAATTAGAACTAAAAGAAGCTGAAAGACAAAGTGATTTTAGCAGAGCTGCTGTCATTGCAATTGAAATTAACCAATTGCGTAAATCGCTTTAAATAATTTTTATGTGTCTTTGATTTTGGAAGGAGGGACCCCCTTATGGCTGCAGAAAAATCAGCCCGTTCAAAAGAGGCCGAGAATGAATTAACTCTTGAACAAGTGAAAGATCAATTAACAGAAATGGGCAAAAAAGTCGGCGTCCTGGCCTATGATGATATAGCCGAAAAAATGGCTAATTTTGAATTAGAATCTGATCAAATGCATGAATTTTATGATTTTCTAGGTGATCAGGGAATAGAATTAGTCGGTGAAAGTGACGAGGAAGACCCTAATATAAAGGATCTGTCCAAGGAAGATGATGAAGAATTTGATTTAAACGATTTAAGTGTTCCTCCAGGAGTAAAAATCAATGACCCAGTCCGCATGTATTTAAAGGAAATTGGCCGGGTTGATCTACTTTCCGCTAACGAGGAAAAAGAGTTGGCGCTTCGTATTGAGCAAGGTGACGAGGAAGCCAAACGACGCCTTGCAGAGGCTAATCTAAGACTTGTTGTCAGCATCGCCAAACGGTATGTAGGCCGTGGGATGTTATTCCTTGATCTAATTCAGGAAGGCAATATGGGATTAATTAAGGCTGTAGAAAAATTTGATTATCAAAAAGGGTTTAAGTTCAGTACCTATGCTACCTGGTGGATTCGTCAGGCGATTACGCGTGCGATTGCGGACCAAGCAAGAACGATTCGTATCCCAGTTCATATGGTAGAGACGATTAATAAGCTAATTAGAGTGCAGCGTCAATTACTTCAGGACCTTGGCCGCGAACCAACACCAGAAGAAATTGGTGAAGACATGGATTTAACGCCGGATAAAGTAAGGGAAATTCTAAAAATTGCCCAAGAACCTGTTTCCTTAGAAACACCGATTGGTGAAGAGGATGATTCTCATCTTGGCGATTTTATTGAAGATCAGGATGCTACTTCACCGTCAGAACATGCAGCATATGAGCTTTTAAAAGAGCAGCTTGAAGATGTACTTGATACATTAACGGATCGAGAAGAAAATGTTCTTCGCCTTCGCTTTGGGTTAGATGATGGCCGAACTCGTACACTTGAAGAGGTTGGCAAGGTTTTTGGCGTAACCCGTGAGCGTATCCGTCAAATTGAAGCAAAAGCTTTAAGAAAATTACGTCATCCTAGCCGCAGCAAACGGTTAAAGGACTTTTTAGAATAAAATATACTTTTAAATAGTTTACTTCTTAACGGAAGTAAACTATTTTTTTTAAACAAAAGGAAATGTAAGCACTTACTCTGTTTTCATTTATTTTACTGAATTGTCTCTCATTTTGCAAATAGGCATATGAAATTGTTGCTGGGAAAAATTTGATTTTGTTTTCGTGAGAAAGAGATTAATTTTGTTTTTATGATGAAAATAGTACAAATAAACCCCAGTTTTTATAAAAAACAGCCTTTTTGCTTCATTATATTCGGATAATATAATATTTTAAAAAATTTTTAATTGTTGAGAAATTCAAATGAATCCCCGTATAATAATAAAGAAAGCGATTACAAAAGTTTGTTTTAGGGGGATGGACATGAATTTCGATTTAACATCTGAACAAGAAATGATAAAACGGATGATTCGCCAGTTTGCTGATGAGGAAGTAGCACCTGGAGCGATAGAGCGTGATCGAACAAAACAATTTCCAGTAGAAATATTTAAAAAATTGGCTGATATGGGAATTATGGGACTTCCTTTTCCTGAAAAATATGGCGGAGGCGGTGCCGACACTGTTAGCTTTGCCATCGTTACGGAGGAGTTAAGCCGGGTTTGCGCGTCAACTGGTATTACCTATTCTGCGCACATTTCCTTAGGCGGGGCACCGCTATACTTATTTGGAACCGAAGAGCAAAAACAAAAATATTTGACCCCCATTTGTACGGGCGAGTCATTTGGAGCTTTTGGTCTAACTGAACCGAACGCTGGCTCAGATGCAGGAGGCACTAGAACTTCAGCTAAAGAGGAAAATGGTGAATTTATCATTAACGGTAATAAGTGTTTTATTACCAATGCTAGCTATGCAAACCATTTAGCTTTAACGGGAATTACTGGTGAATCTGGCGGAAAAAAAGAGATAAGCGCGATTATCGTTCCGACGAATGCACCTGGTTTTTCCGTAATTGATAACTATGAAAAAATGGGTTTGAATGCATCAAATACAACGGAGCTTGTTCTCGAGGATGTAAGGGTTCCAGTCGAAAATCTTTTGGGGAAACGTGGAGAAGGCTTTAAGCAATTTTTAATTACTCTTGATGGCGGCAGGATTGGTATTGGAGCAATGGCTGTAGGGATCGCTCAGGGGGCTTTTGAGAAGGCGCTCGCTTATGCTAAGGAAAGAAAACAATTCGGTAAATCCATTTCTTCTTTCCAAGCAATTCAATTTAAATTAGCAGATATGGCTATGAAAATTGAGTTGGCGCGTAATATGGTTCACAAAGCGGCATGGTTAAAGGATCAAGGAAGACCTTTTGCTAAAGAAGCAGCAATGTGTAAGTTATATGCCTCTGAAATTTGTATGGAGGTAACGAATCAGGCCGTACAAATTCATGGCGGGTATGGCTATATGAAGGAGTATCAAGTTGAACGCATGATGCGTGATGCCAAGCTTCTTGAAATTGGTGAAGGAACCTCTGAAGTACAAAGAATGGTTATTTCAAGATTAATTGGTTGTTAACAAATAAATAGGGGAATATAAAAAGAGACTGAACAGAAGATTTAATTGTTTTTAGTCTCTTTTCTCTTTTTTACAAAGATTATAGTGATAAAATAAGTTTAGGGCTTTTCCTTCTGTTCATTTTCAAGTAAAATAATAGTTGTTTGTAGACATTTTATTATTTACAAGGTATTCGTACATAAGGGAGGTTATTATCTTGAAGAAAAATCCGGTTATTCCTTTTATTATCATCATGGTTTTTGGTATCGGACTAATGTTTCTATTGTCTTTCAAAGGTCTTGGTGATATGAAAGAAGTCGCTAAGGATAAAGGCGAAGGCGGCGGCAATGAGAAAACGGAAGTGGCTGCAACTAATCCAGAAGACATTTATAAACAAACATGCATAGGCTGCCACGGCGACCAATATCAAGGGGTTGTAGGGCCATCATTAAAAGGTATTGGCAGCAAAATATCTAAGGAAGAAATTATGACTGTCATTACAAAAGGTAAAGGAAATATGCCTCCTGGCCTAGTTCCAGAAGAGCAAGCTGCTGCAATGGCAGATTGGGTATCAAAGATTAAGTAATCAAGTTACATATAAAAAAGTCCTTTGCATCTGTAAAGGACTTTTTTATATACTAAATGAAATACATACAGATAAAAGTGGTGGAATTTATGAATACAGATAAATTATCAGTTCGTTTGGCAGCTGTAGCAAAATATGTACCTGAAGGCGCAAGGATGGCAGATATTGGATCCGACCATGCCTATTTGCCCTGTTTTTTAGCAAAAAACACAAGTATACCCTTCGCGATTGCCGGTGAAGTAGTGGAAGGGCCGTTTAAGTCTGCTAAAAATAACGTAATGTCAGAGGGGCTCACGGAAGTCATATCCGTTAGGTTGGGAAATGGCCTTGAGGTCATCCGTCCTGAAGAAGTTGATTGCATTACTATTGCTGGAATGGGCGGTGCATTAATCGCAAGTATTTTAGAAAATGGAAAAGATAAGCTTAGCACCGTTAAGCGTCTTGTACTGCAGCCGAACATTAGTGCAAATTCTATTCGAAAGTGGTTTCTTGAAAACAATTGGCAGCTAATTGCTGAAGAAATTTTGGAGGAAGATGGGAAGATTTATGAGGTGCTTGTGGCTGAACAAGGTAATCCTTTAAAGTCTTATTCGTCAAACCTGGATTTAGGATTATTAATGGGTCCATTCCTTCTCCAAAACCAGAACGAAGCTTTTTGGAAAAAGTGGGAGGCTGAAAAAAACAATTGGCTGAAAATTTACAAACAGCTTGAAAATGCAGCCCAAACACAGGAGACAATTGAAAAAAAAGAAGAGCTATTAAATAAAATTAAAATGGTTGAGGAGGTTTTTGCTCGATGAAAACTCCAAATGGTCATGAACTTATTCAGCTTTTTGAACAATTTTCACCGAAAGGCCTGGCGATGGAAGGCGATAAGATAGGTTTGCAAATCGGCCGTTTAAATAAAAAGATTGAACGAGTTATGATTGCACTTGATGTACTCGAAAATGTCATTGATGAGGCGATTGAAAAAAATGTCCAATTAATTATTGCCCATCATCCTCCGATTTTTCGCCCTTTAAAAAATATCAATACTGACACAGTTCAAGGACGGATGATTGAAAAATTATTAAAACATGATATTGCCGTGTATGCGGCACATACAAATTTGGATGTGGCAAAAGGCGGCGTGAATGATTTGCTGGCATCAGCTTTAGGTTTGCAGGAAGCTGAAGTGTTGGTTCCCACCCAGGATACTCCGCTTAAGAAGTTAGTCGTTTTTGTTCCAGTAACACATGCTGATGCCATTAGAGAAGCACTAGGCGTTGCTGGTGCAGGAAATATCGGGAATTATAGCCATTGCTCTTTTTCCGCAGATGGAACAGGACGATTTATGCCTGAGGTAAACACTAATCCTTATATCGGGCAAACTGGTCAGCTTGAAGCTGTTAATGAGGTTCGAATAGAGACGATTGTTCCTGAACCACTGTTAAAGAAGACCATCACGGCCATGATTAAAGCTCATCCATATGAAGAGGTTGCCTATGATGTCTATCCATTGGAAAATAAAGGTGAAGTTCTTGGCCTTGGAAGAATCGGGAAAATTGCTGAAATGACTTTAGCTGAGTTTGCAGAACGGGTAAAATCAGCGCTTGAGGTAGAAACAGTGCGTGTGGTTGGTGATTTAAGCTCGAAAGTAAAAAAGGTGGCAGTATTAGGCGGGGACGGCAACAAATATTTTAGTCATGCAAAATTCAAAGGGGCAGATGTGTACGTAACAGGAGACATCTATTACCATACGGCACATGACGCTATGATGCAGGGCTTAAACATGATAGACCCTGGACATAATGTCGAAAAAATTATGAAAAAAGGGCTTACGGATACATTACAGAAACGGTGCCAAGAGGCAGGCTATGAAGTCGAAATTTTCCCTTCAGAAGAAAACACAGACCCTTTCCAATTTATCTAAAGTCCACTAATAAAGTTGTCCTTTATCTACTTGATGAAGGACATTTTTATGCAACTGAAGCCGCTTTAAAAAGATGCACAGGAAATATGTATCTTTGTATTATCTCTATTAGTTTTATATAATAAATACATAGTTTATGAATCATAGTCTTTTAGGAGGACTTTTTAATATGCAGATAATTAAGATATCGCCACGCGGTTACTGCTACGGTGTTGTTGATGCAATGGTTATTGCAAGAAATGCCGCTTTAGATAAATCATTACCTCGCCCAATCTACATATTGGGAATGATTGTTCATAATAAGCATGTTACGGATGCATTTGAAGAAGAAGGCATCATAACACTTGACGGGAAAAACCGAAAAGATATTTTAGAAAAAGTAGATAAAGGGACTGTCATTTTTACAGCTCATGGAATCTCTCCAGAAGTCCGAGAGATGGCTAAACAGAAAGGGCTTGTCACAATTGATGCAACGTGCCCGGATGTAACAAAAACCCATGATTTGATTGAAGAAAAAACAAAACAGGGCTACCAAGTCATTTATATTGGTAAAAAAGGACATCCTGAACCGGAAGGCGCTGTTGGCGTAGCACCTGGACAAGTCCACCTTGTTGAATCTCCAAGCGATGTGGAAGCATTGAATCTTGATTGTGACAAACTAATTGTTACGAACCAAACCACGATGAGCCAATGGGATGTTGCTGATACTATGAAGAAGGTTCAGGAAAAATTTCCGCATGCTGAGGCTTATAAAGAAATCTGTCTTGCCACTCAAGTGCGTCAAGAGGCTGTAGCAGAACAGGCAATTGTGGCAGATGTTACAATTGTGGTCGGTGATCCGAAAAGTAATAATTCGAACCGGTTGGCACAGGTTTCTGAAGAAATTGCAGGAACTAAAGCATACCGTATTGCTGATATAACGGAACTGGAAATTGACTGGATAATAGATGCTAAAAACGTTGCCGTAACTTCTGGGGCCTCAACGCCAACCCCGATTACAAAGGAAGTCATCACCTTCCTTGAACAATTTGATCCCAATAATCCAGCTACATGGGAACGACGCAGAAATGTACCATTAAGCAAAATTTTACCTAAAGTGAAAAAAGAAAAATAACTTTAAAAAAAAGGCTATGTTAAAGGCAGTTGTTGAAATCAACAACTAGTGTAACAGTGCCAAAAAGAAAAGCACATGGGATTTCAGTAATTGAAATCTTATGTGCTTTTTTATTAAATATACAATTTTGGAACAGAGGCTCCTTTTTTCTGCTGCCTGTTGCTATTCGTTTTTGGCTGTTGATTCTTTTTTCGTGTCGTATTCTTTTTAGAAGTCTCCAATTCACTTGATTCCGTGCTTGATGACTCTTCCATTGCTGCTTCAGTGGTTGTATCCTTATTATCAGTTGATTCATCCGTGCTTTTTGAAGAATTTTTTAGTCCTCTATACAGTTTCCACATGGCCGGAAGATTTTTCACTAATGGCCCATATTGTTGAACCATTGGACCAAGGGTTTGCGCTGTTTTCAAAACCTGCTGGGTATTGTTGAGAATGTTTGTAAGCCCACCAGGGTTACTTAATGATTGGAGTAAGCCACCGCCGCCTCCTGAAGCCGCACGTCCAGCTCCTTGCATTCCCATCATTCCGCGAGCTTGATTTCCTCCTCCGAGAAGTCTCGAAAGTAGGCCGCCACCGCCGCCTCCTGAAGCTCCACGTCCAGCTCCTTGCATTCCCATCATTCCGCGAGCTTGATTTCCTCCTCCGAGAAGATTCGAAAGTAGGCCGCCACCACCCCTATTCATTTGTGCTCCACCCATCATGGGATTTCTTCCGCCAAAAGGATTTGCAGATGGTCCCATCATCGGGACGCTCCCACCAAAGGGGTTAGGACCTGCCCCCATCATTGGACCACCGCTGCCGAACGGACCTTGCATCATTTGCGGAACCATTCCTCCCTGCATGGGGAATCTTGGTCTTGGCTGCATTTTTTTAGCCTCCTTTCTGATATTATCAGGATATTTTTCATTCGACTTTGAGAATTGTCCAGCTCCAGCGCCTAGGGTTCTCTGGTCATAAGCCAAGCCATCGGAAAGGGATAAAGCAACCTTTCCGCCGGCTCGTCTTATGCTTGTCGCCCCTAGGAAAAAAGCAGTTCATTTTTTCCCTGGTCAAGGCGCTTCCGCTTTTCTAATAACCCTTATAAATTAAGGTATGCATTTATAATAAATTGGTTTAGGTATAATACACAGGACAAAAACAAATTTAGTTGTTTAAAAGTTCCCAATAGGTAAAAAATGATACTAATAGGAAAGATACTGGTGTTTTGCAGGAATCTTTAATATAATTGCATGATGGATATTAAAGTGGAAGCTCTTGCTAAACAAAGAAAACTACTCCATAGTCATTAGATTATTTTTATATTAAGGAGCAATTACATGAAAGAAAATCGTTTTGATCGTTTTAAGTTTCAACCGTTTATTATAGAAGCCATTAATCATTTTGGATTTTACGAGCCGACAGAAATCCAGGAACGGATGATTCCATTAGTATTAAAAGAAGAAAGTGCTATTGGTCAATCTCAGACTGGTACGGGAAAGACACTTGCTTTTGTGCTGCCAATCCTCGAAAAAATCAACCCTCAGCGGCAGGAGGTCCAGGCAGTAATTACAGCACCGACTAGGGAACTGGCATCGCAAATCTATCATCAAATCCTGAAAATCACCGAACATTGTAATCCGGAACAGCCAATCATGACAAGATGTTATATTGGCGGAACGGACAAGCAGCGCACTATCGAAAAATTAAAGGTACAACCACATATTGTTGTGGGGACTCCAGGCAGAATCAATGACCTCATTGCAGATCAAGCCCTTTTTGTTCATACAGCAGGAATTCTCGTCGTGGACGAAGCGGATATGATGTTAGACATGGGGTTTATCGAAGATTTAGATCGTGTGGCGGCTAGGATGCCTGAGAACCTGCAAATGCTAGTATTTTCAGCTACCATTCCGGAAAAGTTAAAGCCCTTCCTTAAAAAATATATGGAAAATCCAAAAACCATCCAAATTGAAGCAAAACAAAAGGCAGCGCAAAATTTAGAGCACTTTTTATTACCTTCAAGACATCGCAATAAAAAGCAGCTGGTTCATGACGCTCTGCTTGCGTACAATCCTTATTTAGCAATCGTCTTTACGAATACAAAAAAAATGGCGGAAGAAGTAGCCAGGTTTTTAAATGAAAAAGGCTTAAAAGTAGGACGGGTTCACGGAGATTTGAATCCGCGTGAACGGAAAAAAATGATGAAGCAAATTCAGGATTTGGAGTATCAATACATCGTAGCAACCGATCTTGCTTCAAGGGGAATTGACATCGAAGGGATTAGTCATGTCATAAATTATGAATTGCCTTCAGATTTAGATTTTTATATTCATCGGGTCGGTAGAACGGCTAGAGCAGGAAATACAGGAGTTGCTTTGACCATTTATGAATTATCTGATGAAGATGCTTTAAATCGGTTAGAAAAAATGGGTATTCAGTTTAAGTATGTTGATTTGAAAAAAGAAGGATTTGTGGAATCGGATGAACGGAATAAACGAAAAACTCGGGTAAGGCAGGAAGATGAGGCCGACAAACTTGCCAAATCCATTGTTAAAAAGCCGCAAAAAGTAAAACCAGGCTATAAAAAGAAAATGCAATGGGAAATGGATAAAATTAAAAAACGGCAGCGAAGAATAAATCAGAAAAAGAAATAATTAAGAAATGGAGAGGAAAGCGATGTTAAAAATCGGATCACACGTCTCGATGAGCGGAAAAGATATGTTGCTTGCTGCAAGCCAAGAAGCTGTTTCTTACGGTGCCAATACGTTTATGATATATACGGGGGCACCGCAAAATACAAGACGTAAAAAGATTGAGGATTTGAATATTGAAGCGGGCAGAAGACATATGGAGGCAAATGGGATTTCGGAAATTGTGGTCCATGCTCCCTATATCATCAATATTGGTAATAGTGAAAACCCGGATACGTTTGAATTAGGCGTCCGCTTTCTTCGTTCGGAAATTGAACGAACTGAAGCGATAGGTGCCAAGCAAATCGTACTTCATCCAGGAGCACATGTCGGTGCTGGGACAGAAGCAGGAATTAAGAAGATTATTGAGGGTTTGAATGAAGTTCTGACTGGGAAAGAACAGCTTCAAATTGCCTTGGAAACCATGGCTGGAAAAGGTTCAGAATGTGGAAAATCCTTTGAGGAAATTGCGATGATTATGGATGGGGTTAACTATAGTGATAAACTGTCCGTTTGTTTTGATACATGCCACACTCATGATGCCGGTTATAATATTGTTGAAGATTTTGATGGTGTTTTAAATGAGTTTGACAAGATTATTGGAATTGAAAAATTAAAGGTACTTCATATTAACGATAGCAAGAATGCTGTAGGAATGCGGAAGGACCGCCACGAAAATATCGGGTTCGGTCATATTGGCTTTAAGGCACTCAATTATATTGTTAATCATCCGCAGCTGATGGATATACCAAAAATCTTAGAAACACCATTTGTAGGGGAAGATAAAAATAATAAAAAAGCACCATATAAACTCGAAATCGCGATGCTCCGTGAGCAAAAGTTCGATGAAGACCTATTAGATAAAATCATGCAATCCTAATCATAATACAAAACAAGCTGTGCACTCTGCACAGCTTGTTTTGTTTATTTTGTGAATGACATAAATAATTTATTAACCTCGCGTGCTGTTTCAGGACCAGCCACTTTTGCGATTTCTCTAACGATTTGAGTCCGTTGCGTATTATCAAAAATATTGATATTTTTACCTCTTAAGTATGCGGAAATTTTGGCTGCCTGCTGTCGATTAATTACAATATTAAATTGATCTGCATATTTCAATAATTCGTCTGCAGTAATTGTATTTATTTTATGATTAATGATGTTTTCAAAAATTTTCACCCTCACCACTCCTCCCTCCTAATGTATGAAGATGCGGCAAGAGTGTGACAACTGGCTTTACAATCTGAAAGCACTATTGTATACTTTTTGAAGTAAATCGGAATGATTCTTATAATTAAAAGGTGAGAGTGCTGTATGCAATCAATTATTGAAATTAATCATTTATATTATCGTTATGAAAAGGACACTGTCCTTGAAAATATTAACCTATCCATTCCTGATGGTTCTTTTTTAGCCATAGTCGGTCCAAATGGCTCTGGGAAATCAACCCTTCTGAAATTAATTTTAGGATTGTTAAAACCGCAAAAAGGGGAGATTTTTTTATTTGGCCAGGAGATAAGCAAATTTAAAGCTTGGCAGCAAATCGGCTATGTTTCACAAAAGGCTAATTCTTTCAATACGGGCTTTCCTGCGACCGTATTTGAGGTAGTCGCAAGCGGGCTGACAAAAAAGCTTGGGATGTTTAAGGTTTTTAAAAAAGAGCATTCACGAATTGTTTTAGATGCATTGGATGCCGTTGGAATGAAGAAGTTTCATAACCGAAATATTGGTGAACTTTCCGGAGGGCAGCAACAGCGAGTTTTTATTGCACGAGCCCTTGTCAGTGAACCAAAGCTGTTAATCCTAGATGAGCCAACGGTCGGAGTCGATGCAGAAAATGTTAATGCTTTTTATCAAATGCTTGATGATTTAAATAAAAATCGAGGAATCACACTTCTTTTAGTTACCCATGACATCGGAACGATTTCAGACAAGGTAACACATGTTGCCTGCTTAAATAAAAATATGCATTTTCACGGGGAAACTAGCGAATTTGAGCAGCTAAAAAAAGAAGATATGTCCAAAGTTTATGGTCATGATGTCCATCTGATTGCCCATAATCATGATCACGGAGGCGTTTTAAAATGATTCAAGGAATATTTCATTATGAATTTTTACAAAATGCCTTTTTAACAGGAATCTTGATTGGAATTCTTGCGCCATTATTAGGCGTTTTTATTGTCGTTAGAAGATTATCGTTAATTGCGGATGCCCTTAGCCATGTGACACTTGCAGGAATTGCGGCAAGCCTTTTGCTTGAACGATATGTTGCAGCGTTAGCTGGTTTAAATCCTCTTTATTTAGGGATGGTATTCTCTGTAGGAGGCTCCTTGTTTATTGAAAAGTTAAGAGGAGTGTATAAGCACTATCAAGAGCTGGCCATTCCCATTATTCTTTCAAGTGGAATTGGGCTAGGGGTCATATTTATTTCTCTGGCAAATGGGTTTAATACCGATTTATTCAGTTATTTATTTGGCAGTGTATCAGCAGTAAGCAGAACGGATTTACTCGTCATTTTTATCATAAGCATTCTTGTAGTCGCCGTTATCATTTTATTTTATAAAGAATTGTTTTTATTATCGTTCGACGAAGAACATGCGAAAGCTTCAGGCATTGCCGCAAAGAGTATTCATTTCATTTTCATTGTAATGGTGGCATTAGTGATTGCAGCATCGATGAGAATTGTTGGAATTTTGTTAGTTTCATCGTTAATGACACTGCCGGTTGCGGCAAGTATTCGTATTGCCAAAGGCTTTAAACAAACGATTTTCTTGTCAGTTTTATTTGGTGAAATTTCTGTCCTTGGAGGACTTTTTACAGCATATTATTTAGATTTGGCCCCTGGCGGAACGATCGTGATGCTTGCGGTCCTAATACTAATAATAACAATCTTTTATAAGAAATTAATGATTAATAAGCATGTGCTTTCGGAGGTAGAGTCAAGTGAACGTTAATGAAGCTATTCAATATCTAAAAGAAAACGGCTTTAAACAGACAGGAAAAAGAGAAGATATGCTTCAACTATTCGCTGACAGCGACAAGTATTTAACGGCTAAGGATGTTTTAGATCGATTGAAAGATGATTATCCCGGCCTGAGTTTTGATACGATTTATCGAAATCTCTCTCTGTTTGTTAACATGGGGATTTTAGAAATGACAGAATTATCAGGTGAAAAGCATTTCCGCTTTACGTGTTCGAGACATAATCACCATCATCATTTTATTTGTTTGGATTGTGGAAAAACAAAGGAAATTGAAACCTGTCCGATGGATGGATTAAGTGAAAATTTAAAAGGATACGATATTTCCGGGCACAAATTTGAAATCTATGGAAGATGTCCTGAATGTGTAAACTAAGAAAAAACAGCTTGCGGAAAGACCGCAAGCTGTTTTTTTAAATGAGTGAGCTAACCATTTCACGGTTGTTTTTTTGCTGTCTCAACCAATGCTCTACCCAATCATAGGCCTCTGCCCAGTCATAAACGCGAATGACCCCTTTAGGAATTGGATCTTGGTTGTAGGGGGTATCAAATAAAATGACGGGAATGTGACACTCTTCGTGAATGGTAACAGCATTATCGTGTTTATCTTCAAAAAAGATATCGATTTGATGCTTTTTCACAGATTCAATTTTATTATGGGTTCCAATTAATTCAATATGGTGGTAAAGCAGCTCATTAGCGGTAAACCATTTTTCTGTTACATCAAAGAGATGCTGCCCTCTGGCACTGATAAAATACAACTCGTGTTGATTTTCCCATTTTTTTAGGACGCTTTTGGCTCCTTGTGCCAGCGGTGAACCTTCATAGATGTTCGGTTCATTTTCGTGAAACCATTTGGCAAATTCTTTTTCTGAAACATTTACAAACGGGGTCAATTCATATTGATTAACATCCTCATACACAATGTTTAGTCCAAAAGCTTTGTTGATATAAGGTAAAATTGAAGTTGGGCACGTAACCGTACCGTCGATATCAATTCCAAATCGTTTTCTCATTTGTGCTCACCTTCAAATTGCATTTGCGTATCTCATTCTATTTTACCAAAGAAGCGTGTTTTATAAAGTAAATAATTTTATGTAATATTTTTCGGGATTTGAAATAAAAACCTATTTAAGACAAACATTGACATAGTAAAAAGAGGCTTAAGGTAAACAATAATAATGCTCCTATTACTGAAAGTGAGGGATTCGAATGGCAGATGAAAGAGACACGAAAGTGCAAGAAGCTCTTCAAAGTGCTAATATTGGACAAGATATCCCAAATTACCCTTCAGAATTTAGAGAAGAAACAGCTTCAGAAATTGCGCCGGAAATTGGTGCATCTGTCCCTATTAGACATACTGAGTATAGGGAAGAGACAGCGGCAGAAATTGCGGCACCTGTTCCGGTTATACGAGGAAGGGATCGTGGAGCTGTTAGAGAAAGAGCAGAGGGTGGTGCCGGGATTGGCACAGTAGCTTTAGCACTATCGATTTTATCTCTGTTTGTATTACCTATTCTTTTTGGTGCTGCAGGAATTGTGTTAGGTTTTGTTGCTAGGCGGAGAGGTGCACAAGGACTCGGTGCCTGGGCAATTGGGATTGGTGCTGTATCGATTATTATCGGTATCTTTATTCTCCCGTTCTTTTAACATATAGCTGCATAGGGGCAAAAAGAAACCCGGCGGGATACCTGCCGGGTTTTACCTATGTTATTTAGCGGCAGCTTCTTCAGCTGCTTTTTTCTGAAAATACTCTTCGGCCACTTGGTCGATTTCTTTTTTCAATTCTTCGACCATTTGCGCTTCTGGAACCTTCCTTACTATTTCACCTTTGCGGAATAGTAATCCTTCACCGCGTGCCCCGGCAATCCCAATGTCCGCCTCACGAGCCTCACCCGGCCCGTTGACGGCACATCCAAGAACGGATACTTTAATCGGAGCTTTAATTTTTTGGATATATTCCTCGACTTCATTCGCGATGCTAATAAGATCAATTTCAATTCTTCCGCAGGTTGGACAGGAAATTAACGTTGCAGCATTGGAGGAAAGACCAAACACCTTCAATAGCTCACGTGCAACTTTTACCTCTTCAACTGGATCTGCACTTAAGGAAATCCGAAGTGTGTTGCCGATTCCTTTGCTGATAATCGCTCCTAATCCTGCGGCACTTTTTACTGTCCCGGAAAAAAGAGTTCCAGATTCAGTAATTCCTAAATGCAAGGGATAATCGAAAGCACGGGCCGCTTTTTCATAGGCTTCAATCGCAAGATTTACATCAGATGCCTTCATCGAAACAATAATGTCATGGAAATCCAAATCCTCAAGAATTTTAATATGATGGAGGGCGCTTTCAACCATACCATCTGCTGTTGGATACCCGTATTTTTCTAAAATCTTTTTCTCCAGGGAACCGGCGTTGACTCCAATCCGGATTGGAATTCCGCGCTCTTTTGCTGCTTTTACGACAGCCTCAACTTTTTCACGCTTTCCGATGTTACCTGGATTGATTCTGATTTTATCCGCGCCGCCTTCAATCGCTTTTAAAGCTAATTTATAATCAAAGTGGATATCTACTACTAGAGGGATATTGATTCTCTTTTTGATTTCAGCGATGGCATTTGCTGCACGCTCATCCGGGCATGCAACACGGACAATCTGACAGCCAGCCTCTTCAAGCCGTTTAATTTCGGCAACTGTTGCTTCAACATCGTGGGTTTTTGTTGTCGTCATACTTTGAATAATTAATTCGTTATTACCCCCGATGGTTAAATTTCCAACCTTTACAGGCCGGGTTTTTGTGCGATGTATAATTTCACTCACGTGGAATTCGCTCCTTTAAAATGGAATTCGAATAAAAACGATAAAATCAATTCGACTTTATTTTATCAGTCTACTTCTATTTTTGACAAGAATAAGGGTGGTATCTTCATTATTTTGAGTAATCAGGAAAATGATATGTAGATCCAATTTGAATTTTTTCTGGATTGTGCCCCTGGTTTAATTTTTTAAAGTCTTCTATTAAATCGGTAATCGCTACCGGAAGAGGTTTTTCTAATCTATGCTCTACAATCGAAATGACAGTTTCACCTGGTTTAACTTTTGCTTCAAAAGAAGGAAGTCCCGTTGCCTTCTTCATAACAGTCTCCACTTTTGCATCTACCTGCTTTACAGGTGAGGGAGTCAAGGTTCCGACGGTCAAATCTAAATAAATAACATAAATGATAAGTACGGTTAATAGGAATCCAAATAATTTTTTCATCGGACAAGCCCCCAAATGGAAAGTTTGTACATTGGTATGCTTGTCCACATTTAAATAGAACTAAATTAAACAAAAAAGCATCCGATTA
The DNA here is from genome assembly GCF_050468025.1 of Neobacillus sp. NRS-1170. Classification (NCBI taxonomy): domain Bacteria; kingdom Bacillati; phylum Bacillota; class Bacilli; order Caryophanales; family Bacillaceae; genus Neobacillus; species Neobacillus sp. NRS-1170. Next base: position 18,375 of record NZ_JBITPF010000038.1, on the reverse strand, counting down.
GGATGCATAGATTGACGAAAGAATCTAAATTATGATTTTTATGAATTGATTGTCTTTGCTACCTGGCCTGTTGATTTCCTCTCCGGGCACTCGCTTTCCGCGGGGTCTCGAGAGACCTCTAAATCCCGCAGGAGTCGGTGCCCTCCGCTCCAATCAACAGGGAGGTAGATCAACCAAAGGTCCCGCTACACACCTTTTCCAACCTGGCTAAATGCTTTGCAATTTTATCATAATTTTGGCATGCTGCAGTCAAGAAGGCATGTTCGCTTATATTTTATATTACTCTTAACCGGCAGTTGCGAAGTCCGGAAATAAAAAATCAATATATTTATCAATCAAGCCAAGAAGGTTGTCTTCTTGAATTAATTCATCAATAGACACAAATTCATATTATTTATTAAGTCAGTAGAAGGTCTCTGTTATAAACACTCTGTTGATTGGAGCGGAAGGCGCGAAGACTCCTGCGGGAGTACGGGGCAGGGGAGACCCCGCAGGAGCGAAGCGACGAGGAGACTCCCCGGCACGCCCTAAAGTGCGCGAAGCGCCTGGAGTGGAAATCAACAGACTACTTTAATAATTATTAAAGAAAATAAATGAATTAAAAGGCTATCGAAAGTTATTCGACAGCCTGAGCATCAGATTCATGATTTAATTGGCTTTTTTAGGTTTTGGTATTTCATTAATGGCTAAAAATAATACGATAATTGCAACAAACCAATTTATAAAAAAGCTGTTTGGTACAGTTGTTTTAATCGCGGCCATAACAGTAAAAAATAAGGTTGGTAATGTTTCGCTATAGGCTGCCATCCGCCATAAATGACGATAGGTTAACTTCCTTCCAGCGAGATTCTTTAATGCTAATCCAATCAATGCTAGGATTGATACTTCAATGAAACTTGCGGCACTTGAAAACAAATACATAAATACTGAGAGTACAGGGATGATTATACCTTTCAGTCCGCGGATTGTATCAATAAAATTAAGCAGGTCATCTTTAGTCATTTTCTTCAGCATCGTGTATTGATAACTTTCACTCTGCCCGGCAGACGAAAATACAAATTCATCCTTTAATAAGGCAAACGCATTTCCTTCCTCTTCTACATCTGCCGCTTCAATTGTTCCTGTTGGATCTAAAATAACAGTAAAATCTTCTTTATTAATCGTAACAGGTACTTTTGTTTGTGCAGATAACTGTCCGTTATTAATAGAAAAGGCAGGAAATTCGTCTTTAATGATAGATCGAGCCGAATCTATTCCTGTAGAGAGTGCTGTACTCAAATAAATTATTGACGGTAAAACGGAGATAAGGGTTAGGAAAAAGACATATAATATAGTTTTTCCAATTCCTTGAAAACGAAATAAAGCAATATCCTTAGGAGAATAGATGCTTTTTATAAATTGCATAAAAATATTCATAATGACCACCTTAATATAGATTCACCATTCTATTGTAGCTTTTGTAAACCTTATATACAAGAATGACCTATTACGGTGCCCTTTAGAATTGGACGGGGTTAAAATTAATTTATTCCACAAATCTCGTAGGAACAATTTTGACAATCGACTCCCTCTTTTAAGTAGTGGATGTTATTTATGGTGAACTTTTGATTTTCATATGTAATGATACCCTTTTCACGCAATTCTTTTAAGGCCCTTTGAATGACCTCTCTTGTTCCAAAGGTTAAATTAGCCAATTCTTGATGTGTTAATGGTAAATCAATCTGAAATCCCTTTTCAGTCATTACACCATATGAATTACAAAGACGGATAAGGATGGAATACAATCCGCCCTTCTTTCCATTCATAATTAAATCCTGACACTTCATTTGTGACTTTAAATAACCAGTACTTAGCCAAGCGGCAAGAGCATTCATAGCCTTGGAATCCGTTAAAATAAAGTCTTCGAAATGCTCTCTTTTAATGGAAAGGATCTCGCAGTCTGTCAACGCCTTAGCGTAAAATTGATAACGGGGATTTGCTTTAAATAATTGATACTCAACAATTAATTCCCGCTCGTTTAGGATTTTCAAAATAAAATCCTTCCCACGTAAATGTACCCTTCCAAGCGCAAAGCTTCCTTTAATCAATAAATAGACATTTTCTACCGGATCCTTTTCTTGAAAAAGAATTATACCGGCTTTTATTTTTTGAACTGGTTGGCTTTTTTGAAAAAACTGCTCCATCAAACTATATATAGAAAAGCTGTTATTTTGCATATTTTTTCACTCCTTTTTCCCCTTCAATCTGATTTAAATCCTTTATTAGTAACATGTCAATGAAGCATTTATATGTAGTTTGAGTGACTAAAGTCGGATATGATAAAAATCGTTGACAGCATGCTGATTGGCTAAATATGACAACTTTTCGAAAGTTTGATTCATGATTGTTTTTCTTTTCAGACTCAGAATAAAAGTTGGTCAAATGGGTATCGTATATATGGTGGAATGTAAGCATTTTATTTGAAACGATGACACAACTTTGGTATGTTAAGAACAAAGCTTTAGAAATATTCTAAATATGGCTAAAGCCAATAATATCATGGATACATAGGAGGAATTTATCATGGCATTTGAATTACCAAAATTACCTTATGCAGAAGATGCACTTGAGCCACACATTGACAAAGAAACAATGAATATTCACCACACTAGACATCACAACACATATGTGACAAATTTAAATGCAGCATTACAAGGTAATGAAGAATTACTTTCTAAATCTGTTGAAGAAGTAATTGCAAATTTAGATACTGTTCCTGAAGCTGCTCGTACAGCAGTACGAAACAATGGCGGCGGCCATGCAAATCACTCATTATTCTGGCAAATCCTTTCTCCAAATGGCGGCGGTGCCCCAACTGGTGAATTAGCTGATGCAATCAGCAATAAATTTGGCAGCTTCGAAAGCTTCAAAGAAGAGTTTGCAAAAGCTGCAACTACTCGCTTTGGCTCTGGCTGGGCATGGTTGTCTGTATCAAATGGCGAATTAGAAGTATCAAGCACTCCAAACCAGGATTCTCCTTTAATGGAAGGTAAAACACCAATCCTTGGCCTTGATGTATGGGAGCATGCTTACTATCTAAAATTCCAAAACAAACGCCCTGATTATATCGGTTCCTTCTGGAATGTAGTAAACTGGGACGAAGTAGCAAAGCGTTATAACGAAGCAAAGTAATTTGAGATAATTTAAAAGAGGCAGCTAACTTAGCTGCCTTTTTGTTTGCCTAAAAAATTGAATAATAACAACCGCCTTGTTAAAGACTACCCTTAAGATAAAGGGGAGTTTTTTATGGCAAAAAGATTTAAGCTTTTAGGTGATGTAGAATTAACGAAGGATTTATCACTGTTGTTGATTATTGGCGGTTTGTATTCACTAAGTGTTGCTTTATCCAATACGTTTGTAAATATTTATCTGTGGAAACAAACAGGAAAGTATTCGGATATTGCCCTTTATAACCTCTCAATTGTCGTATTGCAGCCCTTAACGTTTATTTTAGCTGGGCGATGGGCTAAAAAAATCGATCGGGTAATAGTACTAAGAATTGGGGTCATCTTTTTGTCTCTTTTTTACTTAATGGTTTTAATAACAGGAACAAAAGCTTCCACTTTTTTGCTTTTATTAGGTAGTCTTTTGGGAGTAGGCTATGGCTTCTATTGGCTCGCCTATAATGTGTTAACCTTTGAGATTACTGAACCTGAGACAAGAGATTTTTTTAATGGATTTTTAGGGATTTTATCATCCATAGGTGGAATGATTGGTCCAATTGCTTCAGGAATTATTATCACCCGATTTGAAAAATTCACAGGCTATACCATCGTATTTGGATTATCTTTAGGTTTATTTGCTCTGGCAGTCTTAATGAGTTTTTCCTTAAAACCACGTCCGGCTAAAGGGAGATATTGTTTTAAAAGGATTTTAGAGGAAAGAAAATTGAATGATAATTGGCGTCTCATTACGAATGCCCACTTTTTTCAGGGTCTAAGAGAAGGGACGTTTTTATTTGTTATTTCAGTCTTCGTTTATTTATCAACCGGAAGTGAAATGGCGCTGGGTACCTTCGGCCTTCTAAATTCAGGGATATCCTTTATTGCCTATTTTTTAGCCTCTCGAATGATTAAAAAAAGCTACCGAAAAAAGGCAATTTTGATTGGCGGACTTTTGCTTTATGCGGCTGTCATTCTTATTGTCTGGGACTTAAGCTATGCAAAATTGTTAGTTTATGCAGGAATAATTGCCATTGCTTATCCCTTATTACTTGTCCCATATATGTCAACGACCTATGATGTAATTGGAATAGGTTGGAAAGCGGCAGAAATGAGAATTGAATATATTGTTGTTAGAGAAATTTTCTTGAATTTAGGAAGAATCGTTTCTATTTTAGCTTTTTTAGCGGCGGTGACTTGGTTTAACGCGGAAAGAAGCATTCCAATTTTGTTATTGTTATTGGGTGCAGGTCATACATTGATTTATTTTTTCATTAAAAGAGTACATCTGCCAGTTGCTTAGTGCGATGAGTATTTTTACAATACTCATCGCATTTTTGTAGAGGATTAAAAATTGGTAAGGGTTATTCATAGAAAAAAGGAGCATTATCTAATAAAATAGAGAAAGTTATGTTAGCGTTGAAAAAAGGAAGTGTATGTAGACCTTGAACAATAAAAAGAAAAAGAAGACGCATGTCCCGTTCCGATTGAACATGTTATTCTTTGTTGTGTTTCTGCTCTTCTCCGTTCTCATTCTGCGTCTTGGAGAATTACAAATAGTATTTGGTGATGATTTTAAACGTGAAATTCAGCGGACCGAAGATGTAACTGTTAATAACCCGGTACCACGCGGAAAAATGTTTGACCGGAATGGAAAAGTTATCGTGGATAATACCCCATTAAATGCGATTACTTATACTAAAACCCAGAAATCAACCCAAACGGAAATGATTGATACAGCGAAGAAATTAGCAAAATTAATAACCATGGATACTTCCAAAGTTCCGATCCGCGATAAAAAGGACTTTTGGATTTTAAAGCACCCTAAAGAAGCCAAAGCAAAAATAACTAAAAAAGAATGGGATTTATTTAAAGAAAAAAAATTAGACGATAAACAAATTTATCAAAAGCAGCTTGATCGAGTAACTGATGATGAAATAAATAGTATTAAAGGCGAGGAACTTGAAACCCTGGCCATCTATAGACAATTTAATAGCGGCTATGCCTTGACTCCGCATATTGTGAAGAATAAAGATGTAACGCCGGAGGAATTTGCGATTGTCAGCGAAAACCTAGAGAGCCTCCCAGGTGTTGATACTACAACCGACTGGGATCGCAAATATGCTTTTGAAGATACGTTGAAATCAATCCTAGGGGATGTTTCTTCCTCCCAGTCAGGGTTGCCGAAAGAGCTTTTAGATAAATATCTTGCCCGCGATTATAGCAGGAATGACAGGGTAGGGACAAGTTATCTCGAAAAAAAATACGAGGATGTTCTCCATGGTCAAAAAGCCAAAATAAAAAACGTAACTGATAAGTCGGGCAATATATTATCAACAGAAGTGGTTTCCGAAGGGAAACGAGGAAATGACCTTGTTCTAACCGTCAATATGGATCTCCAGCTTCAAACTGAAAAAATTATTGAAGAAGAAATGTGGAGCGCCAAGCAAAAACCGAATACTGGCTTATTAGATCGAGCCTTTGTGGTCGTCATGGATCCACATACAGGTGAAATCTTAACCATGGCCGGAAAACAAATTGGAAAAAATAAAAAAACAGGTAAAACGGAGATGCAGGATTATGCTCTAGGTAACTTTACCTCCTCCTATAATGTTGGATCAGCTGTCAAAGGTGCAACAGTATTAACAGGATATAAAACTGGTGCGATTAACCCCGGAACCATTCTGGTGGATGAACCAGTAAAAATAAAGGGTACACAAGTTAAAAAATCCTGGAAAACCTTTGGTTCCATCAATGATTTAAGAGCACTTCAAGTTTCATCAAACGTCTATATGTTCAAAACGGCCATTGCCATTGCAGGAGGGCATTATAAGTACAATCAACCGATAGATTTAGATTATTCTGCCTTTGAAACGATGCGCAGATCCTTTAGCCAATTTGGCCTTGGTTCAAGAACAGGAATTGACCTCCCTGGTGAAACACCTGGGGTAACTGGCACTGAAAAAAAGCCTGGTTTATTGATGGACTTAGCAATCGGGCAATATGATATGTATACACCATTACAGCTTGCACAGTATGTGTCCACCATTGCGAATGGGGGAAATCGAATACAGCCGCATATCGTCAAACAAATTCGTGAACCCGTTATGGAAAATAATGAATTGGGTCCAATTATCGAAGACATCCAGCCAAAAGTATTAAATCATATTGATATGAAGGATCAATGGATTAAGCGAGTTCAAGAAGGGTTTAGAATGGTTATGCAGGTTGGAGATGGTACGGCAGTAAGTTACTTTAAAAGTGCCCCGTATCATCCAGCGGGAAAAACGGGAACCGCACAGGCCTTTTATTACGGGAAGGATAGAAGCAAATGGGGAACACCTGTAATGAATTTAAGTCTTGTCAGCTTTGCTCCGTCAGATAATCCTGAAGTGGCTATTGCCGTATTGGTTCCCTGGGCCTATCAAGGGAATTCTGGACCGAGCATAAATAACTTAATTGGCAGAAGAGTATTGGATGCTTATTTTAACTTAAAGAAAACAGGGCAAGCTACTGAAAGCACTGATACTAATCAAGAAAGTCATTAATATTTATTAACACCTGTCTCCGAGAGAGACAGGTGTTTTTTTGCTTAGTAAAAGATATATAGATTTACAAAGCACAAAATTTAAATTTACAAACCCTTTACAATTCATTAAAACTCACTTAACAGTTAACCTTTATTATTATTCTTGTAAGGCAGACAAACATAAAAAAACACCAAATCTCTTAGGGGGAATTAAAGTAATGAAAAACCTGAAAAAATTAAGCTTACTTACAATATTTGCAGCGTTAATGGTATTTATGGCTGCATGTGGAGGCGGGGCTTCCAAGAACAATTCTGAAGGAACTGATAAAACTACAAAAACAGAAGAGAAGAAAGAACTTTCTGGTTCATTAGTCGTTTCTGGTTCATCAGCAATGCAGCCATTAGTGGCAGCGGCTGCTGAAGAGTTCATGGCTGAAAATCCAAATGTAGATATTCAAGTAAATGCCGGCGGTTCTGGTACAGGATTATCTCAAGTAGCTGAAGGATCTGTTCAAATTGGTAACTCAGACGTATTCGCTGAAGAAAAAGAAGGCATCCCAGCTGATCAGCTTGTGGACCATAAAGTAGCAGTTGTTGGTATGACTGCCGCTGTTAACCCTAAAGTCGGCATTAAAGATATTAAAAAAGAAGATTTAATTAAAGTTTTCACTGGTAAAATCACGAACTGGAAAGAACTTGGCGGAAAAGATCAAAAGATCGTTCTTGTAAATCGTCCTGACTCTTCTGGTACACGTGCAGTATTCAATAAATTCGCACTTGATGGGGCAACTCCTGCTGAAGGAATCACAGAAGATTCTTCAAACACGGTTAAAAAGATTATTAATGAAACTGACGGTGCAATTGGTTACCTTGCATTCTCATATTTCACTGATGACTCTGTAACACCACTTGCAATCGATGGTGTAGAACCGACTGCTGAAAATGTACAATCTGGTAAATTCCCAGTTTGGGCGTATCAACACTCTTATACAAAGGGTGAGGCTACAGACCTTGCTAAAGCGTTCCTTGACTATATGATGTCAGATGATATTCAAAACACTTTATTAAAAGAACAAGGATATCTTCCTGTAACAAAAATGGAAGTAGAACGTGACGCAAAAGGAAATCAAAAAAATAAATAATTAAGGGTTCAAAATAATGAACAGGGTAAATGCACGATTGCATTTACCCTGTTATGACGTAGTTTAGGAGTGATTGTCGAATTATGGAAAAGTTGGCTCCTGCAAAAGACAGGTTGTTGAAATCTAAAAAAAATTATTTGAATGGTGAAATGCGTGGCAAAGTAATTGTTCTGTTGTGTGCCGTAATCATGATTTCCGCCACAATCTCAATTACCATTTTCTTAGGTACAAAGGGGTTACAATCCTTTATTAAAAATGGTGTAAGTCTTATTGAGTTCATAACTAGTATGCACTGGAATCCTACAAATCAAGCCAGCCCGCAATATGGAGCTTTACCTTTTATATTTGGATCGTTTGCAGTAACCTTTCTTTCAGCACTTATTGCAGCACCATTAGGGATTGGCGGGGCGATTTTTATGACGGAGATTGCACCATCATGGGGTAGAAAAATCTTACAGCCTGTTATAGAGCTTTTAGTCGGAATTCCATCTGTTGTTTATGGATTTATCGGGCTTACAGTATTAGTACCATTTATTAGGGAGCATGTTGGCGGCCTTGGGTTTAGCTTGCTATCTGGAATGGTTGTATTATCCATTATGATTTTGCCAACAGTTACAACTATTGCTACGGATGCAATGAGCTCATTGCCAAAGAATCTGCGTGAAGGATCTTATGCTCTAGGTGCAACACGCTGGCAGACGATTAGAAAAGTGCTGGTACCCGCTGCCATGCCAACGCTCTTAACTGCCATCGTGCTTGGGATGGCACGAGCATTTGGGGAAGCACTTGCCGTTCAAATGGTAATCGGAAACGTTAGAGACTTACCGACAAGTATTTTAGACGCGTCAGCAACCTTAACGACAATAATTACGCTAAACATGGGCCATACAACCTATGGAAGTGTGGAAAATAATACACTATGGTCAATGGGATTAATTTTATTAATCATGTCGTTCGCGTTTATTCTCCTTATCCGTTATCTTTCTTCAAGGAGGAAAATGTAATGAAAAGTAAAACCGCAGATCGAATTGCAACTGCCGTCTTTATTGCCATTGCAATCATTATTGTTTCAATACTAGCAGGGCTATTTTATTATATTTTGGTCAATGGGTTAAAACATATTTCTCTTGAATTTTTAACCACACCTTCTAGCAATGTTCGTGCTGGCGGTGGAATTCGCGACCAATTGTTTAATTCGTTTTATATTTTAGTTATTACGATGTTAATTGCCGTTCCTCTTGGTGTTGGTGGGGGAATTTATATGGCTGAATATGCAAAACCGGGAAAAGTAACAGATATTATCCGTTCTTGTATTGAAGTTCTAGCATCACTGCCGTCTATTGTCATTGGAATGTTTGGTTTATTAATGTTTGTTAATATAACTGGATGGGGTTATACCATTTTAGGGGGAGCCTTAGCATTAACAGTATTTAACTTGCCTGTCATAGTCCGTGTAAGTGAAGATGCTATTCGAGCAGTCCCTCGTGATTTAAAAGAGGCTAGTCTTGCTTTAGGGATTACTCATTGGCATACGATTAAAACAGTACTTTTACCAAGTGCTTTTCCATCTATATTAACAGGGGCAATTCTTGCTGCAGGCCGTGTGTTTGGTGAAGCTGCTGCTCTATTATTTACTGCAGGTCTATCAACACCAAGACTCGATTATGCAAACTGGAATCCATTTTCTCCACAATCGCCACTAAATATTTTTCGTCCCGCTGAAACGCTGGCGGTTCACATTTGGTCTGTAAATACACAAGGTTTAATTCCAGACGTTGAGGAAGTATCAAATGGTGCTGCAGCTGTTTTGGTTCTCTCAGTTTTAATATTCAACTTATTGGCTAGATGGATTGGAAGCATGATTCATAAGAAAATGACAGCAACTAAATAAAGGGCGGGAGATATGATGGTTACAGCTTTTAAGGAAAAAGAAGCAGTGGAACAAGCTGTTCAATCAAACAGCCAAAATGAACTAATTTTAAAAGTCAATGATTTAGAAATATTCTATGGAGAAAAACGTGCTGTAAATGGAATTTCAATGGATATTGAAAAAAACTCCGTTACAGCTCTCATAGGTCCATCAGGCTGTGGAAAATCTACTTTTTTAAGAAGTATTAACCGAATGAACGACCTGATTCCTGGAGCAAGGGCGCAGGGAGAAATTATTTATGAGGATCTTAATATTTTATCAGATCAAATAAATGTTGTAGCGTTACGAAAGGAAATTGGCATGGTATTTCAAAAGCCAAATCCTTTTCCTAAATCAATTTATGAAAATATTACACATGCCCTTAAGTTTGCTGGATTCAAAAAGAAAAGCAAGCTTGATGAAGTAGTTGAAGAGAGTCTGAAAAAAGCAGCATTATGGGACGAAGTAAAAGATCGGCTTCATAAATCTGCACTATCACTTTCAGGCGGTCAGCAGCAGCGTCTTTGTATTGCTAGAACGATTGCAATGAAACCGACAGTCATGCTTCTTGATGAGCCTTCCTCGGCACTCGATCCGATTTCAAATGCTAAAGTTGAGGATCTGATTGTTGAGCTGAAAAAGGATTATTCTATTATCATTGTTACCCATAATATGCAGCAGGCATCACGTATTTCCGATAAGACGGCCTTCTTTTTAAACGGTGATTTGATAGAATACGATAAAACTGAAAAGATCTTTACCAATCCAACAGTAAAAAAGACAGAAGAATATATCTCTGGAAGGTTCGGATAAGGGGGAAAAGATGTGGCAACATCGACATTAACCAGACAAATATTTGATATAAAGGACCTTAATTTATGGTATGGTGAACATCATGCTTTAAAGAACATTAACTTTCCGATTAACAAAAAAGAGGTTACGGCTATCATTGGTCCTTCCGGCTGTGGCAAGTCTACATTTATTAAAACGCTAAACTTGATGATTAATATGGTTCCGAATGTAAAAATGACCGGAGAAATCAATATTGATGGTCAAAACATTTTAGACAGGAAGGTAGACCTTGTAGAATTACGTAAACACGTTGGCATGGTCTTTCAGAAGGGAAATCCGTTCCCTCAGTCTATTTATGATAATATTGCGTATGGCCCTAGGATCCATGGAATTAAGAGGAAAGTCCATTTAGACGAAATTGTCACCAAGTCATTAATGGATGTAGCTTTATGGGATGAGGTTAAGGATCGCTTACACGCCCCTGCGTTAGGGTTATCTGGCGGCCAGCAGCAACGGCTTTGTATTGCGAGAGCCCTTGCAACAAAACCAGATGTACTGTTAATGGATGAACCGACCTCCGCCTTGGACCCAATTTCTACCTTAAAAATCGAGGAATTGATTTTAGAATTAAAAGAGAAATATACGATTGTGATTGTTACCCATAACATGCAGCAAGCATCCAGAGTTTCCGATAAGACTGCATTCTTTTTAATGGGCGAATTAATAGAATTAGATTCTACTTCAACAATTTTTTCAAATCCTAAAGATTCACGCACAGAAGGCTATATTACTGGAAGATTCGGATGATGAGGTGGCGAATATGAGTACGAGAGCAAATTTTGATAATAATTTGAAACAGTTAAAAGAATTGCTTTTAAAAATGGCTGAAAAATCGGAGCATGCAATTAAAGAAGCAATGATTGCTCTAATTAATCAGGATATCGAGAAGGCCAAGCTTGTAATTAATGGTGATAATGAAATAAATGATTTGGAACACGAAATAAATGATAAAGCATTATTACTAATTGCTAGAGAGTCTCCTGTTGCATCGGACCTAAGGAAAATTAATGTTGCTTTGAAAGTATCGTCTGAAGTGGAGCGAATGGCAGATATGGCTGTAAATATTGCCAAATCTGCTGTGCATATTGGCGAAGAAAAGCATATTAAAGAACTTGTTGATATTCCTAATATGATGGAAAAGGCATTAGATATGGTTGCTGAGTCGATAACTGCTTATTATTCGGAAGATATTACGATTGCTAAAAAGTGTGCAGAAAAAGATGATGAAGTTGATAAAATGTTTGGAAGGTTGATCCAAGAGCTTTTGGGTTACATTCCACAAAATCCTAACTCAACGAACCAAATTATCCAATTAGCGTTTGTATGTAGATTTTTAGAAAGAATTGCCGATCACTCTACTAATATTGCTGAGAACGTCATTTATCTTGTAACAGGTCAACGTGTTGATTTGAATGCCTAAGGTGAAGCATAATGCTTCACCTTTTTTGTCGAAGTACAAGCAAAATGCGACAATTTGCGTTTATTGTCTCCTTGCCAATGAGGTGTTACGATTAAATTATCAATTATTGAATATTTTGTTTTTTTTCGCATAAAATGTATGTTTGCAGAATGGAGGAAATCATGATTAATGAAATAATCAAAAATAAACGAACCACAAAGGATGAAAACTCCTCAAATAACCATATGCCACAGACTTATATTCCTCAAACAGGTGAATTAAAAGCAAAGCTTGTCACACCTCGAAAACTATTTCTCTTCTGGGATGTTTCTACTGTAGCCAAAAGAGTCATTGAATTATTTTTTAACTGCAGGTTTGAGGAACATGTCACTGTTATTAGAATTTATGATGTTACAGATTTAAACTTTAATGGAAAAAATGCTCACCACTATTTTGAAATTACTGTTCCTTATCAAAATGGTCATTGGTTTGTTAAAGGATTGGCTGCCAATCGCCACTATGTTGCTGAATTAGGTATTCAAATGTCTGATACAGGTTTTTTCCCACTATTCAGGTCAAACTGTCTGCAAACTCCCGTCCTTGAAATGTCAGGCGATAATGGGCTTAATTACGACTTATTACAGTTTCACCGATATGAAGAAAGTTCACCGAAATGGATGGATTATGTAAGTACCTATAGTTATTATATGGATGCAAAAAACTTGGAGGACAATAATGCCTGAGCAGCAATTAAAAATAGGAGGAATTAAGGGGATTGTTAAACATCTGCAAACTGGAATGCTGATGGTTCCTGGAAATGCAGAGAGCTTACTCGAGCAAATTGATTTTCTTAAAAGTAACCCTCAAAATGCTGTTGAAATTGGACGGAAAGGAAGGCAGGCAGGTTGTTAAAAGCCTGTATGGCTTGAAAAGAATCGCTTCCGAAACAAGCAGAGTCATGGAAGATATGTTATTAAACAAACGGGTTAATGAACAAAATTAATTAGTACCACCAAATAATTTATAAAAGGTGTATGCGATATGAACTTAACAGATTCACAAAAAAATAAACCGTCTCTTGAACGTCAAGCTTCCATTGAATTTCTTCAGTTTATTCCCGGAATTTGGGTAAATGGAAAATATTATTGGTTTCATAATTGTGCAGAAAAGGTAATTTTTGATGAAGAATTGATTGTAAAAGTAAAAAATGAACCAATTCATTCGAAAATTCGTTTTTCAAGTGTATATGTAAGTAATCACAGTAATCATAAAAAAGAGATCAAAGTCTTAGCAATGCACCATTATGCAAATATCAAACAAGACAATTTAACTTTTGTGTCGCCGACGGATAATAGAATTTTTCATGTTGCAGATAATGGTGTTTTTTTGGTTAACTCTAAATTCGAGGGAGTTGGTATGAAAGAATATACTACCATCCCACAATGGTCAGCGTATACGGACCAAATTTGGAGTTCATTGCATAAAGGCAGCTTAAAATATCAGCCGATGGCTGGTGGACCTGCTGCTAGTATTTTCGCCATTAAAATGTCATTGGAACAGCATGAGACGAAAAAAATGAGTACTTGGACAATTTCCGGAACGAGCAAAAATGAATTGATTTCAATGGAGCAAGGACTTTTAAAAAACACACTAGCATTTCCTTTTGAAAAATGATATTATAGAAAAGTCGTATGAACGAACTAGCTTAATCGTTTGGAGGGAAATAACATGCGTGTTAATATTACGTTAGCTTGCACTGAGTGTGGAGACCGTAACTATATTTCAACAAAAAATAAACGTAACAACCCAGATCGTCTTGAGCTTAAGAAATATTGCCCAAGAGAAAAGCGCACAACAGCACACCGTGAAACAAAATAAGCAGTAGGGCTTCCTGCTGCTTTTTTTGTTGTCCAAAAATGGAGGTTAATATTGATGAATGATAAAAACTCCCTTCGTAATCAAATGAAAGAAACTCTCTCAAAGCTTTCAAAACCCATTTACGAGGATTATTCTTATAAAATTGCCAGCAGGTTATATAATGAGGACGATTGGAAACAAGCAAAAGTGGTTGGAATCACCGTTTCAAAACGGCCAGAGGTCGATACATATCAAATTATTCGAAAAGCTTGGGAAGAAGGAAAGACTGTTGTAGTTCCAAAGTGCTACCCGAAGGAAAAAAGGTTATCATTTCGAACCTTAACTCAATTTTCACAGTTGGAATCCGTGTTTTATGGCTTATACGAACCCATTGTGGAATTAACAGCCGAGGTGAATCCTGCCGATATTGATCTTTTAATTGTTCCTGGTTTAGCTTTCACAATAGAAGGGTTCCGCTTGGGCTTTGGCGGCGGCTACTATGATCGCTTTTTAACAAAATTTAATGGTAAAACTTTTTCACTTGCCTTTAATGAGCAAATGATTCATCAATTTCATGTCGAGGAGCATGATATTCCTGTTTCGAAAATTGTTACTGTCGAAAAAGTCATTAAAATAACATGATGGCTACGTTATAGATTTTGGGGGTGATCCTTATTACCGGTACATCGGGATATTTACTTAATTCCTTAACCAAGTCAGGAGCGATTGGGGCTATTTTGACTGGACTTGCTGTTTATATTGGTTTTGGTGTAAAGGGGCTGTTCCTGTTAGGGACATTTTTCACCACTTCAAGCCTTTGGTCAAAGTATAAAAGTGCAGCTAAAGTTTCCATTGAAGAAAAATTAGCAAAAGGTGCGACGAGGGATTGGCGTCAGGTTGCAGCAAATGGAGGGGCCGCCGCCATTTTTAGTATCATTTATTATTTCCAAAGTGATAGTCTTTGGTTAATTGGTTTTAGTGTCGCTCTTGCAAGTGCTAATTCGGATACGTGGGCTTCTGAGATCGGAAGTTTAAGCCGAAATAATCCAATATACATACGGACCTTTAAGCGAATTGAAAAGGGGACCTCTGGGGCAATCAGTTTATTAGGAAGTGCAGCAGCAATTAGCGGGGCACTTTTGATTGCTCTCTTTACTATGATGTTATTTCATATGCCTGTCTACGAGAGTTTGATTATATTTTTGTTTGGATATTTAGGGAATGTAATTGATACTTTAGTTGGTGCCTATTATCAACAAGAATATAGATGTGTTAACTGTGGAATTCATACTGAAAAAATGGTCCACTGTGGTAAGCCAACTAACCGCGTAAAAGGGGTACCATTTGTGGATAATGATATGGTTAATTTTCTTTCCGGTTTAATAGCCGCAATTTTAGCGATTTGGGTCATCCATCTTTCTTTATAATTGGTTAACAAAATTGTTAAAGAGATAACGGTTTCATTTTATTTTTACAGTAAAAAAAGATTGTGAAATGATATACAATCTAAGTATAAACAAAATATCCGAACCGATTTGTAAGGAGGAATTTTTATGTTAAATCGTGTAAATAGAGTGGCTCTTATTGGGACTGGGTTTGTCGGCTCAAGTTACGCATTTGCTTTATTAAATCAAGGCATTACTGAAGAGCTTGTTTTAATCGACTTAAATAAAAATAAGGCAGAAGGAGATGCAATGGATTTAAATCATGGCTTACCCTTTGCACCTTCTCGAACAAAAATCTGGTACGGCAGCTATGAAGATTGCGGGCAGGCAGATCTAGTAGTCATCACTGCAGGTGCTAATCAAAAGCCAGGGGAAACACGGCTTGACCTGGTTGAGAAAAATACAAGAATTTTTAAGGGGATTGTCGAAGAAATTATGTCTTCGGGCTTTGATGGTATTTTTCTAGTGGCAACCAATCCGGTGGATATTTTAACTTATGCTGTTTGGAAGTTTTCCGGGCTTCCGAAAGAACGGGTGATTGGCTCAGGTACGATCTTAGATACAGCACGTTTTCGCTTTTTACTTGGAGATTATTTTGACGTTGATACAAGAAATGTCCACGCTTATATTATTGGAGAGCACGGTGATACAGAGCTGCCAGTTTGGAGTCACGCCGATATTGCAGGTACTTCAATCTCTGAATGGACAAAAAATAAAGAAGGATTCAATCAAGAAGAGATTGATAAAATCTTTTTAAATGTCCGGGATGCAGCCTATCATATCATTGAGCGAAAAGGGGCTACCTATTATGGTATTGCCATGGGCTTAGTAAGATTGACGAAGGCAATATTACAAAATGAAAATTCTGTTCTAACTGTTTCCGCATATTTAGATGGTGAGTATGGTCAAAAGGATATATACATTGGAGTACCAGCTGTGGTAAACCGTAACGGAATTAGACAGATTGTCCAGCTTGATTTAAATGATGATGAAAAAGAGAAATTTACACATTCTGTAAATGTATTAAAGAAAACAATGGAGCCTGTTTTTAAAAATATTTAATGGTTTAGAATTGGATAAAAAAGTTATCATCTTCACAGAATAATAGCAGGAGGGATGATAATGTCTCGAATGTTAACATCTATTTTAATGATAGGGTCAATTGGTTATTTTGTATTTCGTTACCGTTATCGTTTGATTAATGTCTTGCTAGGTTCTAGCTGGATGCGGAGAATTGCGGTTGGTTCCATAATGAGTTTGCCAGGTGTGAAACGAAAAATGATGCAATCGGTATTAGGAGGAGGACCATCTGAATGGTGAAAACCACAGATGGTTTTTTTTATATTAATGGACCGTGTTCATTTCGTTTATAATGAAGAAAAAGAGGTTAATAGAAAGTTGGTGAGAAATGAATAATAAAGAAGGTTACATATTCTGGGAGTTGGCCTATGCGTTAATAGCAGATCATGGATATAGAATTATTCAATTATTTGAGAATCAAAAAGAGCTATGGCTTGAAAAATTAGAAAATAAACATGCCCCTATTATTAGAATGCTCCTACATGATTTAGATTGGAGCAATGCGATGCAAAGAGATATCGAGTTCACTGCAGCGAATGGGGAAAGAGTCCGAAAGCAAATTGGTCGTCATGAATTACTTGTTGTAAACATTTATGTCAGTCAATATCCACCTGTAGATGATTATCAATACCGCCTTTCAACTCCATATGTGAATTCAGAAGCCAATAAAACAACAGTTCGTTCGATATTATTAGCAAAGGATGAATATGACTCAGGGTTCCGGCAAATTTCCGCTCTGCTGCAAAAAGACGTTCAATTTCCAATTAAAAATGAAATAACTGAAATAGAAGTTGAAGCGCTTAAGAAAACAGCTTTGGGGCTTGCCGTTCAAAAGGTGAATTCAGAAAAGGCACTTTTCATGCACGGGAAGCCATTTCTTACTTATATTTTACTTATTATGCAAATTGCGGCTTTTCTCTGGCTTCAACTGCATGGTGGAAGTACAAATACTGCAACTCTAATTAAATATGGAGCAAAAATGAACCAGCTAATATACGAAGGGGAATGGTGGAGGTTTATTACTCCAGTATTTCTTCATATTGGATTTGTTCATTTGGCCATGAATTCTCTTGCATTGTATTTTCTTGGAACGACAGTGGAACGAATATTTGGCAATGTTCGTTTTTTATTAATTTATTTGTTTGCTGGAGTTACTGGTGTTATTGCCAGTTTTATATTCAGTTATAATTTATCAGCAGGGGCAAGTGGTGCTATTTTTGGCTGTTTTGGGGCATTGCTTTATTTCGGGGTAATCTATCCTAAATTATTCTTCCGGACCATGGGATTTAATATAATTTTTGTACTGGCAATCAATCTCATGTTTGGATTCTCTTCCTCGGGAATTGATAATGCCGGGCATTTAGGTGGTCTGTTCGGAGGATTCCTGGCTGCAGGGATTGTACATTTCCCTAAAAAACGGAAGCTAGGATTGCAAATATTCATTTTCATTATTTCAGCTATTGTTTTATGGGGTTCGTTATATTATGGATTTAGTAATTCATCAAAGGCCATTGGTGAAAAATCTGCCATTTCGATGGCACAGGAGTATATTCATCAAGAAAAGTATGATCAGGCATATGATACATTGAAGAATTTCGAAGAGACGGCAGCCAATCCTTCAGAAAAATTATATTTAATCTTATCCTTTATTGAATATAAGGAAAAGTTGTATCCGGATGCAAAAAATCATTTGCAAACGGTGATAAAACTACAACCAAATACAGCTGCAGCCTATTATTATCTGGCATTGGTAAACTTAAATGAAAATGATATTAAGGAAGCCAAAATCAATGCAGAAAAGGCACTAAAATTAGAACCAGATAATCAAGATTTTGCAAAACTGGTCCAGTTTATTCAAGCAAATGGAGGACAGTAAGGCTTATATTTAGGCTGTGATAAAGCCAATTATTGATTTTTAAACATTGTTGATTGGAGCGGAGGGCGCGAAGACTCCTGCGGGAG
>NZ_JBITPF010000037.1:0-78676 GCF_050468025.1 Neobacillus sp. NRS-1170 | reverse complement strand
TTGACGGGGTTAAGTCCAAAACAAGGGCTTTTTTAATTGAAAAAAATTAGGTTTGATGCTTCTGTTTAATAAAAAACAGTTGCTCCAATGATAATTAATAAAATAAACAAGACAACGATTAAGGCAAAACCTCCGCCATAACCAAAGCCGCCACCGTAACCGAATCCGCCACAGCCACAGCCGCCGAATCCTCCATATCCGAACATAAATTTTCCCTCCTTTTAATGATTATTATTTAATTAATAAAAACCGCCGAATCCTCCGCCCATAAAGGACGCTCCTATAATAATAAGAAGGATAAACAATACAACTATTAATGCGAAACCACCGCCAGCTCCTACACCGTCCATTTAATAACCTCCTTTACATCTATTCAATACAAAATATGACTAAATCTAAAAGTTGTCAGGGCTCTTGCGAAATACAAAAGCCCAAACTCTGCTATTCATTACAAGAAGCTGCATTATGTAGTGGAAAAAGGGCTCCTTAACGCTAAGAGAGCTTAGTTAAATTAAAAATATAAAATAATAGGACTTAACCACCTTAGTTCTTCATATAACAGATGCATAATGTAGAAGGAAGCCGCTATAGACCATATTCAAGCATAGACATAGACCTTAAAGCAGGGATAATCTCAACCCAAAAAAGCCCAACAAGGAAGGGCTTTTTTAGGTTCTTCTTAGATAAAACAACCAACTAAATAAAACCTAAAGTCATCATGCCGCTATCGGGGGCTATAGTTAAAGAATTAGGGTTCCTTGCAAATGATTTGAAAAAATGCTATTTTAAAAAAGAATTATTTTTGTTCGGTGTACAGGATAGTATTAGTAAAAACTTTTCGTCTTGATGATCACTGAGAGCAAGGATAGTAATACATTGTGTGTGCTAAGCACACTAGGAGGCAACAAACATGGAAAAAGGTAAAGTAAAATGGTTTAATGGCGAAAAAGGCTTCGGATTCATCGAACGTGAAGGTGGAGAAGACGTATTCGTTCATTTCTCAGCTATCCAAGGCGAAGGGTACAAAACATTAGAAGAAGGTCAAGAAGTGACTTTTGATGTTGAGCAAGGTCAACGTGGAGCACAAGCAGCTAACGTTCGTAAGGCTTAAATAAAACGCCAAACATAGACAGACTCTTTTTTAGAGTCTGTTTTTTTTATTTTTCTAAGAAAAACGAATAACCCCACTCAAAAATGAGTAGGGTATTTGCAAACAGTAAATCAAATGGTAAACCAAGTGTAGCATATAAATTGTGGATTTCCTAATGTATTAGAAATGAATTAGAAATGATGCACACTACGGCGGTTTTGATGAATATTGCGAAACAATAGAAGTGCAATGAGTTATTTTTGCGTATTACCTTCTTGGTCTTTTTTTACATTCAAAAAACTTACTTCCGTTAATTACCAAATACAATATTTTTTCGAAGTAAATGGGCAGGAATATAGACCGCGAATAAGCATCACAAAAGAACTGTACAACATACTAATACTTTAGAGATCTATTCAAGGTAAGGTGGTGATCTTTTAAATGTATAATAACTCCTATATAAATTATGATCTGACATTTGAGCGTCAATTTCCAAGTTTACCAGTGCCGCCGTTTCCGGGACCATCAGGATTACCAGGCTTTCTAGGACCCGAGTTTGGGGGACCATCAGGTTTCCCGGGTTTACCAGGACCTGAGTTTGGGGGACCACCAGGTTTTCCAGGATCACAAATTCCACAAGCTCCAACTGCTCCTCCTCCATCATTTATTCCTCAACAAGCAGTTGCTTCACCATTTGCTGTTGATCCAGGAGCAATTAGGTTGTGCCTGTTTCGTAATACTTTTATATGGCTCTACAATGGTGAAGGGTTTTGGTTTTATCCCATTTTTGTAGGACCAAGATCTGTTGCTGGTTTCAGATGGAATGGAAGGTCCTGGATGATTTTTGGTATCGATACTAGGAGAATTGCTTCGTTTACGTGTTTTTAAAAACTATAATTTTCGAGGGCGATGCTTAAATAAGGGCAACGCCTTTTGCTTGCTTGAATTACTAAACGGATTGTGAAGAATTACGCTTAAAGTAACGGGTGAAATTACATAAAGATTGGCTGCCAAACCAAGCGGCTTTTCTTATTTATAACGAAGTAGGTTTAATTTATTAACTAAAAGCAATAAAAAAACCCCTTGCTAGGGGCTTTATTGTGTTTGAGGTTACGCTTCTATATTCAAACAAAAGATATGGGTATATCGGCTACACTCTATCGTATGCATAGAGCTAAGTTAAATAATCCAGAGGTTAAGCCTGATTTTGAGGGATTTTTATTTATTATGCAATAATTTAGAGTCTGTCATTTAAATTCTTAGAAGACAAGACAAATACCCAAGAACTTTTACCCAAAAACACATAAACTCTACTGTAAAATTAAATGAGGAGGATGAATGTGATGATTCCAAATAATAATGCCCCAAGGGTTGGAGTAGGTGGACCAGGATCAGGATTTGGTTTTGCACCAGGACTAGGCTTTGGAGCTCCAGGGGTTGGTTTTGGCTATCCACAGTACCATCACTATTACCCGTACCACCACCATCACTACTACCCGTATCAACACCACCACTACTACCCATTCCACCACCACCACCACTACCAATATCCATATTAAGATTTGCTGATAGAGCCGTCCAAATAATAATGAGAAGAAGTTTTCTGTGAAACAGGCGTGTTTCTAATAGTAGACACGCCTGGTTCTTTTAGGAATTAAATACATACAATTCTCGACATTTTTTTGTTCATCTTGAGAGGGGGAATCCAGAGGTGGAGTGTGATGAGGCCACTTTTAATTAATCGTTTGATTAAGTGACAAAAAATTTGCCCTTAAATCAAATGAAATCCTTAATTGATAAGGCTTTTCTACACTATTAATCAAATGATTGATTAATTTTGTTTTAAGGGGATTTTGTAGAATATTGTTGGTATTCTAGAAAAAGCAAATTTTTATAAACGAATAGACGATTTACTAACAAGCTACAAAGCAGACACCAATGGGTACTAATAGTACTTCTTTTTTTATGTCTCAAATATTTTTAAAAATGGTGCGATTAAGAAACAAGTGGAAATCATGGAAAACTGTTGGCTGAATATAGTTTTTAATGTAGTAGTATTGATGTAGACGATTAAAATTTTCTTTATTGGAAAAGGAGGGTCTCTACTATACCGTTTTTAAACGAAACCTATCCAAATAGATGATCTTTTTAATCTGTCTTTTGCAATGATTGGGTGATTAGCAGTATTAATGAATGGGAAAAATTATGAGAAAGCAGACAGTGAAAAAAAATCTATGGAGGTAACAGTGAAACGTATAGCGGTTTATTGCGGATCAAGTTTCGGTGCTTCAGAAGCATATAAATCTGGAGCGATTCAATTGGGAAAAGAGTTGGCTAAACGGAACATCACGTTGGTTTATGGCGGTTCGAGCAATGGCTTGATGGGTGCAGTGGCTGATGCTGTACTTCAAGAAGGCGGACATGTAATAGGTGTTATTCCCAGAGTATTGGAAGAACGTGAAATATCTCATAAAGGTTTGACTGAGCTGCATACCGTTGAAACGATGCATGAGAGAAAAGCAAAAATGGCAGAACTGGCAGATGGATTTATTGTGCTGCCTGGCGGTGCCGGAACACTTGAAGAGTTTTTTGAAGTGTTCACATGGGGTCAGATTGGCTTGCATCAAAAGCCATGCGGCATTCTAAATATTCATCATTATTACGCACCGCTAATCAGTCTGATTGACCATATGATTGAACAGAAATTTTTACAGGAGAAATTCCGTTCTATGGCGATATTTGAAGAACAGCCAGATGTTTTGCTTGATCAGTTTTCCAAATATGTACCGCCATCGATAAAAACTTTCAAATAGGGGAGAAGTGTTCGTGCACTTCTCTTTTTTTATTCATTATCTATTCAACAAGTTGTATCAAGGGATTATCAGGGGAGGGTAATTTGTTGAAGATTGTCAGTTTAATATAATGGGAATTTCTCGAGTCTTAACTATTACCCCAATAAAAAAAGAGCTAACAAGCTCTTGCTTTTGTTCGTATTAGCCCCACCTTCGCTAAATACGGTGATGTTCACATTAACCATCCAACCCAGTATAATTATACAAAAAAACGTTTACATATGCAAAGTCTATTCATAGTCTAATATTTTCCATATTAAGAGATCATGGGGCGGAAATGTGCATTTTCAAATAACTGCAGGTAATTTTACTAATGTTGTAGAAATTAAAGCCAGGTGATAGTTCTTCAACTATGAGAATATCGAATCATGCAAGGGTGGGAGTAAAAATGTTAATAAAGCCAAAGAAATTGCAGCCGGGTGATTGTGTTGCAACCGTAAGTCTGTCTTGGGGAGGGGCTGGTGACCTAGAGCTTAGGTGGCGATATGAGCAAGGTGTTAAGAGATTAGAAGAAGTTTTTGGATTGAAAGTTATCCCAATGCCGAATAGTTTAAAAGGGAGTGACTATCTATATAAAAATCCACATGCTCGTGCCGAAGATTTGATGACAGCGTTTAAGGATGAAAATATTAAAGGAATCATCGCCAATATTGGCGGAGAAGATAGCATTCGCTTGCTTCCTTATATTGATTTTGATGTTATACGTAAAAGCCCTAAAATTTTTATGGGTTACTCAGATGTGACCATTCCCCATTTATTTTGTCTTAAAGCAGGAATTTCTTCTTTTTACGGTCCAGCCATTTTAACCGATTTTGCTGAAAACGTTGAGATGGATCCATATACGATTGAAATGGTGAATCGAACGATCTTTTCAAATGAGATCATTGGCGAAATTCAACCGGCCAAAGAATGGACAAGTGAGCGGTTAGAATGGGTAGAAGAGAATAAGAATCTCCGCCGGACAATGCGGCAAAATTTAGGCTGCGAGGTACTTCAAGGCTCAGGTGCAGCACAAGGGCGTTTGATTGGCGGCTGTATGGAAGTACTAGAGTTTGCGAAAGGAACCGATCTTTGGCCAAATCAGGAATATTGGAATGATAGTATTCTTTTCTTTGAAACATCTGAAGAGAAGCCGGAACCTCATTTAATTAAGTATTGGCTGCGAAATTATGCCGTACAAGGCATTTTGCAAAAAGCCAATGGAATCATTTTTGGCAAACCGCAAGACGAGAAGTATTACGATGAATATAAGGAAGTCATTCAAAAAGTCATGCAGGAATTTCATTTGGAGGATTTGCCAATTCTTTATAACATGAGTTTTGGTCATACCGAACCGAAATTCATTTTGCCATATGGAGCAATGGCAGAAATTAATTGTGATAAAAAGACTTTCAGGATTTTAGAAAGTGGAGTGGAATAGGAGAAACCAAGTGGACGGTTCTCAAAGCTTTTTTTGAGCCATGAGAACCGTGTCCCTGTGGTGTTCTACTGAACTGTAACTGAAGTACCCGCTGGGGCACTAGTACCTGCGTCATTTGATGCTGTAACCTTAATGATATAAGTTTGACCTGGTTGAGGGCCACTTAACGTTGCTTGTGTTTCTGAGATAGGCGCCAATCTATACGTACTGCCATTCACAGTAAACCAAACGGTAAATTTGACATTTTGAGTAATGTCATTATTGTTGTTCCAGCTAATCACAATATTATTAGAGTTTTTATCAAAGTAAGCTTGTAAATTGCTTGGACTGTTTGGTAATACTGTTTTTGCTTCAACTGTTATGGAAACAGAAGCTGGATCACTTTTTATCTCATCAGAAATGGCAACGATCGTAAATGTATATGGTTTTCCTTTCTCCGGGCTTTGTAGTACTGCTTGCCTATCACTTGTAGATGTTAATGTAGTTGTATTTCCACCCACTGTATAAGAAACATCAAAGGTTGTTTCTGAACTCGTTTCAGAAGCGTAATTCCATGATAATTGAATGCTATCTGAAGCTTCATCATATTTTGCTTGAACATTGTTTGGTTTATTAGTCTTAGGTGGCTGTGGCTTTTCTCCGCCTTTTACATAGTATTCTTTACCTAATTTTCCAACACTGCTTGGTTGTTTAAATCCTTCCGTGCTGGTAGCTGCTCGTGACATAATCGCTTTAAACGCTAATTTAGAGAAGTGCTCGCTTTTGCCACCTAAATAGTCATCTGAAGAAGTGGTTTGTGTGTAGCCTGTCCAAACAGCACCTGTGTACTGCGGCGTATATCCTACAAACCAGGCATCTCTTGTCGCATTATTGGGTAAACCATATTTCTCTATGGCAGATTGATCGAAGCTGGTTGTTCCGGTTTTTCCAGCTATATCAAGACGAGGAACATTTGCCATGGTTCCTGTACCTGAATCCACAACTGTACGTAACATATCTGTGATGAGGAAGGCCGTAGAATCTTCCATTACTTTCTTCTTACTTGAAGCTAAATTCATTTCCGTACCATCTTGAAAAATTATTTTGGAAACAGTAAACGGTTCTGCAAAGTAACCGCCATTCCCAAATGCGGTATACGCTCCAGCCATATTAAAAGGAGATGCTGCATCAATGGCACCAATAGCATTCGATTCATTTGCTTTTTGTGTATCTGTAATCGGAAAGCCAAGGCTATTGGCAAAATCAGTGGCATAGTCTGCTCCTACTTCCTGATATGTTTTTAATGCAGGAATATTACGTGACCATTTCAGATGATCTCTTATCGTTTTATCTCCAGCGTAGGTATGACTTGCATTTCGAATAGGGACTCCATTTGAGTATTGATACTTTTCATCTTTTATTATGTGTCCAGTAGACCATTTGAATTTTTCAATGGCTGGGCCGTAGTCAAGAATTGGTTTAATAGTAGAACCAGGATGACGTTTAATCTTTGTTGCGTAGTTATATTTGCCGGTTTGATAATTTCTTCCTCCGCCAATGGCTTTAATTGCTCCAGTCTGGGTCTCTGCAATGACAATCGCTGTTTGCAGCCTATCATTATCGGGAAAGCTGATATAATTATTTGTTGAAAGAACATCTTCCGTTACTTGCTGGATTTTGGGGTCAATGGTTGTATAAATTTCCAATCCATCTTCAAAAATATTTGCACCTGTTTTTTCTTGTACTTCTGTAATGGCAGTATCAACAAAGGCTTGATATTTATTTGCTGGTGCTTGTTGAATATTTAATGTACCTTTAATTGGTGTACTTTGTGCTTTCTCCATTTCTGATTTGGGAATATATCCATGTCTATTCATATAATAAAGAACCATATTTCTGCGTTTTTGTGCTGCGTCAAGATTACTTTCGACCGTTGGTGTATAGTTATTTGGACTTTGTGGAATCCCGGCCAGGAGTGCAGCTTGTTCTAGTGTTAATTTATTTAACTCATCAGGACGAAGCCCGAAGAATCTTTCAGCTGCTTTTGCGACACCATAAACATCATTGCCATATAAATTTTTGTTAAAATACATTTCTAAAATTTGGTCTTTCGAGAACTTTTTTTCTAATTGAATCGCTAAATACCATTCCTGCACTTTTCTAGTGGGGGTTTTTTCTATTGATAAAAAAGAATTTTTCACAACCTGCTGTGTAATCGTACTGCCGCCTTGGGAAGTACCAGTCGTAATATTTGTCCAAATGGCAACGAGTGTACGTTTCACATCGATTCCATGATGCTGATAAAAACGAGCATCCTCTGTAGCCAAAACAGCATTTTTTAAGACATCAGGTATTTGCTTAATAGTAATTTCATCCCGTTTTTCTTTACCGATTTCGGCAATGACGGTTTTCTCATCACTAGCATAAAACTTGGAAGATAAAGGATCTTTTAATAGCGTTTCGTTAAATTTCGGAGCGTCTTTTATAATCCATGCCAAAGCGCCGGCTCCTGCCAGGAACAAAACTATTCCTAATGTAAGACAAATATATAAGAACTTTTTCCAAAATCCTTTTCTTGGCTTCTTGTTCTCTTTCTTTTTGGAAGAACCTTGTTGTTGTTCTTGTATGCTTTTTCTTCGTTCAGTCCGAGAATCATACTCTTCTGACATGTTTCTTTCTCCTGCCTTTCAAAAATGCCATAGGGACGGTTCTATTGGTTTTAGCAGGGCATAAGCGTAAAAAGAATGAAGTATTTTCAAAATTGGAGTATTAAAGGTTTGATAGAGATAGATTACTTCTTTCCTTCTGCTAAAGATTCTTTCGTTTGTCCATCCACCCTTAAAAACGTATCATTTCTTTTTATTATCCCATTTCAACTTTGCTAACATTCCATCCATCATTTATTTTTCTGCGTCCTTGCCTCTTTTATCGAACTACTTCTTAATATTTCCCCATTATATGCCTGAAAACCAAGGTGAAGGTTCTCGTGGTGTGTAAACAGCAATGAGAACCTTCCCTGTGGAGTACTTACTTTTTGTGCCCATAATCGTCATTATTGGGAGGGAACCGTCACAAAAACATATGGGAGTGTGAATATTAATACCCGAGCAGAGGGATTATTAACGGAAATGGTAATTAGGAAGCTCTCCTAATGCCCAAGCGGAAGGATTATTTAGGAAAACGGTAATTAGGAAGAGCGCCAAATGCCCAAGCGGAGGGATTATTAACGGAAATGGTAATTAGGAAGTACGCCTAATGCCCGAGCGGAAGGATTACTTAGGAAAACGGTAATTAGGAAACACGCCAAATGCCCGAGCGGAGGGATTATTAACGGAAATGGTAATTAGGAAGTACGCCTAATGCCCGAGCGGAAGGATATTTTAGGTAAACGGTAATTAGGAAACGCGCCTAATGCCCAAGCGGAAAGATTATTTAGGAAAACGGTAATTAGTAAGCGCGGAGGTCCATCCATTTGCCCGATTATCAATAATCTAATTACCCAGGATGTCCATTTTCAGGTTTTAGGGGACAAGACAACAAAGGAAGTTGAATTTGTCCTGCTTATCAATGAAGAGGGTTCCTTCATACTCTTATTTCGGATTATGCTGACAAAGTGCTGAAAAGAATGTTCAGCCTGTACTTTAAGCAAATAAGTTAAAAGCCAGTTGCCTATTAAGCATAGCCATTGAGTGAGGTTTTCGCCCATTGGGATGCTATTCAATTACTTTGAGAAATAAGTGAACCGTCCCCGCGGAATTTTTTCTAATGACATTACCTAATTTTGGACATAAAGCCCAATCACATAGTATTTTTATTTTGTGTCACGAAATTTTCTGGGAGGGATCAACATGGAATACCGTCGTTTAGGAAAAACAGGACTAAAAGTGAGTGAAATAAGTTTAGGGAGCTGGCTTACATATGGTGGGTACGTAGAGGAACAAAATGCTGCGGCTTCTATCGATAAAGCCTATGATCTAGGGATAAATTTTTTTGACACTGCCAATGTTTATATGCGCGGGGAGGCAGAAATTGTAGTCGGAAAAGCACTTAAGAAGTACGTGCGTGATTCCTACGTTTTAGCCACAAAGGTATTCTGGCCAATGGGTGATGGGCCAAACGACCGGGGGTTATCCCGTAAACACGTCATGGAACAATGTCATGCGAGCCTCAAGCGCCTGAACACAGATTATGTTGACATTTATTATTGCCATCGTTTTGACCAGGAAACGCCGCTGGATGAAACATTGCGGGCATTGGATGATCTTGTTCGCCAAGGAAAGGTATTATATGTCGGGGTTAGTGAATGGACAGCTGAACAAATTACAGAAGCAGTTCATCTTGCAGACAAAAAGCTCCTTGACCGAATTGTTGTGAATCAGCCGCAATATAGCATGCTTCAACGGTATATTGAAAAGGACGTCATCCCAGTAAGTGAAAAGCATGGCATTGGCCAAGTCGTTTGGTCTCCTCTTGCCCAAGGTATTTTAACTGGTAAATATCAGAAGGGTGCTCAGGCTCCTGCAGGAAGCCGTGCATCACAGGAAAAATACAATAACCTTTTTGGATTACTCACTGATGAGAATCTCGATAAAGTGGAACTATTAAAAGAGGTCGCCAAAGACAATGACATGTCACTTGTCACCCTGGCATTAGCGTGGATTTTACGACAACAAAATGTATCTAGTGCTCTTGTAGGGGCAAGTCGTCCTGAACAACTAGAAGAAAATGTAAAAGCAGCGGGCGTAAAGTTAAATGCTGAAACCCTCGCTCGAATTGAGGACATTTTAAGATAAGGTTCTGTGACAAAGGGGGCGGTTCATGTGGTTTTCGCTAACCATGAGAACCGTCCTTGTTGTCTTTCCGTGACAAAAAACTGTTTACATAGCTCCTGTTTGGTGAATGATGAATGGTGATATCAAAATAGTTCTAAAGGAGCGAATGAATCATGTCAATGAGCATAAACCCGTATTTGATTTTTGACGGCAACACAAGGGAGGCAGTTCATTTTTACGAGAAAGCACTTAGTGGGAAAGTGATGGGTATTATGACGTTTGGGGATATGCCGGCGGATCCGAATCATCCGTTACAGGATGACATGAAGGATCGAGTTATGCATGCGCACTTGAAGGTCGGTGAGGCAGATCTAATGTTCTCCGATACGTTCGCGGGAATGCCTTATCAGCCGGGTAATTCGATTCAGATTGCCCTACATCCCAAAGAAGAGGCAAGAGCGAGAGAAATCTTTGCCGCTTTGGAAGACGGCGGACAGGTCGTCATGCCGCTTCAGAAAACGGATTGGAGCCCGTTGTACGGGAGCGTAATTGATAAGTTCGGCGTAACCTTCCAAGTGAATGTCCCAGGAGAGCAGCAACAGTAATAGTATTCAGACTTCCGCTCCGAAAATGAACAAAGCCTCCAGTTCTGTTCGAGAATGGACAGGAGGCCTGCTAAGATGCAATTTTAATTTGCGAAGGAAGGACAAAGCCGATTCTTTAAAAAGGAGAACGGTCAATAAAAAGGGTTCATAATGCCCTAACTCATCTGGGAAGTGTAAATGAAAGACAAAACCCATCTAGTAAACAGGAGCACGGTCAATAAAAGGGGTTATTAATACCCGATCCCATCATAAAAACGAGAGAAATGTCCTTCATAATGCGGATGTATGTAAAACGGGCAGAAATCTAATAAAAAAATCTACTGCAAATGTTAAGGTTTTCTTAAGAAATAAAAGCTATGATTTAGACAAGCTTTTTCAAGACCCCCTTTTATATTATTACTGGATGCCTTCGAGGACTGTTTTTGAACAATCTTGAGGGCTACTTTTTTGGGAGGGGGCCCATAGTGGCAAACTTCCTGTTAGTTGATCAGAACCTCATAAAAAGCCACGAGAACCGTCTCTGTGGCTTTAAATAGCATAAGATTCATATGATTTAAGAAGATAGCGCTCAATAAACTCAGCCAATCCATCATTTTCGTGGTGTCCGGTAACAAAATCAGCTGCTGCTTTAACCTTTTCGCTAGCGTTCCCCATTGCCACACCAGTACCGGCATGACGAAGCATCTCAATATCATTGGGTCCGTCTCTAATGGCTACCACTTCATTTGGACTAATTCGAAGTTCAGTAAGTAAGCCTTTTATAGCAGACCATTTGGAAACATTAGGAGCAAGCAGCTCAAACCCGTCATTCCAATCGACGACTTCTGCTTCCTCTTTAAACAAAGTGGAAACTTTCGGACTAGCCGTACCTGTTCGAACACTATATTTAAGCACATCTTGATAATTTGCCAGTCTTAAATCTCCAATATACTGAGGCGGAATTTGCCCAACTTTTGTCCAATAATCGATTTCTTCATTTGTTTCCTTGCAATAAACCCCGTCTGCTGTATGGATGATAACATTCCAAGGATTTTCAGCCGTCAGATCGTGAAATCGTTCATCGTTCAATCGGACGGTTTTCTTTTGCAATACTCTTCCTGTCTCTGCATCGTGAATGGCAGCACCATTTAAACAGATCATCGGTGTTCGCAATCCAATTTCTTTATGGTAAGGAGCGGTTACTTCATAGTGTCGGCCCGTGGCCAGAAAAACCATAACTCCCTGATTAATAAGCCTATAAATGGCTTCCTTATTTCGGTGGGAAATGCTGTTTGAGGCTTTTAGTAGTGTACCATCCATATCAATAAATATTGCACGCACATTCATCTATATTGCCTCCTCATTCGTTGATAAACCAATCATAGCATCAGAATATTAATGGTTAGTAAACTGAGTGTATAGTTTGAATGAAGTTTATTATTCTGGTGCCAATCCCCAAAAAAATTTTTTAAAACAATAAAGCTGCCTAAAAAATCATTTTGAAAAACGATCTTTTAGACAGCCTTTTGGATTTATTTGTGCAGCTTAGTTCGTAGGACCATTGTCAGCATTGGCTTCGATGCTGCCTTGGATGCTTGTCGAAACCGAAGATAGGAAATTATAGCCAGTCAAGGATTCAATCGTGTCAACACTTACCCTGTAGTTGCCCCAAGGTTGACTGGAAGCTGTTTGATCATTCGGCACCATCACAGCGATTACTCTATCATCTGGAATTACTGCCGGGCCTGTTTAAGCAAGTCGTCCAAATTGCGATGAAGCTTGGCTATGCTTCCTACGGACACGTAAGCATCGATGGCTCGAAGGTGAAAGCCAAAGCATCGAAACATAAGGGCTTGATCACAGGGTTGCTGCTCTAATCTCTTTACGAAAGTCACTGATCGTACGAAAATCCGGCTTGTGCCCCAAGTTTTTCTCCTACTTGAAATTAGTGTCATATGAGACTATAATGAAATTGCATACGCTTTCAGTTTATTCGTCGATGCCCCGTATGCTGCAAAGGAAGAATCACACTAACTAATAAGGGAGGTTTAGATACTATCAAATTAAAGTTAGAAATGCACTAAAAAGAAAGTCATCATATTCTATCTGAGATTACTCCTTTTTTCCTTCACTGACTGCTACTATTTATTGGGAGCGGCTAGGTGTTCAAACTTTCATGGGGTTGTCGTATAGTAAAAATAAAATTTAAGGATGGTTTGAATGTCAAAATTACAATTCGCTGAATTATGCATAAAACGTGCAGGTGTCACAAGAAACCTACCAAAAGGAAAAGAAGAACTTCAATGGGTTTCCAATACAGCCACTCTCATTTATGGAGAAAAAGACGCGGTGCTGGTGGATACTTTTACCACTACTGAACAAAACCAAAAATTGGTTGATTGGATAAAGTCTTATGATCGTAACCTTAAATACATTTATATCACGCACGGACACGGGGATCATTTCTTTGGAATCAAGCAATTAAAAGAGGAATTTCCACATGTTAAAGCAATAGCAACGAAAGGATCTGTTGAGAAAAGTTATGAACAAGGATCTCCACAATATATTGAAAGTTTTTGGGGTAAATTATTCCCTAATCAAATTCCTCAACCCCAAGTTTTTCCCGATGTGATCGATTCAAATTCTTTTGAACTTGAAGAACATAGATTTGAAATCATTGAAGCTGGATTTACGGATACGGTAAATACAACATCATTATGGATTTCGGATATTGAATTACTAGTGGCTGGTGATGCTGCTTACAACGGAATCCATCAATATCTAACTGAAACAACAGAGAGTTCTCGACTTGAATGGATCCAAGCGATCGATCGCTTGAAAGAACTAAATCCCAAATTTGTTATTGCGGGTCACAAAGTCCCTGAAAATGATAATAACCCCAAAATCTTGGATGAAACTAAACAATATCTGTTAGACTTTATTCGTTTGGATAAAGAAACAGACAACGTTTTAGATTTATACCATGCAATGCTTAATCTTTATCCAAATCGAGTAAACCCTGGTTCGCTTTGGGGTTCAGCAAATGCTGCCAAAGCATAATTAAAGGGATCTTCGTTTGCACAATGGCGGTCATAAAAAGATGAAACTTAGGATGCTTTAGCTTTAGGCAAAGCGGCTTTATACTGGTGTATGTACAGTGCAGGAGCGTCGCGCCGAAGGAAATTGGTTCCTCCCACTTGAAAATAGGGGCATATAAGACTATAATGGTCTTATGCAAGACACCTTGAAATTCAAGGCTTGGGATATTGGAGCTTTGAGGGATCAAACTTGGAAGTGATTTAACGTGAATAGAGGGCGCCGGAGCTATCGCATTTTAGTCGTCCGAAAGCACGGTGTTACCAAGAACACGCGGCGATAACGGTGCGATACGGCGACATGCTATTCACCATTGAGCGAATAAGGGTGTCATTGTTTTTTTTGAAGTTTTGCAAACGCTTTCGAAATGCGGTCGATGCATTGCATTTCTGTGCGGCTGAGGATCAGCCCACACCCAAACTTAAATCGGAGGTAGTCTTATGATTCTAAATGCAGACGAGCTTGATGCAGCCCGCAATTACAAACTCTTGGTCGCGACAGTTGTACCGAGGCCGATTGGCTGGATCAGCACGCTTTCCGCGGACGGCATCGCCAATATTGCACCGATCTCCTTCTTCACGGTCGTCGGTCGAAAGCCCCCGATGCTGTCGATTACCATTCAACACCGTTCGGACGGCACGCTGAAGGATACATACGTGAACATCCGCGATACGGGGGAATTCGTCTTCAATCTTGTCACTATGCCCCTCGCTGACAAGATGCACAGATCGGCGTTTGAGCACGCGTCGGAGGTCGATGAGTTCGAAGCCGTTGGGCTTGAAAAAGCACCCAGCGTCGTCGTGAAACCACCGCGAGTCGCGCTCACGCCCGTATCCATGGAATGCAAGCTCGAACGAGTGTTTACGGTTGGCGAATTCGAGGATCATGTCATTTGGGGCCGTGTCGTCCGCTATCATATCCGTGATGACGTTTACGACCATGAGAAAGGCCATGTGGATACGGCAGCTCTTGCGCCAGTAGGTCGCCTCGCCGCTGAATACACCCTCGTTGAAAATGTGTTTACGACGCCATTGGATCCTGAAGTTCTTAAGAGTCGCGAGGGCTCGCGTATGCATCGCCTCGACGGCCGGCCCACCGATTGGGCGGCTGTCAATCAGAAGAACTGGTCACCTTCCGGCAGCGTTATGGAGGAGTAACACAACTGATTGCTGATTGCACTCATGACGAGCCTCTTATTTGGGAACATCCGTGCACCAAAGAGCCGAACGAATGAAAAGCAAACGTTGAAGGACAAAAGGGGCACAAAACAAAGAAACGCAGCGTTCCGATTCAAGAACTGTTAAAAGGCGAAAGCGGCCGGAATTTCCTGCAGGTTTTCGTGCTGATGACGGGAATCTGGACCGCAAAAACGGGCATATAAGACTATAAGATGACTATGTTTATTCCTACGCAGTCAGATGGCTATGAACATGAGTCACGTGACAGACATGCACCCGTTTTGCGATTATTATGCTCACACAGGAGGAAAGAAAACATGAACCGATTGAATGATCAGAAAGCAACCATTCCTTTTACGACGTCCGGCAACGGTTCTCGCGCCATTATTTTTGTGCATGGCTTTATGGACGCCAGCGCGGTTTGGAACGATGTCGTCTCCTTAATTGCGGAAAAAGATTTGCAAAAAGTCTACCTCGATTTACCTGGGATGGGGGCGCTAACGGCTGTAGAAGGAGAAATATCGCTTGATCGCTATGCCGCAGATGTTGCTTCCGTCATCGAAGAGATCGGCAAACCCTTTGTCATTGTGGGGCAAAGCATGGGAGCGCAAATCGCAGAGCTCGTCACTCGATTGCATCCGGAACTTGCTCGAGGATTGGCGCTGCTTACGCCTGTCCCGCTCGGAGGGGTCAAGGCGCCGGCTGAAGTGGTGGCTCCTTTAAAGCAGCTCGGCGGGCACCCCGAGATCGAAATGGCGGTGCGCAGGCAATTTTCTCCCGGGCTTACGGACGACAAATTGGACCTGCTTTGCGGGTTAAGCGTACATGTCAGACCGGACGTTGTCGCCGCTCTCGTCGATGCGTGGAACGAAGGTCATCCCGACGGCCATTCACCAAGTCAATTTACGCGTCCGGCTCTGATTATGCGGGGGATGGATGACCCGTTCGTCACCCAAGAGATGGTTGCAGGCATCGTGTCACGGTTTAGCCGCGTTACCGAGAAAGATATCGCCGGTGGCGGCCACTGGTCACATGTGGAACATGCGGAAGCCGTTGCGCAACATTTAAACCAATATCTTCAAAAACTTGATTGGGAGTGATCGCTATGAACAAATCGATTAAGAACGACTGGGAAAACGCATTTGCCCAAAAGTCTGAAGCCGCATTCGGCGAAGCCTTCGCAGAAGATGTTGTGCTAGAGGCCGCAGTCTTGAACGCCCCGATCACCGGTCGGGAAAACGTTCGGAAGGTCATGGGAGCAGCCAGCAAAATCTACGAAAGCTTGACGTTTACGAGGAGCGCGACTTCAGGTCTGCAGGAGTATAAAGAATGGGAAGCGCAAGCATTTGGCGGCGTTCTACTCAAGGGCATCACCGTGCTTACCCGCAGCGAAAATCAAGCTATCGCTCATATCGCGATTCATCATCGCCCACTGGGAGGCGCATTGAAGTTTTCTGGCGTGCTAAGAGATAGCCTTAACGGTGAGATCGATCCGTCGTACTTTTATTCCGAGAATATCTTCAAAAACTTGATTGGGAGTGATCGCAATGAACAAATCGATTAAGAACGACTGGGAAAACGCATTTGCCCAAAAGTCTGAAGCCGCATTCGGCGAAGCCTTCGCAGAAGATGTTGTGCTCGAGGCCGCAGTCTTTAACGCCCCGATCACCGGTCGGAAAAACGTTGGGAAGGTCATGGGAGCAGCCAGCAAAATTTACGAAAGCTTGACGTTTACGAGGAGCGCGACTTCAGGTCTGCAGGAGTATAAAGAATGGGAAGCGGAAGCATTTGGCGGCGTTCTGCTCAAGGGCATCACCGTGCTTACCCGCAGCGAAAATCAAGCTATCGCTCATATCGCGATTCATCATCGCCCACTGGGAGGCGCATTGAAGTTTTCTGGCGTGCTAAGAGATAGCCTTAATGGTGAGATCGATCCGTCGTACTTTTATTCCGAGAAAGGAGAATAACGGGATGACACACCTTACTTATAAGATAGAGAATCAGATCGCTGTCATTACGCTGAACAATCCGCCGCAGAACCGTCTTTCACCTCGAATGATAGAGGAGTTCGACGAAGCGCTCGATACCATAGGAAACAGCGATGCGCGCGCCTTGCTTATACGTGCGGAAGGTCCGGATTTCAGCTTCGGAGGAGACATTGTACCTTGGCCGGACATGACGGCGCACGAGCTGCGCACCTTGCTGGAGCGGTATTTGGTGACCTTCAACCGGTTTGAGTCGCTGTCGATCCCGACCGTCGCTGCGGTACAAGGGCTATGTTTCGGCGGCGGACTCGAGCTCGCCGTTCGGGCGGATGTCATCTTTGCGGGAGAAACCGCACGCTTCGGCCACCCCGAGCAAACTCTTGGTATTATTACGGTACTTGGAGGTGTTTACCGTGTCGCGGAACGCGCGGGGAGACAGAAGGCTATCGAATGGGCGTTTACTTCCGAGCAGGTTCCTGCGAAGGTTATGGAGAATCACGGCGTGATAAACCGGGTTGTGACGGACGACAAATTGTTCGATGAGGCGATGAACTTTGTCGAGAAATTGGCCAAAGGCCCGACAAGCGCCCACGGGGTACACAAAGCCTTATTGCGAATCTGGGAGAAAGGCGGCCTTTCCGCCGCGGATCAGGCAGTGCTGGAATTAGGGCTCCCATTGTTTGAAAGTGAGGATGTAAAACTTGCTTTACCAGTCTCGGTCGAAGCGTTTAAAGAAGGCAAACCGCGACCTGCATTTCCGTTTAAAGGCAAGTAAGAAGGAACGAAGTGCCAATTTCTCGATCAACCAATCCCACTAGAGCAAAAATCGCTTCGTCT
This sequence comes from Neobacillus sp. NRS-1170, assembly GCF_050468025.1. Lineage (NCBI taxonomy): Bacteria > Bacillati > Bacillota > Bacilli > Caryophanales > Bacillaceae > Neobacillus > Neobacillus sp. NRS-1170. The sequence goes on along the minus strand of NZ_JBITPF010000037.1, from coordinate 60,883 downwards.
TATTTTTAACCAAATTCAATTTTTTTATCTGTTTTTATAAGAGATGGCTGCGGGCAATATCCAGGGGACTTGCGAAAGCAAAAAATGCGATGCAGCAAGTTTGCTATTTGCCCGCGCCTCCTGATCAAACGTAAAAAGGAGCGGAAGTGCTATGAATAATCAATCGGCTTTTACAAGAGAAGATGTGGAAATTAATGCGGAAGGAACCGTCCTTAGAGGTTGGCTGTATTTGCCGCAAGCCGGCGAGAATAAGCAAAAACCGGCCATTGTGATGGCGCATGGATATGCGGGACTGAAGGAGATGTATTTGGAGCCGTACGCTGAGAAATTTGCCGCGAACGGATTTGCAGTCGTGCTGTTCGATCATCGGAATTTTGGAGACAGCGAAGGCACTCCAAGGCACGAAATCGATCCGTGGCAGCAAACCGAGGACTACCGGCATGTCATAACATACGCCAGCTCGCGTCCGGAAATCGATAGAGATTCCATCGGAATTTGGGGTACGAGCTACAGTGGGGGGCATGTTCTAGTAGTAGGCGCGACCGATAAACGAGTAAAATGCGTCGTATCTCAAGTGCCGACAATCAGCGGCTCGAAAATTGCTCTAAGAAGAGTGAACGGAGAGGCGCTCACAGAGTTGTTGTCCTCGTTTGCCGAAGATAGACTAAACAGGCAACGCGGCGAAAGTCCCGTTTATTATTCGGTCGTTGCGGGCGGAGAATTTGAAAATAGCGTCTATAAATCGAAGGATGCGGTTGAATTCTATACGAAAGGCTCAGAGAAATTCATTAACAAAGTTACGTTGCGTTCAATTGAATTATCAAGAGGTTATGAGCCAGGAGCTTTTATTGCCAATATTAGTCCTACGCCGCTGTTAATGTTGGTTGCAAAAAACGATTTTATTACGCCTACCGATTTGTCGCTTGCTGCATATGAACAAGCACTGGAGCCTAAAAAACTGGTGCTGATACCGGGAGGACATTTTGACCCGTACACGCAATATTTCGATCTATCAAGCAGCGCAGCCCTGGTATGGTTCCAGACGCATTTGCTCAATCGCTAGTAAGGCTGCCGATTCCTCGCCTTTGACGTAAGGAAGCTCAAGGGTAAATTGACAAGATAAACATATTTGGATGAGGGTGGGAGGACAGTATGTCTTTACGAGAGGAAGCGTTGGAGCTGCATCGCCACTTCAAGGGCAAGCTTGGTGTTGTCTCCAAAGTCCCGGTTTTAAACGCCAAGGATTTAAGCCTCGCTTATTCCCCCGGCGTAGCCGAGCCGTGCAGAGAGATTTATAAAATGGAAGATAAGGTATACGAATATACCAATAAAGGTAATACGGTGGCGGTTGTTACCGACGGTACGGCAGTCCTGGGACTCGGAGCCATCGGTCCGCACGCTTCACTGCCGGTTATGGAAGGAAAAGCGGTTTTGTTCAAGCAGTTTGCCGGGATCGACGCATTTCCCATATGCTTAAATACTTCGGATGTCGACAAGATTGTGGAAACGGTCAAGTTGCTAGAGCCGTCCTTCGGCGGCATCAACCTCGAGGATATTGCGGCACCCTCCTGCTTTTTAATTGAAGAACGGCTTAAAAAGGAACTGAATATCCCTGTTTTTCACGACGACCAGCATGGTACTGCAATCGTCACACTAGCCGGCTTGATCAATGCAGCCAAAGTCGTAAATAAGAAACTGGAGGGGCTGCGGATAGTGATAAACGGCTCCGGTGCTGCTGGAATAGCCATTGCCAAGCTTCTACTTCATGTAGGTGTGGATCAACTGATTGTTTGCGATACGAAAGGAACCATCTACGAAGGGCGGACGGAAGGCATGAACGCCATCAAAAGCGAGATCGCCTGCATGACGAACCGGGAATTGATGAGAGGCCCACTGGAGCAAGTTATAGTAGATGCGGACGTGTTCATCGGCGTTTCGGTGGCGGGGGCGTTAACCGCGGACATGATACGCTCGATGGCAACGGATCCGATCATTTTTGCCATGGCTAATCCCGAACCGGAAATTTTACCGGAGACTGCGTACGAAGCGGGAGCCAAAGTCGTGGGTACCGGCCGCTCCGATTATCCGAATCAAATTAATAATGTGCTTGCTTTCCCCGGCATATTCCGCGGTGCATTGGACGCCAAAGCATCCGAGATCAACGAGGCGATGAAGATTGCCGCAGCGAGGGTGATTGCTGAATTAGTCGACCCCGTTGAATTGAACGCAAACTATGTGGTTCCGGTTCCGTTCGACCAGCGGGTCGCAGCCTGCGTGGCGGCGGCAGTTGCTGAAGCTGCCCAGAACACAGGCGCTGCTCGTGTGCCATAAATCGAGAACACTTATACCTTCTATAACCTCAATAATTGTAATAAAATAGACGTCCCTCGTTGGTCTTAACACTTTTAGAGTAGATAACCGAACATGTCATTAGATTAAAAATAAAGAATGCGAGTCCGGCGTCGATATTAGGGGGATTACGATTTTAACGCGCAATAAAGACAATGCTAATGTTCAAATCGCAATTCATAAACGGCCGCTGGGAGGTGCGTTGCACTTTTCCAGTCTCCTTAAAGTAAGGCTTCAAGGCAAGATCGATTGTCCTATTTTTATCCAAACTCGGATTATTAAAAGGAGCTAATTGAATCGAAACAATACAAAGCTGCTCCCGCGGGCATGAATATGCCCGCATCTCCTTCTCATAATAGGGAACGATACAACCTTATTTCTACCTGTGTTGATAAATTACGACCACTTAAGGAGGGGCATATGAACAACCTATTAGCAAAAGTCATAGACGCGAACGGCGGAATTGACCGTTGGAAAAAATTTAGTTCACTGACTGCCACGATCGTCACCGGTGGCGGATTATGGGCAATGAAAGGACTCGTACAAGATCCCAATCCTCGTGAGATGACAGTCGCGCTCCATTCGGTATTCGCTTCTGTTACTCCTTATGGTCAACCGGATTGGCGTACTGCCTTTACGCCCGATCGTATTGCGATTGAGACCCTCTCTGGGGATACCGTACGTGAGCGAGACGATCCCAGGACATCGTTTGCTAACCACACGATGAACACACCATGGGACCCGCTTCATCGAGCATATTTCAACGGGTACGCAATGTGGATGTACCTGACAACACCTTTTTTCATGGTCATGCCAGGATTCGAGGTCAGCGAAATCCCGCCCTGGCAAGAGGGCAACGAGCTCTGGCACGGTTTGCGTGTGCGCTATCCCGAATACGTCGCCAGTCATAGCAAGGAGGAAGACTTCTACTTTGGCGATGACTTGCTGCTGCGCAGGCACGATTACCATGTCGATGTCTCAGGTGGTTTTCCAGCGGCTCACTATGTCTACGACTTCGTTGAGATCGAAGGGCTTCGTTTCCCGACAAAACGCCGCGCATATTTGCGTGGACCCAATCTCGAGCCAGTCAAGGATCTGCTGCTAGTCTCGATTGATTTCAGCAACTTCAGGTTCAGTTGAACTCCGAATTCAGGGTTCGATCCCCCTTGGTTCCACCAAATAACCTCAAATAAAGACAGGTTGCTTTTTGGTGAGCCGACTAAGGGGGCATACCCCGGGGAATGAAACACGCCGGATTGTCGGCTGCAATCCTTCATATACAAAAATGAAGGGGTCTAGCCGATAACAGCGGCTAGGCCTTTTGATATTTCCAAGAGCCGAAAGAACAGCCTAATGAACCAATCGGTTTAAAAGGGCGCGAATTTGAATGAAAGGATACGATTAGGGAAAAATAGAATAACTTTATGAATATGACTAGAGGTAAATATGCGGATTACAGGAACCCAGCTTGGCTTATTACTTTTTTCTTTTGTGGGTGCCGCCATATCCTTATCGATCCCGGAGTAATGGTGGCGTTCGCCAAGCAAGATGCTTGAATGTCGGTGTTTCCAGCTGCTTTAACCGGATTAAAAGTATTTGGGTGATGACGGTACTTGCACAACGTTATCCGGGTTTGACGATTACCCAATAAAGTTCAAAAATTGTCGACAAATGGATCGGAAAATGTTTAGGTTTTTATTACTTCTACTTTTTGTTTGTAATGATTTGCCAAATAGTAAGTACGCATATCGGTTTTATATTGCAATGAGCCTATGTCCCATCCGCTTGGATGAGTCAATTCTTTTTTTGGGGCTGGCTCCTGCCGTTTTTAAATCAACCGGAGAAGGCGCGCAGGATTTCTCTGGTCACGCTGCTCAGTATCGTTATTCTTATTCTTATCATTGATTTGCTGACGATTATGGTTTTCGGTCCGTTAACGGATAAACTGCAGTTTTCATTTTTAAGCGTCATTCAATATATCGGTATCAAGGGATCCTTCAAACGCTTGGAGGCACTTGCCTTCTCGATGTGGATGATGGGAATATTTATCAAAGTGCCGGTGCTGTTATTTATTCTTTGTCTGCATATAAGCCAGCTTTTCGAAATTCGGGAATATCGGGGAGTCGTTACACCGGTTACACTCTTATGTATTCTAGGTTCGGCTTGGGGTTATACGAATTCTGCAGAACTTCTCAATAAGCTTACTTATGTTTTTCCAATGATAGGTCTTACCACAATCTTCTTCCGCTATCACTCCTCGTGATTGACATTTTGTTCCGAACCTTTGGCTATCAGCGGTTTAAGTACATGGTCATCAAACAGCTCCTCGTCAACTAAGCTTTCCAGGTAAACTACAAGCCATTAAATGTTTCCGGCCCGAGCAATTTTACGGTATACAATATCCGAACAGTTTTGGAATATGTTTTTTAATAATGCCTCATTATGTTCTAAGTCGGAGGATAGGTTGCCGTACCCGTTATCATCAAACTCATGTGTCGGATCTAGAATTATCGGTTTCTTGAACAGCCATTTCTTTAACCATTTCAGAGTTGGGCCCTCCTGACAAAACTTACTCTATATGTATTTTACCAATTTTCGTAAAAGGTATTCGTTTTGCACACACTGCGCAGCACAAACTGGTTCTATTTGGAAAGTCATCTTAAAGCCCATTTGAAAATCCCGGGGAAACCAGCTACAATCGTATTAGTGATCATTAATGCAATTTTAATCATAACATGTATACTTGGCGGCACGATCAGCCAGAAAACTGGCAGGAGGCCTTCTCTCATTGACATGGGAATAATCACAGCTGTTTTTGGAACAGGCCTCTATTTTTATTTGATCAGTGTGTGTAATAGTAATGAGAAAATAAATGATGCAGCGTAAAGCTTACGGGCAAAAATAAGTGTCCGGTAACCATCTAGCAGCGTTAGGGAGGATTAGATGTAATGGCCACAATCGATGATATCCCAGGACTTTGTAACTGTACGAAGTTAAGGCGCGCGGCGCGCCATATCACGCGCTTCTACGACGCCTGCTTGTCTGAGTCGGGGGTGCGCGTTACGCAGTACTCCATCTTGGGCCATCTCAACCACCGGGGTCCGAAGACGATGATGGAGCTCGCCGAACTTATGACCATGGACCGTGCCACAATCGGGCACAATCTTCGGCCGCTGGAGCGCGACGGCCTTATCACGATTCAAGTGAGTGAAGCCGATCGGCGAGCCAGAATCGTGTCGATCACCGACGAAGGGCTCAAGCGTATCGAGCTGGGAAGAGCGGGATGGAATCGCGCCCAGGTTGAATTCGAACGCCAATTCGGCACGGAGTATGCAGCTTCCATGCGGCAAATGATGGATGAGGTGGCGGGCCTTCAGCTATGACCTCGAATGAACCGCCGATGGGTGTCAGGGAATCCTGATGGTAGTATGGGAAATGTAGAGAAGTTAAGGGCGCTTGATAACTTATCAACTAGTAAGTTCAATGTGAAATTGGAAAACAGAAAAACACAAATTCTTGTCTGGATTTATTTTTCCGATTGTTGGCGTCGGCGTACTCACGGAATTTTTTAATTGTATAGGAAATTATGCGCGATGACGAACTGTGGATAAGCGGTGAAAAAAAAATGGAGGGAGAGCATTGAAAATTTATTATCGAAAATCTTTAAATATGCGCTCAATGGTTCTAGGGTATATATCGATATCGAGGATGCAGGTAGTGAAATTCAGCTTTCCTTTAAGGACATTTCCGCCTATGAGCTAAATATTTCAGCAGACGAATTAATGGAACGTTTTAAGCGGGGCGATGAATCCAGATCCAGCCAAGGCAGCGGGCTTGGGTTATCGATTGCGAAAAGCCTCATTGAAGTTCAAAAGGGGAAATTTACAATCCACGTTGACGGAGATTTATTTAAGGCCGTTATTTCTTTCCCTAAGATGCCAGATACGCAATCGAAAGATGTGGAAGAAAGTTAATGTGAATGATGATCCAAAAAAGCCAAAATACAAAAATAGTGCATAAAAACTATTACTGCAAATATTTAAAAGGGCCGTCCTGGCCCTTTTTTGTTGTTCCCTAAAGGGAACTTGTTTGAACGAAAGCAATCTACCTATGTGATAGTCTGCCTTTTGTCTCCATTTGTAAAGCATAGAGGAATTTTTTGATATCGATTCGTGTAGTTGTGGTGTGGTTTTTTCCTTCTAGTTCGAGCATTTTCATTCTTACTTGGGTGTAGTCGAATAATTTGGATGAGTAGTATTCAAATGTTGGGTTGGCATAATCGGTTAATCCCAGTGAAGCAAGATGTTCGAGCACCTGTTGGAGCAGGCGGCGGATCCGTTGTTCCACAGCCTTTGCTTCTTTTCTTATTTCCTCCGGAGAGACGGACGAACCAAGCCGCTTTTTAGCCGCCTGTTCATACAGATCCTTCAAAGGCGGGAGCTCCCGATTTCCCTCCATGTCCCATTGATGTAAAATTTCTAGAAGATCCAACAAATCCTTTTCACCGTTTTTGCCAACAATCCCAAGTTCAAGCAGGATGCTTTTGGCAGAGGACGGAAACAAAGACTGTTTACTTGGGGGCGTGTTCTCAAACAGCCGGTTTTTTGTATTATGCGTAGTTAAAAAGCTTAATGACTTTTGAATGTTATGAAGTGATTTTTCCAGTAACAGATAGTCACTTACTTTCTTAATGATACTTACCACCTCAAGCCGGTTAATCGGCTTTGTGATATAATGCTCGACACCCAGGGAATACGCTTCGCTAATCATATCCTTCGTTTCGACTTGGGAGATCATGATGATTTTTCCCCGAAAGCTGGGAGCAATATCTCTGACTGTCTCAATCCCGTCCCTGATGGGCATGAGCAGGTCAATCATTAGAATATCAACTTCCTGTATATCGAGGGTATGGGCATCTACTTCAGACCCGTCGGCTGCTTCCCCCACCACCGAACCCAATCCCTCTTCTTCAATAATATTGGATAACATCCCTCTGATAGTGGGGGTATCATCGACAATAAAAAATTTCACCGTAAATCACCCCTTTTTCATTAAATTCACAACCGGAAGCTGAATTTCAAAGGTGGTTCCTTTTTCTTTTGAAGACTCAATCAGGTTAATTTTGCCATCAAGATCTTCAATGACATTTTTTGTGTAGGATAAACCAATTCCATTAGAAGCGATTCCAGCTTGGTCAAATTTCGTTGTAAAGCCTGGTTCAAAAATATACACTTTGTTTTTGTTAGAAATCCCGGTTCCATTATCCTTTATCGTTATTTTGACTAGGTCTTGAACCTTTTCAACCGTTACCCCAATCTGCCCCTCCTGATCGATGGCTTCCACAGCATTGGCGACAAGATTATTGATTAGGGAAAGGAGGATAAAAGTGCGGTACTCCGGATGTTCACCAGAAATTCTTACCGGGAAATCAATCGTTTTCCCGAGCAGCTCACTATAATTTTTATTCGAGATGGTTGCAACAGAAATGATTTCCTGAATGTTCATAAAATCATCTAATTTTTCTTTGGCCATTAATTTGGACAAACCGGCATATATACGTTGATTATCTTTTTTAATCTCGTGTAATTCCCCGGCGATTTTCAGCATCGCTTGCGCTTGATTCTGATTGTTTAGAGCTTTTAAATCACGATAAATGACATAGCAGGCGCTGGTTAACTTCTCCGCATCTTTCGCTGATTTTTCCAGTTGAAACATTTCTATATATAAATTAGAGACTAATAATAAAACCTCTTCGGTCCGTTTTTTTTGCTGCTCTTCAGCCAACCTTGTTTCTCGCACTAAGATGGTATTAAAAAAACCGAGGACAAAGAAGCTGCGGATGATCGCTACCCCTATAATAATCAAAAAGCTCGAGGTTGTCATTTTCATATCGGTTGTAAAATGACGAATGGTCATTTCGGTAACATTCCCCATGATTTCGAGCACCATGCCGAGCAGACCAATGAGAAGCGGCTGATGATACAATTTCTTTACCTTGAAAATATGGAAAAACATGCCGAAGACCATGTAATAAAAAAACACAGGAAAATGGATAGGGAAATCGAATGAGCCAACCTGAATCTTGTCCAGAATAATCCGAAAACAAACAACGGCACTTCCCGTTAACAAACCGGCTAAAACAGGATGGATTTTTCGTGACCATAACAAAATGAAGAAGAATACAGTTGTACTCATGCTGAATCGTAAATCAGCACCGCTTAAGGGGTAAAACTTTAATTCCCCAGTAATGGGCACAGCAATAATCATAAATAAATAAGCTAATAATTTATCGCGAATACAATCACTCCCTTTCTATCGTAAAAAAAATTTTATAAATTGTAAAAATATTTTTAATCCTTTTTGTAGTTTTTTGTAGTTTATCGTAGTACTACAGGTATGATGTAAATGTTGAAAACGATTACAGACTATATTCTACTATAATATTATCAAAAAACTTATCGATGGGAGAGAAGCGAGTGAAAAAAGTTAGTTTAGCATGGCAAATTTTTATCGGTTTAATTCTTGGGATCATTGTGGGTGCCATTTTTTACGGAAATCCGCAGGTTGAGCAATTTTTACAGCCGATTGGAACCATCTTTTTACGATTAATTAAAATGATTGTCGTGCCAATTGTTATTTCATGCCTTGTTGTCGGTGTGGCCGGTACGGGCGATATGAAATCGTTAGGGAAGCTCGGCGGAAAAACGCTCCTTTATTTTGAAATTATTACAACGATCGCAATTGTTGTTGGGTTATTAATCGCCAATGTTTTCCATCCGGGTTCAGGCGTGGACCGCTCACAACTCGTTAAATCGGACATCAGCTCCTATGTAACGACTGAAAAAGCAACGGAGTCACACTCCCATATTGATACACTTGTGAATATCGTACCGACTAATGTAGTGCAGGCGTTCGCAAATGGGGATATGTTGGCCATTATTTTCTTCTCCGTAATGTTTGGAATTGGCGTTGCGGCAATCGGTGAAAAAGGCAAGCCGATTATCGCGTTTTTTAGGGGTACAGCTGATGCGATGTTCTATGTAACCAATCAGATTATGAAGATTGCTCCATTTGGGGTTTTTGCCTTAATTGGGGTTACGGTTTCGAAATTTGGGTTGGAATCATTAATACCGCTAGGAAAATTGGTTATTACCGTTTATGGTGCAATGATATTCTTTGTTATTGTGGTCCTTGGCATTGTTGCGAAAATAGTCGGCTATAATATTTTTAAACTATTAGCTTACCTGAAAGACGAATTAATTTTAGGGTATTCCACAGCAAGTTCGGAAACCGTCCTTCCGAAAATTATGGAAAAAATGGAGCGAATCGGCTGTCCGAAAGGGATTACTTCATTCGTGATTCCGACTGGCTATTCCTTTAATCTCGATGGTTCAACCTTGTATCAGGCGATTGCAGCACTGTTCATCGCGCAAATGTATGGCATTCATATGAGCATAGGACAGCAGATTACATTAGTTCTTATTTTAATGATTACCTCAAAAGGGATTGCAGGTGTCCCTGGCGTTTCAATTGTCGTCCTGCTTTCAACCTTAGGAAGTGTCGGTGTTCCAGTCGAGGGCTTGGCGTTTATTTTAGGAGTTGACAGGCTGCTAGACATGGCCCGTACATGTGTAAACATTGTTGGTAACTCACTAGCTGCTATTGTTATCACAAAATGGGAAGGTCATAAAGTCAAAGACCACCTCGAAAAACAAGCTGCATAAACGATCATATTGGAAAAGGCACAACTAGTGAATAATAGCTAGTTGTGCCTTTTTGGTTTTTATAGACAAAATTCTAGAGATGGAGCAAAAAGTGTCTAAAAAACTGCATTTTATGGACAGAAATACTATGAGGACAAGTTTCATTAAAATTTCTCCCCGATTTTCCTCATGATCCGTCCACGAGAATCATTAAATAGCGATACCGTTTTTAAAATCCAGCGTTTGAAAGAGTTTTTCGGTATCTACCTCGTCGCTGCTATTATCAAAAGATACCATCTTAATATTTTTCCATAAACACTGTTTTTCCTGGATGCTTTGAACATACGTATCCCAGTTGGCCAGTAGTATGGGAAATGGGTTAAAATCCTTCAATAAAAATAGAAAACCATCCTAGCTGTGGCAAGCAACAGGATGGCCTCAGAGAAATATAAATGAATATTACCCTACTTGGAGGTAGGGATGAAGAGAGAAGTTTACAGCACTTCTCTTTTATTATACTGTAAATTCATTTGGGTGACCAAGAGAACCGTCCCAGTGGAGGCATCCTTATTGCTTCTTTTCAAAAGCAAACAGTTTAAGTTCTTCAGTGTCTGGAGAAAGGATAACCAACCTCTCAAAATTCATTCCAATTTTCTTTAGTAGATTGGAGGAATGGTCATTATCCTTATCAGTGATTGCAACAATTCTATTGAGTCCCAACTTTTCAATGCCATATTCCAATGTAGCAGAGGCTGCCTCGTATCCATAACCTTTGGATTGAAATCTCGATAAAAATGCAAAGCCAATATCAACATCTTCTAAAGAATCCCTTTTAATCAATCCGCAAATGCCAATCGGAATTCCTCCGTCTTTTAACTCAGTTAAGTAAAGACCAAATCCTTTTCTAGTGTACATGTCCATTGGTCCTGTTAAAATATAGTTTCTAGCATCCGCTAGCGTTCTTATACCTCTATCTCCTATGAAACGGATCCAAGAAGGATCATTCAAAAGTTCCAGGATAAAGGCATCATCATCAGGTGTTAACCATCGAAGGATTAATCTTTCAGTTTCAAATACTTTCATATAAAATACACCTCAGTATCATTTTAGCACAGAAAGACCATGAGAACCGTCCTTGAGAAATTGAAAATTATTATAATATTAAAAAAATATTGACTATTCTAAAAAATGTCCTTACACTACCATTATATAGTAATAGAGGAGGTGGCTTGTTTGTCACACTCAAAAATGGGGGAACAGCAGATTTATCTAATCTTGCGAAGCGCCATTTTTAATGCGGAGCTTCCTCCGGGCACGCAATTAGTAGAGTCATCGCTTGCCGAAGCATTTGGAGTGAGTCGAACCCCTATTCGATCCGTTCTTTCACGGCTAAAGTATGAATCATTGGTTCGTTTTATTCCCAATCGGGGAGCTTTTGTTTATTGTCCAACACCTGAAGAAGCTGAACAAATCTTCTTTGTTCGGCAGTTATTGGAGCCTGAAGCCGCTTATTTAGCGGCGCTTAAAGCAAGTCCTTCCGATCTAGAAAAGATGAACTTTTTTATTAAGGAAGAGGAACAATTTTACGACCAAAATCAACCACATCATGCATTACAGGCCATTCAGTCTTTTCATATGACAGTGATTGAGGCGAGTCAGAATACCTACCTAATCCAATGCTTGCGCGAGATACTATCCCTTACGCATATCATCCTCACATTCTATGATGTTACAGAATCTAATACCACCCATTCTCATCATGAGCATCGAGCCTTGTATAATGCCATCCACCAACGAGACGCCAACCATGCCAAACAGCTTGCTAACGATCACATACCACACATCATAGGCGATATTGACTTCACGAAAAAACTAAATCACGCATTAACCATTGAACAAATCATTACTCGGTACACTCCCTAGTAATTTTTTAATAGGGTTAATTGTATACAATTATTGTACACGTTTAGGAGGATACAATATGTCGTCTATTTTCATGAAAACGGCCGTGCCTGGGACAGGTTTTGGGACCGGTTTAAGAGCTGGCAAGCCCACTATCCGCAAATCGGCGATGTTCAACAAGTAAATTTTTAGAAGGGAGAACAGTTCATGGAAATATTAAAACAGGAGCAGCTGCAGGGCGGCGGAAAAATTCAGGTGGAAGAAGCAGTTTCTTCTATTATTCAACGGGTTCGTCAAGAAGGGGATGCCGCCCTAAAAGCCTATCTGAGACAGTTCGACGGGGTGGATATCGAGGAACTGCACGTCCAAGAAAAGGATATCCAGGAAGCCTTATCCCTATTACCGCGGACATTGATTGAGGACATTCAATTTTCGGTAGAGCGGATAAAAGCCTTTGCTGAGGCACAGCGCCGAACACTCACAGAATTTGAGCAAGAAATGATTCCGGGAGTTTATTTGGGACAACGGGTCATTCCAATCGAAACCGTTGGGGCCTATGTTCCTGGAGGACGATATCCGCTGTTATCTTCGGCACAGATGGCAATCATCCCCGCCAAAGTCGCGGGCGTATCAAACGTGAAAGTATGTACTCCGCCAACCAAAACGGGAGAAGTACATCCGGCAGTACTTGCTGCGGCCCACTTATCTGGAGCGGATGAAATCTACCGTGTTGGAGGAGCTCAAGCGATTGCTGCTCTTGCCTATGGAACGGAATCGATTGGTCCGGTTCATAAAATAACGGGTCCGGGCAATGTGTTTGTAACCGAAGCAAAACGCCAGGTTCATGGTCAGGTCGGTATTGATTTGTTAGCTGGCCCCAGTGAAGTGCTAGTTGTTGCCGATCAATTTGCCAATCCGGTATATGTCGCTTCCGATTTGCTCGCCCAAGCGGAACACGATGTTAATGCTCGGGTTGCCTTAGTGACCACCGATCGAAATCTAGGAATGGCCGTTCTTCGCGAAATCGAAGAACAGCTTAAAACCTTGCCGACTGCCGAAGTCGCCCGTGCCTCATGGGATCGATGGGGACAAGTATTCCTTGCGGATAGCTTAGAGGAAGCCATCTCGATTGTGAATGATTGGGCACCAGAACATCTTCATGTCCAAACGACAAATGCGTATGAGATTAAAGATCAATTTATCAATTATGGATCTCTATTTTTAGGAGGACTTTCCTCTGTTGTCTATGCAGACAAAGTGTGTGGAACGAATCATATCCTACCTACTCGTGCGGCTGCAAAATATACAGGCGGTGTATGGGTGGGGACGTTTTTAAAAGTAGTAACCTATCAATCTATCAAACAAGAAGGTGTAGAAGTGCTTGCACCTCATTGTGTTCGGCAATCAGGCCAAGAAGGGCTGATTGGTCATCTTCGCTCAGCCAATATCAGATGGAGCGGAAAACTGGATATTGAATAAAAATATAAATTTTATGGGGGAACTATGATGAAAAAATTCACGAAAATGTTTTTGCTCACTCTCCTTTCTCTTATTCTATTAGCCGGCTGCGGCGGTGAAAAGACGACAAACGGAAATGCCAGTGATTCAAAAGGTGACAGCAAATCTGCCACAAGTACATTAGAAAAAGCAAAAGAAAAGGGTGTGCTAGTTGTCGCATCATCGAACGATGTTCCATTTGCTTATATCAATAAGGATACAAAGAAATTTGAAGGTATTGATGCTGAAATTATGACAGAAATCGCGAAACGCTTGGGCATTGCGAAAGTAGAGATGAAAGAAGTTAAGTTTGAAAACCTGCTGCTCGAGCTTAACAACAAAGGGGTTGATATCGTTGCAGACGCGATGTACGTCAAGCCTGAACGTCAAAAAATCGCCAATTTTACGAACATCTGGTACACAGAAGGGGAAGCGCTGGTCGTCTTAAAGGATTCTCCTATCAAAGGGTTGGATGATCTAAAAGATAAGGTTGTTGGGGGACAAAAAGGAACGGCATTCCTTGAGTTTGCTCAAAAGCTTCAAAAAGAAGGAAAAGTCAAAGAAGTGAAGGTGTTTAATTCACAATCGGAATTGCTTCTTGCTGTCAATACGAAAAAGGTGGATGCGATTATCACAGATAGTGCAGTGGCAGGCTACAGTATCACTAATGATAAAACGTTGAATTTAAAATTGGTTTCCCCTTATAAAGCCGAAGCAGCTGGAAACATTGGAGCAGCTGTCCGCAAGTCTGATAAAGATCTGTTGGAAGCCGTGAATAAAGAATTAGATAAGCTTAAGGAAGAAGGGTTTGTCCTTAAAGTTTTGAAAAAGTATGGATTAAACGAAGATAACTTCGTGCCTGCTGGAAAGTAAGCAGTTTTTCATGGAGAGCTCTTTCCTAAGGCTCTCCTATCTTTTTTAAAAAGGGGGATACATATGGACATCTTAAAAAGTTTAGATTTTGAGACAGCCTTTAAAGATTTGTATCCAGAATTGATACGTGCGATGGGGACTGTTCTTGGAGCTACTATATGCGGTTTTATCCTGGCGTTGGTACTAGGCACGCTGATTGCTTTAGGGCGATTATCGAAGCTTAAATGGCTGAATCGATTATTGGTAATCTTTCTTGAAGTTATTCGAGGAACTCCTCTGCTGGTTCAGGTCGTGTATATGTACTATGTCGTTCCATTGCTTATCTCTTTGGTGGTTCAATTTTGGAATCCTGGATATCAACTGAATTTTAATGCGTTCATTGCCGGAACCCTTGCCTTGGGTGTGAATTATGGGGCATATTTATCGGAAGTCATCCGCTCGGCTATTACCGCCATTGACCGCGGACAAACAGAAGCGGCTTTGGCCCTCGGCTATACGAACAAGCAGGCAATGTGGTCCATCATTATTCCACAGGCCAGCCGAATTGCGTTACCGACCTTCGGCAACTACATCATCATGATGGTGAAGGATACCTCACTTCTTGCCTTTATTACGGTGAGTGAACTATTGCTAAGAACGCAAACTTATGCCTCTCAAACATTCTTAACCATTGAATCCTACACACTTTTAGCAATAGCCTATTTAATTTTAAGCCTGCCAATGGCTCAAATAGTAAGATTGATGGAGAGGAGATTACGTCGTCATGTCTAATGCAATCATTGAAGTGAACCAGCTGCGAAAATCTTTTGGCTCCAATGAAATTTTAAAAGGAATTGATGTGGAAATCAGACAGGGGGAAAAGCTTGTTATCATCGGTCCATCGGGATCAGGAAAATCCACCTTTCTTCGCTGTCTTAATTTTTTGGAAATCCCAACAAGCGGGACTGTAAAGGTGCATGGTGATTATTTTATCAAACCTGGCGGAAAATTTGATGAGAAACATGTTGCCTCCCTTCGAACTGAAGTCGGGATGGTGTTTCAACGATTTAACTTATTCCCAACCATGACAGCACTCGAAAATGTGATGGCGGCTCAAATCAAAATACGAAAAAAGTCTAAAGAAGCGGCACGAGAAACAGCTGAAAAATATCTGCGCAAAGTAGGATTAGCAGATCGGATGAATCATTATCCGAGTCAATTATCAGGCGGGCAGCAGCAGCGTGTTGCGATTGCAAGAGCACTTGCAATGGAACCGAAAGCTATGCTGTTTGACGAGGCAACCTCTGCACTCGATCCTGAGCTTATTGGCGAGGTTTTAAATGTTATTCGTGAATTAGCTAACGAAGGAATGACGATGGTACTGGTCACACATGAAATGAAATTTGCCGAAGAGGTTGGTGATCGGGTTATTTTTATGGACGGGGGAGTCATCGTGGAGGAAGGGCCTCCAAAAGAGTTTTTCCATAATCCGAAACATAACCGAACCCGGGAATTTCTTCAAAAAGTGGAGCATTAGGGAGTGGATAACTTAGTGAACATTGGAACGCTCATTAACGGTAAAGAATACAAGGGAAACGGTCGTGCTGGGTACGAGGTTCGGCGTATTTACCTCTGATATCAATCGGGCTTTTCGATTCTTTGAAGCTCTAGAAACCGGTGGGGTATGGATCAATGAAATCTCGACGGTCAGGCAGGACAATTATCCGTATGGCGGGGTAAAGATGAGCGGCATTGGCCGGGAAGGAGTTGCATCTGCGATTGCGGAAATGACTGATGTGAAATTTATGAGGATTAAGTTGATTTGAGGCCATGGGTGGGCCATGGGGACGGTTCTTGTGGCATTTCTTTCGATAATTTCCGCTTTATAAAGTTAATGATTCATAAATAAACAGCAAGGATGTCCTTTAACAAGTGTCTGATACTTGTTAAGGCACATCCTTTTTTATATGGAGGAATTCATAGTTCCAGTGCTTTATTCACCGCGGCAATTGCATGAATCGATGCTGTATCAAATAACGGAACCTTGGTATCCTCTTGTTTTATCAATAAACCAATTTCTGTACACCCTAGGATCATTCCAGACGCGCCGTTTTCCGTTAAAGAGTTTATTACTTTTTTATAATCCGTTCTGGATGAATCTAGAACTTTCCCTAAACATAACTCATTAAAGATAATGTTATTTACCATTTCCCGTTCGTGATAGTTAGGGACAATCACATTTATCCCATTTGCTTCTAACCGTGATTTGTAAAAGTCTTGTTCCATTGTATACTTTGTTCCGAGCAGGCCAACCGTACTAATACCACTCTTTTTAATTTGAACGGCTGTTGCATCGGCAATATGTAGAATAGGGATGGTGATCTTTTCTTGGATGGCATCGACTACTTTGTGCATCGTATTCGTGCAAATAACGATAAAGTCAGCACCCGCTTTTTCTAAAGATACTGCAGCTGCGGCTAAGATATCTCCAGCTCTTTGCCAGTTACCCCCAGACTGACAGCGTTCAATTTCGGCAAAATCTACGCTATACATCAGACACTTTGCAGAATGCAGCCCTCCTAATCTGCTTTTCACCTCCTCGTTGATAATCCGATAATATTCAACCGAGGATTCCCAGCTCATACCTCCAATAAGACCAATCAATTTCATACCTTCACCCCATTATCTTTATTAACTAATCTAATCATAAATCGTACTGTGCATCATTTAAAGGGATAGGCATCGCTTTAATTCGACATTCTTTTTTGGGGTTTAGTGCAATAAATCCAGAATTGTGGAGCACCGAAGAGTTTTTAATAAAACGTTTAAGTAGAGTTAGAAAATAGGAAAGGAGGGAGAAACTTGAATGCTGAAAAGAATAGAATCATTTTCTGGGGAATATTGTTCTTTTTTCTGATGATAGTATCGACAATCATTTTTGTACCAGCGCAGATAATATCCCTCTATAGCAAGGTTTACACTCTATCTAATCAAACGATTGGTTAATATAGAACAAATGGAAATTCGTCGAAGGAGCTCGTTTTATGGGAGTGCCTCTTATTCGTTTAGCGTCTATTTAGTGATCCAGTGTTTTGTGCAGCTGTTTTTTTATTTGGTTGTCCGTTTGGCCGGGGGGACGGTTGTGGCTGACACTAACCTCATAAAAACCATGAGAACCGTCCCTGTGGCAACTTTTTAATATTTTCTGAAAAAAGTTGTTGAAACGTTTCCAAAGCAGTGATAAGATTAGTTCATAAAATCATTGAAACGTTTCCAAGGAATCGGAGGTAGTTGTGGTGCCAAGTATTAAAGATGTTGCCAATTTAGCAGGTGTGGGAGTTGGCACTGTCTCAAGAGTCATTAACAACCATGCAAATGTTACACCCGAATCGATCAAGAAAGTGAATGATGCGATCAAACAATTAAACTACATACCTAACGAAGTGGCAAGAAATTTTAAAATGCAAAAATCGAAAATGGTCGCCCTTTTGCTTCCTAGTATATGGCATCCGTTCTTCTCAGAAATGGCCTATTACATCGAAGATCAACTCGACCAGGAAGGGTATAAACTCATGCTCTGCAATAGCGGGGGAAGACCAGATAAAGAAGTCTATTATCTTGACATGCTCTATCAGAACAAAGTGGCCGGTATTATCGGAATCACGTACAATGACATCGAAGAAAATGTGAATACCGACATCCCCATCATTAGTATTGATCGCCATTTTGGATCAAAAATTACCTGTGTGACCTCCGATAACTACGAAGGCGGACGGATTGCTGCAAGACAACTTGCAAAAGCAGGTGTAAAAAAAGCCGCTTATCTTGGAATAACGAGTTTTGCTTATAGCGAAGTCATCCTGAGAAAAAAGGGATTTGTAGACGAAGCCAAACTTCATGGAATCGAGTATGTCACATTTGAAGAAAACGGCGATGTTTACGACGATGATGTTTTTTTTGAACAGTTCTTTCAAAAACATGGCGACGCAGACGGCATATTTGCCAATACGGATATTCTAGCTGCTAAATACATTAAAAAAGCAAAAGAACGCGGTCTTAATACTCCAAAAGATGTAAAAGTCATTGGCTATGACGGAATTCAAGACAATGATTTGTTTCATCCGATTCTTTCTACCATTCGGCAGCCAGTTGAAGAAATGGCCAGAATGTCGGTCAACCTTCTATTACGAAAAATTGAAGGAGAAGAACTAGAGCAAGAGATTTATCGAATTCCCGTTAAATATAGAGAGGGCGAAACCATTTAGTTATTTTTTTAGCTATCGTTGGAAACGTTTCAACGCATAGAGTGAGGTTGAATCTAATCCAAAACAACTAAGAAAATTTTTTAGCTATAATTGGAAACGTTTCATTCAATAGAATTGAGACTATTTCCAAGTTGTTAGGGCTCTAAGTAAAAGATGCTTATTTTAATTTTGAACATACTAGAAGAGTTGAAATGATATTAAAAAGGTGAGGGAGACATGATGAAATTAACCTTAAAAGCTTCCACTAATTCTTTAAAAGCATCTACCGTCGAAATGAAGGGTGTAAACAAGAAAAGCAGAGTCAAAAGGATTTTTGAAAGCTATGAGCTTTATCTCTTTTTATTGCCTGCTATCATCTACTTTATTGTTTTTCAATACGTACCCATGTACGGTGTATTAATTGCCTTTAAAGATTTTACCCCATCACTTGGAATTTTAGGCAGCCCGTGGGTAGGGTTCGAAAACTTCACACGTTTTTTTGATTCCTATCAATTTTGGGATTTAATCAAGAATTCACTAGGTTTGAGTATTTTTCAACTGATCATAGGATTTCCAATGCCAATCATTATTGCGCTTCTGCTAAATCAGATGATACATGAGAAATATAAGCGATTTGTACAAACGGTTATTTATGCTCCACATTTTATTTCCATAGTGGTTCTCGCTGGAATGGTCTTTGTCTTTTTCTCAGACAAAGGACTAATTAACAGTGTTGTTACACTTTTTGGCGGAAAAGCCATCACCTTTATGTCTGAACCGAGTTGGTTTAAACCTCTCTATATCGGTTCAGGCGTTTGGCAGGAGACAGGTTGGGCTTGTATCGTCTATCTTGCGGCGCTTGCGGGGGTCAGCCCGGAAATTCATGAAGCTGCAACAATGGACGGCGCCAATAAATGGCAGAGAATTTTACATGTAGATATTCCGGCGATAATGCCAACAGCGATTATCCTGCTCATTTTGTCAGTTGGGAATTTAATGAATCTTGGTTTTGAAAAGGCTTACCTTATGCAGACGCCTCTTAATCAACCGGCTGCCGAGATTATCCCGACTTATGTCTATAAAGTCGGATTGCAGCAGGCCGAATACAGCTTTGGAGCCGCTGTCGGTTTATTTAACAGTGTGGTCAACTTGATTTTGCTCTTTATAGTCAACAAAACAGCCAAGAAATTTTCTGGCTCAGGGTTATGGTGAGGAGGCATTAAAATTGGTACAAACAGCGAAAACCATCAAATCAAAAGAAGATAAAATATTCGATGTGGTCAATACCATTTTTTTAACGCTGATTTGCTTGGCGGTCTTATATCCATTATATTTCGTCGTCATTGCTTCTATCAGCAACCCGGATATGGTTTATAACGGAGAAGTTTGGTTTTTTCCAAAAGATATCACCTTTGAAGGCTACAAACGGATTTTTAGTGACCCGAAAATATGGATCGGATATAAAAACACAGTCGTTTACACTTTTATCGGAACTGTTGTACAGGTTTCACTGACACTAATGGCAGCCTATGCGCTCTCACGCAAAGACTTTTACGGAAGAACCTTTTTTATGATGATGATTCTCTTCACGATGTTTTTTAATGGAGGATTAATCCCTACTTATTTAGTGGTGAAACAATTAGGGATGCTTAATACGATCTGGGCAATGATTCTTCCCAAAGCGGTGGCTGTCTGGAATCTTATCGTGGCAAGAAGTTTCTTTGAAGAGAATATTCCTAATGAACTTCTTGAGGCAGGAAAAATTGATGGCTGCTCGAACACCAAATTTTTCTTGAAAGTGGTTCTGCCGCTTTCCAAACCAATCATTGCAGTCATGGTCTTGTTTTACGCGGTTGGACAATGGAACTCGTACTTCGATGCTCTCATTTATTTAAATGATGAGAGTCTCTATCCTTTGCAATTGATTTTGAGAAATATCCTGACACAAAATCAGTTGAGTGTCAAAATGCTTAGCGATCTCGACAATCTTGCAGCACAGCAGCAAGTGGGAGAGATTATTAAATATGGAATTATTATTGTAGGGGCCCTTCCATTGTTAATTGTTTATCCTTTTGTTCAGAAGTATTTTGTAAAAGGCGTTTTAATTGGCGGAGTAAAAGGATGATTATTAAATCGACGCATGTAAGGAGGTGGTATCGAGCTGCTAAAGCCTCAACCACTTATTAAAAAATAAAATGCTTTAAAAATAAAATGATCATAAGAGGAGAAATAGACATGAAAAAGTCATGGTTAACGAATTCACTTGTTTTATCCATTGGTTTATCTACCATTCTCGCAGGTTGTTCAAATAGTTCAAGCGGCAGTGCAAGCGAAAAGAAAGTTAAGGCTAAGATGAATGAAACTGGTTTGCCGATTGTAGACAAAACAGTTACCTTGAATTTTGTATCACCAAAATCTCCTTTAGCTCCAAATTTTAAAGACATGACTCTGTTTAAAGAATTGCAGAAAAAGACCAATGTTCAAATTACGTGGAATAACATTCCGACTGATGGTTATCAAGAAAAGAAAAACCTTTTGCTGTCAAGCGAGGATCTACCAGATGCGTTTTATAATTCCGGATTTACGGATTTGGATATCGTAAAATATGCAAAAGATGGCACCATCATTCCTCTCGATAAATTAATAGATAAATATATGCCTAATTTAAAGAAAAGACTGGAAGAAAGACCGGCTCTAAAGAGTATCATTACCGCTCCCGACGGGCACATCTATTCACTTCCAAGAGCAGAAGAAATGGACCTTATCGGACTTCCAAATACCATGTACATAAACAAAGCATGGCTTGATAAGTTAGGTTTAAAAATGCCAACTACCCTTGAAGAATACCACGACGTCCTAAAAGCGTTCCAAGATAAAGACGCAAACGGAAACGGCAAAAAAGATGAAGTCGGATTAACCTACCTATTTAATGGCTGGTGTGGAAACTTCGGTGATATGATTGCTGCCTTTGGTGTTCCTGATAATAACGACCACCGTATTGTCCGCGATGGTAAAGTAATCTTCAGTGCCGCTCAGCCGGAATATAAAGAGGCCATTGCTTATTACCATAAGTGGGTGAAAGAAGGAATCATTGATCCTGAAGCAACGACTCAAGACCAAGCGAAGTTATTCTCCAAAGGTAAAACAACTGACGAAACCCTCGGTTCGTTCATTTGGTGGGAAGACACTGAGTTAGTTGGAACAGAACGTCAAGACGATTATGAGATTTTGCAGCCACTTAAAGGTCCAAAAGGAACTCCAATTGTTGGGCGTTCTAATTACTCTGAACACAGCCGGGATGCCTTCGTAATCACAAAGGCCAATCAGAATCCTGAGATTACAGCTAGATGGGCAGACCAATTGTACGATCCAAAAGAATCTGCACAGGTTGACTGGGGTCCAATCGGTGAAATTTATAAAGAAGATGCGAATGGAATGCTTGTGAATAAAGAATTGCCAGCTGGAGTTGCGATGGGTGAATTCCGTCAAAAAGTTGCGCCTGGCGGACCATTCGTTGTATTAAAAGAAGACTTCGGAAAAGTGGTCGACATGGAACCTCGTGCAAAGGAACGCTTGCAAATTCTAGACAAATATTATCGTCCGTTTGAAGAAAAAGAAAACTATCCTCAAGTCTTCTTTAACGAAGAAGATACCAAACGAATCAACCAGCTGCAGACAGATATTACTCAGTTCGTCAATCAGAAACAAGCTCACTGGCTGCAAGATGGCGGAATCGAAAAAGAATGGGATAGCTATGTAAAACAATTAGACCAAATGGGACTTAAAGAACTTATGAAACTATACCAAAAAGGTCTAGATAACTTTAACAAAAACAATAAATAATCCACCCCATTCTTTAAAGGGCAGAACATAAGGATGCAGCTTTTGTTCTGCCTTATCTTTTTATCATACCAAAATAAGAGTTAGGTGAAAAAAATGTACGATGTGACAGCACTCGGAGAGCTACTTATTGATTTTACTCCCTCCGGTTTCTCAGAAAATGGTAGGGTTTTATTTGAACAGAATCCTGGCGGGGCACCGGCCAATGTTTTAGCTGCCTTGTCCAAATTTCAAAAAAAGACTAGTTTTATTGGAAAAGTTGGAAAGGATCAATTTGGTATTTTCCTGCGAAATACATTGGAGCAAATAAATGTTGATACTTCTGGATTGGTTATCTCAGAAAATACAAATACTACTTTAGCTTTTGTTCACTTAGATCCAACGGGTGATCGCACATTTAGCTTTTATCGTGACCCTGGAGCAGACACTACATTAAAAATAGAAGATGTAAATTTCGATATGATTAAAGATTCAAGGATTTTCCACTTTGGTTCGGTATCCATGACGCATAATCCTGCTGCTGAAACCACTCTTGCAGCCGTTTCTTATGCAAAAGAAAATGGAGTCCTTATTTCATTTGATCCAAATTTGCGGGAGTCGCTATGGAATGATTTAAACCGTGCCAAGGAAATGATGTTTAAAGGACTTGAATTATCAGATGTCGTAAAAATTTCTGAGGAAGAATTAGTATTCCTTACTGGGGTTAGTGATCTAGAAATAGGATCCAGAATGATCTGTGATAACTTTCAGGTTCCTCTGCTGTTCATCACCTTAGGTGGGGAAGGCAGCTTTTTTAGACAAGGGGAAAGAACAGGTTTTGTATCGGGGTATGTAGTCAATGTACAAGATACGACGGGAGCTGGAGACGGATTCCTTGGAGGAGTCCTTTATAAGGTTCTTGAAAAAAACTGTAAGATTGATAACCTACCGATGGAAGAATTAACGGAAATGGCCTCTTTTGCTAACGCTGTAGGCGCTTTAGCCACAACTAAAAGAGGTGCGATTTTAAGTATGCCTACTTTCGATGAGACTACTACACTCATTGTTTCAAAGGCAACAATAAAGGAGAATTTGTAACTATGGTATTGGAGACATCTAAATTGCTAAGTTCAGATCCATATACAGAAAACTACCGACCACAGTTCCATTTTACACCCGAATCTAATTGGATGAATGACCCAAATGGGATGGTTTATTATGAAGGTGAATATCATTTGTTTTATCAATATCATCCTTACAGCACAGTATGGGGGCCGATGCATTGGGGACATGCGGTAAGCACGGATTTGATTCATTGGGAGCATCTGCCGATTGCTTTATACCCTGATGAAAATGGAGCCATCTTCTCTGGAAGTGCGGTTGTGGATTGGGATGATTCCAGCGGATTTTTTAACGGAGGAACAGGCCTAGTCGCCATTTTCACTTCAGCGGACGGTCCAAAACAAACGCAAAGCATTGCTTACAGTACGGACAAAGGTCGAACCTGGATAAAATACGAGGGGAACCCGGTTTTAAGTGATGAAAATTATCCGGATTTCCGTGATCCGAAAGTGTTTTGGCACGAGGATACGAAGAAATGGGTCATGATTTTGGCGGTAGGAAATCATGTAAGAATCTATCTTTCTGACGACCTAAAAACATGGAACTTTGCAAGTGAATTCGGAAGGGAAGCAGGATCCCATGATGGAGTTTGGGAATGTCCAGATTTGTTTGCATTGCCAATCGGTGAAACGGGTGCAAAG
Source organism: Neobacillus sp. NRS-1170 (assembly GCF_050468025.1). Lineage (NCBI taxonomy): Bacteria > Bacillati > Bacillota > Bacilli > Caryophanales > Bacillaceae > Neobacillus > Neobacillus sp. NRS-1170. Next base: position 36,754 of record NZ_JBITPF010000037.1, on the reverse strand, counting down.
AAATGGGTCATGATTGTGAGCATCGGAAACGACGATGCTTATCTAGAAGGTTCACGAACCCAGTATTTTATCGGAGAATTCGACGGAAACACTTTTATCAATGATAACACAACCGAAACGGTTCTTTGGATAGACTACGGCCGCGACAATTATGCGGGAGTGACATGGTCCGATACACCAGATGAAAAACGGAAGTTTATCGGCTGGATGAGCAATTGGAAATATGCCAATATTACGCCGACGAAGGGATGGAGAAGTGCCATGACCTTGCCGAGAGAGTTGTCACTCATCAGTACACCTGAAGGAGTTCGCATAATACAGGCACCTGTTAAGGAAATAAATAGTCTTCGAAAAGAAAAAAGGGAATGGAAAGATCAGGTTATTGGGGCTGATTCCGAAAATCTACTCTCTGATTTTAGAGGGAAAGCCATCGAAATCATCGCAGAGTTTGAACTCCATTCGGCAGCTGAATTCGGATTTCTAGTAAGGACATCAAGTGAAGAAAAAACGATCATTGGGTATGATGCAACGAAACAGGAGATTTTTATCGACCGGCAACATTCAGGCGAATCATCGTTCCATCCGTCGTTCGCCTGCAGACATTCTGCTAGTGTAAAACCAGCAGGAAATCGAATACCACTTCGATTGTTCTTAGATTGGTCGTCGGTTGAAGTGTTTGCAAATCACGGTAAATCCGTCATGACAGACATAATTTTTCCGAGCAGCACAAGTGAGGGATTGGCATTGTTCACCACTGGTGGGGATGTTACACTAGTTTCATTAGAGATGTATCATTTAAAATCAATCTGGAAATAAACAGGAGGAAGTCATCCATGAATATCCTGAATAGTCGAATGCTGCGGAGCATTGAAAAAATGGTAGACCTATTTTTATTGAATTTGATTTGGCTCATTTTTTGTCTTCCTGTGGTTACGATTTTTCCAGCAACGACCGCGATGTATGGTGTGATTCGAAAATGGGTGATGGGCAAAGAAACAGACGGGGTTTTCCGAAGCTTCTTCAAGTTGTTCCGGGAATGCTTTTTTCAAAGCATGGGAATCTCAATCCTATGGTTTGTTTTAGCCTATTTGATTTTTCTCGACTATCAACTGGTGCATTCGAACTTGCTAATGGTAGGTATTCTTGGGCTGCTGACTCTATTATTCTTATCGATAACGGTTTATTTATTTCCGGTTATGGCTCACCTTGAGACTAGTTGGAAACATATTATTCGAAATTCGCTTATAATGGCCATTTCTTATCCTGTATCCACACTTCTGTTAATTGGGGTATTACTTATTTCTATGTATCTAATAAATTTAATTCCGGCATTAATTTTTATACTAGTAAGCATTTCTGTTTACATTTCATATACCATCTGCCATAAATTATTTGTTTATTAGGGACCATGGGGACAGTTCTCGCGGCTTTTTTGAGCCAAGAGAACCGTCCCCATGGTTTTTAATGCAGAAAAATCCGCTCGGTTGGTAGTTTAATTTCGACGACTGTATAACGGGAAATATGACTTTTAGCTAAAGGTGATTATTCTCTGGGGAAATACCATTCGTGTTTTCGACATGATTTTTTTGATAATGGGTAATAAAACATTGATATATCAAGGTTTTAAGGAGATTTAATCAAACGTTTGATTAGGGAAATTACATATCGAATTTCCTCGGAAATGCTCAGTTTAAGGGAATAGCGACAGGTGCTGGATAGCCTTTTTAAGGGCTATCCAGTTTTTATTTAAGTTACATTTCTGTGGTTTACGCGCTTATTTCTTTCCACTCAAAATCATTGCATTTCCTAATACTTTTTTGTTCAATAAGAGCTTGGGCAATTTCATTACATTAGCAAGGTTGTAGCTATTCAATTCAGATATGCCATGTTTCTTTAAATCATTTAACAGCTCTATTTGATCCCCAAATATTTTTTCATCCATAAACAAATCTAAGAAGACAAACTCACCACCAGGTTTTAACACTCTTAATGCCTCTTTCATTACTTCCGTTTTATTACTTCTATCTTTTACTTCATGAAATGTTAGACAGCTTACAATTATATCAAATTCATCATTATTAAAGGGGAGTTCTGCAGCACTTGCTTTCAGAAAATCAATCCTATCGGAGACCCCTTCTATTTCAGCATTCTGTTGGCATTGAGCTTTCGAATATTCCCAATTCCCGCCCCAATAATCAATTCCGGTTAAAAAGGACTTAGGAAAACTCTTTGCTAGTTTAATAATCAGTGAACCACTGCCTGTTCCTATATCTAGTATTTTTCCCTTTCCATCCCCATTCACTTTGGCAACAATTAAATCATGTATTTTTGACTGATAATTCCCCCCAAATGCGGCGAATTGGTAAACAGAATAAGAAAGTATAAATGCTATATAAATAAAAGGCAACGCTAAAATCCCTGACAGGAGTCGGAGATAGAAATGAACAGGTAATAATGTTACCAAGAGAAGCAGAAGTGAAATACCTAAAAAAATAAGTAGTTTGTAAATTCGAATCCAAGTCTGATATTTAGCTTTCGTTTTCAAGTTATCAGCCATCCTAAATTAATCTATTTATGTTTGTTATTATTATAGAGGAAATTAATAATCTTTGTTAGGCGATTACGGATAATATTTCACCAGCTCTTTCCTAGTCAACCTCAGACTGACAGCGCGTCCCCATGGCAACATGGCTATCATCCTATTTTTCGGAAGGGTTTTTCTAGGTAATTTGCTTTAATCTTCCTTCAAGCTTCCCCTTGACTGCATCGAAATTTGTTTGATAATATCCAATTTTGGTCTCTTATTACTTTTAATGGGAAATTATGTAGAAAGCTTTAATTATACACAAAAAAATGCTTACGGGAAGCTTGTATTGTATGCGCACGGATATCGTGGCACAGGCCAAGCGTTGACGGTTACTGAACCTTCCATCCGAAAAGAACTTCTTGAGCGCGGATATGCATGGGCCGCTTCCAGCTATAGTACAAATGGATATGATGTTGAATCGGGTGTAAAAGATACCCATGCTTTGAATGGATTGTTTAGGAATTTAGTAGGTAATCCTACTCGGACCTATATTATGGGCCACTCCATGGGTGGACACGTCACAGGGGTGTATGCAGAACAATATGGTGATGTGGATGGGGCACTGCCAATGTGTGGTGTAATGGGAGACTCGGAACTATTTGACTTTTTTACAGATTACAGCCTTGTAGCTCAATCGCTAATTGGAATTAGTAAGGAAAATCAACAGTTTCCTGCGGATGATCAATACTTTGCTAAAACAGTTCCCGAACTCCGACAAAAATTAGGAAATGGTTTAGTCTATAACTCTGCTACAAAATCATATGTTTTTCAGTCTTTGACTCCATTGGGAGAAAAACTGGAAAAGGTAACGGAGAATCTCTCAGGCGGAGATCGCCCATTATTCGAAATCTCATTCGAAACGATGTTTGACGATTTCCTCCTCCAGCGCATCCCAACAAACCCAGCATACGGGGAAGCGACGGGGAATGTAATCAACAATACTGACTCTGTATATCAGTTGGACAGTGATCCTGCACTGTCCGATGAGGAAAAATCACTGAACGAAAGTGTCCGACGCATCACCAATGATCCGAATGGCCGCCACAATAATGGTTTTGCTGCCATTCCAAAGGTAACGGGAGATTTGAAAGTTCCTACCGTTTCTCTTCATACACTCGGTGATCTTTATGTTCCGTTCTCAATGGAACAAATTTATGCAAAAAATGCTGCCGAGAAGGGAAAATCCGACTTACTCGTTAGCCGTGCAATTCGGGGTATCGGCCACTGTGAATTTACCAATAAAGAACAGATTGATGCTTTTGATGCTCTCGTAGATTGGGCGGAAAATGGCAACAAACCTAAAGGCGATAATGTCCTAAATCCTGCTGTCGTAGCTGATCCACGCTTCGGAACGCAATTTACTTCCGAGCTTCGTCCTTATGATCCGCTTTTCCATGTAGGAGAATAAAAAGAGGTCCACGGAGGTCCATGGGGACGGTTCTTATGGCTCTAATGCATCATCACCCATTAGAGCCGTCCATTTGGGATTAAGGTCTTTTACTCTAAAATGATCAAAGAGACAACTCATTTAATAACCTGAGTGTCTCTTTTTTTTGATCTATTTATCATTTTACTATTCTTCGCTTCTACTATTGTTGATATGTTTATAGTTAAAGCGAAGCGCCTCAAGAACCATGAGAACCATCCTCGCGGTCCCAGTAGAACCGTCCCCGGGGTGTTTTTGATGCAAAACCGCATCCAACTTTAATGGAAAATTCGCAAGTTTTCTAACTTTTACACTCTTAATATATTGAATTATCATCCTTTTCAGAAAAAATGATGCTATAATGCATCTAATGATGCTATAGTGCATCTGAAAAATAGCTTTATCCTGAGAATTCAATCGAAAATGCATCAAAAAAGCCGTTTTTGGAGTTGGCACGATAATTGCAATATATAAAAATGAACTTTGTTCACCCTGGGGAGTGTTGATCTTGTATACGAGAATTAAGAATTTGATGCAGAAACCCATCATATTTTCTGAAACTGATCAATTGGAGTATATTATCCGACAATTTGATCAGCAGCAACTGTCCGGCGCATTGATTTTTAATGAGAACGAACTAATGGGCACCATTTCGGAAAAAGAAATTATCCGAGGTGCCGCAGCTGGCAAAGAGCAGGCTTTTGAGGTCATGTGCCCTATAAGTTTCATATTTAATGAAGAAGATCTAGTCGATTTTAATTTAAAGTTAACCAACAATATTTTTCCAGTGGAAAATGAAAAAAATGAAATTACAGGAATTATCACATACACACAATACATTGAAGAGTGCCTAAAAAATTCTAAGTATACTTTAGATCAATTGGACGCCATTTTCAATTCTGCCCATAGCGGCATTCTTTCCATAGACAACAAAGGCTATATTACTTCTATTAATCCGGTTGCGGAAAAAATGGCAGGAACAACCAAGGAGAAAGCAATCGGAAGGTTTATATCTGACATTGTGGTTCCAACGGGATTATTAAATGTCATCCAAGAAGGAAAGCCAACAGCAGAAAAATATCAAGTCGGAAATCGAAAATATATTTCCAACCGAACCCCCATCAAAAGGGATGGAAAAGTGGTCGGGGCTGTGGGCGTCTTTCAGGATATATCAGAAATTGAATTTATTTCACAAGAATTAAATACTGTTAGAGACCTGCTGGATGAATTGGATATCGTACTGGAATCTTCCTATGATGCCATTATCATTGTCGATGAACAAGGAAAAATCATCAAATCTAATGAAGCGCTTAATCGCATTATCGGCATCGTGAAAATGCCCAATTATTATCAGGAGCTGGTCGGAGATTATCTTGAAAAATGCATTGTAACGGCCGTTTCGGAAGAAAGACAAAGAGTGACGCAGATGGAAACCAATAAGAAGAAAGGCAATCTTCTCGTCATAACGGGGTCACCTGTAAGGAAAAAAGGAATGGAATCAAAAATTGTGATCAATATCAGGGATGTATCTGAAATGGACGGACTGAGAAAAGAATTGAAAGATGCCAAACAGCATCTGAAAATGTTAATGGGAAAACAGGAAACCGAAACGAATTTCGTAGCCTTTTCTCCGATTATGCGAAAACTGAGCCATGACATTAAACAGATCGCGACCGTTGATTCTACGATCCTGTTATTGGGTGAATCCGGCGTGGGGAAGGAAGTTGTATCCCGCTTAATTCATCAAAGCAGTTCCAGAAAAGAGCAGCCCTTTGTCAAGGTCAATTGTGGGGCGATCCCGGAAACGCTTGTAGAATCAGAACTGTTTGGTTATGAATCAGGTGCATTTACAGGAGCAGACAGGAAAGGGAAGCTCGGCTTGTTCGAACAGGCACATCAAGGGACGATCTTTCTTGATGAAATTGGCGAGCTGCCCTTGTCTATTCAGGTAAAGCTCTTACGGGTGCTCCAGGAACGGGAATTTACAAGAGTCGGAGGAATAAAACAGAAAAAGATTGATGTCCGGATTATCGCGGCTACCAATCAAGATTTGCGAAATCTCGTGGAACAGAAACAATTCCGAAGCGATCTCTATTATCGATTGAACGTGGTTCCGATTCATATTCCCTCTCTTAAGGAAAGGATTGAAGATATTCCGTTTTTAATCGCCCATTTTCAAGAATTGTTCTCCCGAAAATATAAACGGGATAAACAATTCTCAGAGGAAGCCGTTCACCTCTTGACGCACTATCACTGGCCGGGGAATGTCCGGGAACTGTCGAACGTAGTAGAGCGATTAATGGTCACCACCAGCGGAGCCATCATTCATAAAGAGGGAGTTGCCCAGCTTTTATACAAAGAAAATCGTGGCAATGAAGGAACGATGATTTATGTGAACGGGATTATGCCTTTGTCTGACGCTGTTTTAGAAGTTGAAAAACAATTGATTACACAGGCTTTAAAAATATACAAGAATACAAGAAACTCAGCAAAAGCGCTTAGAGTCAATCAATCTACCATTGTTCGTAAAATGAAAAAATTCTCTGAGGATGAAAAATTAAATGAAAATAGGGTGTGAAAAAATGAAAAACATTAGTGTCATTGGGGCAGGAATCATGGGCAGGGGGATCGCCTATGTATCTGCACTTGGCGGTTTTCATGTTGTTCTTAATGATGTAAGTGAAGAAAATTTAATCACTTCTCAACAATACATTGAAAAAACGATGAGAAATAGTGCTGAAAAAGGATTCCTCCGAATGGAAGAAGCAGAACGGGCACTTGCTAACATTTCTTATTCGGCCGATCTCGAGGAAGCGGTTAAAGAAGCGGACTTAGTGATCGAAGCCGTGTTTGAGTTAATGAGTCTTAAAATTGATATCTTTAAAAAATTGGACAAAGCCTGTCCTGCTCACACGATTTTAGCGACAAATACATCGACAATGAGTCCAACCGAAATTGCCGCTCAAACGAGCCGGCCGGATCAATGCGTGGCGATGCACTTTTTTAATCCCGTGCACAAGATGAAGCTCATTGAGGTTGTCAGAGGACTTGACACCTCAAATGAAACCGTTGCCAAAGTGATGGAGGTCGGTGAAAAACTGGGGAAACAGTGTGTGGAAGTAAATGAATTCCCGGGATTTGTGACAAGCAGAATGAATTGTTTAATCGGGAATGAAGCGATGAATATGCTGATGGAAGGCGTTGCATCTGCTGAGGACATTGATAAAGCACTAAAACTTGGCTTGAATCATCCGATGGGCCCGCTGGAGCTGGCGGATTTGGTAGGCTTGGATTCCAGGCTTAGGAACATGGAATACCTTTACCAAACTTTGGGGGAAAAATATCGGCCGTCGCCTCTTCTCGTTAAATATGTGAAGGCAGGCAGATTTGGAAAAAAATCAGGCAAAGGGTTTTACGATTATACCAACTAGGGGGAAAGATCATGTGCTATCAGTATATCCTCACTGCTAAAGAGGATGATATCGGGATTTTGACCATTAATCAGCCGTCGAAACGAAATATGCTGAATCTTGATGCTCTAAAAGAGATGGAACATGCCCTGGAAGCATTTAAAGAGGATCGTGAAGTAAAAGTAGTCATCATTACAGGTGCTGGGGATAAATCCTTTGCATCCGGCGCTGACATTGGTGAGTTGAATAAACGGACAATGCTGGATGCGCTTCAGCCCAATATGACTGCAACCTATCAAAAAATCGAAAATTACGATAAGCCGATTATTGCAGCCATTAATGGGATTGCTGTTGGCGGAGGCCTGGAACTGGCACTGTCCTGTGATGTGAGAATCGCCGTTAAAGAAGCCATTCTAGGGCTTCCGGAATTGAATCTTGGAATCATTCCCGGTGCAGGCGGCACACAGCGTTTGACAAGAATTCTTGGCAAGGGAAAGGCAATGGAATTGATCTTGACCGGGGATCTGTTAACAGGTGAGGAGGCCGAGCGCTTTGGACTCGTTGCCAAAGCTGTGGAAAGGGAAGAATTGATGGCAATAGCCAAGTCCTTTGCTGCGAGAATCGCTTCAAAAAGTCCTTTAGCCTTAAAGATTGCCAAAATGGTGGTTAATAAAGGGGCAGATATCGAAATGGATACGGCCCTTATGATTGAAAAATTGGGCCAAGCTTTATTAATGGGCTCAGACGATAAAAATGAAGGTACACGAGCATTTCTTGAAAAACGAACAGCCATGTTCCAAGGAAAATAAACAGAAGAGGGGAACCATTATGGATTTTAAATTACCAGAAGATATCGAAGATTTAAAGAAAGCTGTCAATAAATTTATTCAGGAAGCAGTCGATCCTGTCGCGATGGAAATCGAAGAAAAAAATGAAATTCCCGGTTACATTATGGAAATGACAAAGGAAATGGGTTTGTTTGGTCTTAGTATTCCCGAGGAGTACGGCGGCTTAGGATTGAATATGGTTGGGAAATGTGCCGTTTATGAAGAAATCGGCAAAACGCATAATGGCTACACCACTCTGGTCGGCGCGCATACCGGCATTGGCAGCGTGGGGATTATGGAGTTAGGAAACGAGGCACAAAAAAAGAAATACTTGCCGAAAATGGCATCAGGGGAATGGATCGGAGCCTTTGCCTTAACCGAACCAAGCGCAGGTTCCAATGCGGCCAATCTAAAAACAACCGCGATAAGAAAAGGAGATAAATATATTATTAATGGCTCCAAGCATTATATTACCAATGCTGTCGATGCCCATGTCTTTACGGTTATGGCTGTTACGGATCCTGCAAAAGGCGCCAAAGGAATCACTTCCTTTATTGTCGAAAAGGATTATCCCGGTTTTAAGGTGGGGAAAGTCGAAGAAAAAATGGGACTGAGAGGATCCCACTCAGCGGAACTGTTCTTTGAGGATCTCGAGGTTCCTGTTGAAAACGTTCTCGGCGAGGAAGGCTTAGGGTATGTTAATGCCTTAAAAATTCTCGCAAATGGCCGAACCGGACTGGCTGCAAGGAATCTCGGATCCTGCGAAAAATTGCTGGAGTATTCAATTAAATATGCCCTTGAAAGAGAACAGTTTGGAAAACCGATTTATGAGCAGCAGGCTGTCCAGCATATGATCGCCGATATGGCCACTGAAATTGAAGTCCTTCGTGCGATGGTCTACCGTGTGGCCTGGATGACAGATCAGAATGAACGTGTTGTCAAAGATGCGGCGATGGCCAAGTATTTCGGTTCTGAAGTATACAACCGTGTAGCGGATTTGGCTGTCCAGGTTCACGGCGGCATCGGCTATATTAAAGAATACCCGATCGAACGATATTTCCGTGATGCCAGGATTACAAAAATCTATGAAGGTACAAGCCAGATACAAAAAAATATCATTGCTGCTGAATTAAAGCGCAAGTATTCATAAAGTTATAGATTCTAAGAAGCAGTAGATTAAAACTGAACAAGGGAAGAGCTCGAGAAAGGAGTTGCAAGTATGCAAGCATTGGATGGCATCAAAGTCCTTGATTTATCTAGAACGTTAGCTGGGCCATATTGCAGCATGCTGCTCGGAGATATGGGAGCAGATATCATTAAGGTGGAGCAGCCTGGCAAAGGAGATGAGTCGAGGCGCTTTACACCGCCTGCATGGAACGGAGAAAGCTGCTACTATCTTTCTTCTAATCGAAATAAGCGAAGCATTACGATCGATCTGAAATCGGCTGAAGGCCGGGAGATTATTTATGAACTGGCCAGAAATTCGGATGTTCTCCTTGAAAATTTCCGCACCGGAGCACTGGATAAGCTTGGGCTTGGATACGAACGGCTTAAGGAAATCAATCCAAAACTTATCTACTGTTCCATCTCAGGGTTTGGCCGAACGGGGCCGGAAAAGAATCGGGCCGGCTATGATTTACTTCTCCAGGGGTATGGAGGTTTGATGAGCATTACCGGTGAAGCGGACCGGACACCTGTGAAAGCGGGAATGTCAATTGTGGATCTGACGACAGGAATGTATGCCGTGTATGGTATTTTAACGGCGCTCATCGCCAGGAATAAGACGGAGAGAGGACAGTTCATTGATGTCAGTTTATTGGATGGTCAAGTCTCCTTACTGAACCATATGGCAACGGGATACTTTGCCACAGGCAATCCTGCCGGTCGGATGGGGTCGGCCCATCCAACTCTTGTACCTTATCAGTCGTTCTCGGCTAAGGATATGGACATTATTCTGGCTGTTGCCAATAACGGCCTATGGGAGAAATGCTGCCGGGCCATGGGGTGGGGCGATCTTTTGGAGGATTCCAGATTTGCCGCAAATGAAGACCGGGTTAGCCACCGTTCCATTCTGATTCCCATCATCAGCGAACGGCTTTCCCAGTTGAATAGCGAGGAAATATTTGCCGCGATGGATGCTGCTGGAGTGCCTTGCGGGCCGATCCACACGATTGATCAAGTAGTCAATCATCCTCAGGTGAAGGCGCGGGAGATGATCATCGAGGTGGAGCATCCCAACGTCCACAATTTAAAAATGCCGGGATTCCCAGTGAAATTGTCAGAAACACCGGCAAGTCTGAAAAAACATCCGCCGCTTCTAGGGGAACATACGGAGGAGGTTCTAGATCAGCTTGGCTTCTCTGCCGAACAGATTGAAGAATTAAAAAGGAAGCGCGTCATTGGTGATGAAAGCTTAATAAAAAATCCTTAAAAAACTAGGAGAGGTAACGATGAATATTTATGTCCTATTAAAAAGAACCTTTGATACCGAGGAAAAAATAAACATCCAAAAAGGAACGATTGATGAAAGCGGAGCTGAATTCATCATTAATCCTTATGATGAATACGCCATTGAAGAGGCGATTCTCTTAAGAGATCAACATGGAGGAAATGTTACGGTCGTCACGGTCGGCAATGAAGAAGCCGAGAAACAGCTGCGGACCGCTCTTGCCATGGGATGCGATCAAGCGGTTTTAATCAATACGGAAGATGACCTTGAGGAGAATGATCCATTTATAACCGCTAAGATTCTATCAACCTATTTTAAAGAAAATGAGTTTGATTTAATTTTAGGAGGCAATGTGTCCATTGATAAAAGCTCAGGTCAGGTAGGGCCGCGCCTGGCGGAATTGCTGGACATTCCATTTGTCACAACGATTACGAAAATAAACATTGAGGGAAAAACAGCCATTATTGAACGTGATGTCGAAGGCGACAGTGAAATTATTGAAACCACTCTGCCATTGCTTGTGACAGCGCAGCAAGGATTAAACGAACCGCGTTACCCATCCTTACCAGGCATTATGAAGGCTAAAAAAAAACCACTGGAAGAATTGGAGCTCGATGATCTTGGGCTGGACGAAGAGGATATTGTCGCTAAAACCAAGACCATTGAGGTATATCTTCCTCCTAAAAAGGAAGCGGGACGAATTTTAGCAGGAGAGCTTCAAAATCAAGTCCAAGAACTGATCAAGCTTCTTCATACGGAAGCGAAAGTCATCTAATAGGAGGAATTATCATGGACAGAAAAATTTTAGTATTGGGAGAAATTCGCAATGGGGCACTTCGCAATGTTTCCTTTGAAGCGATTGCTGCAGCTAAAATCGCTGCTAAAGGCGGTGAAGTCGTCGGCGTCATTCTAAGTGACCATGCCTCTGATTTTGCAGAGGAAATGATCGCCTACGGTGCGGATCGTGTTGTGGTGGTAGAAGACGAAAAATTGAAAACGTATACACCAGATGGGTTCGGACAAGCATTCCTGCAAGTCATAAATGCAGAAAAACCAGAGGGGATTATCATGGGGCATACGGCCCTTGGCAAAGACATTTCCCCCAAAATAGCAGCCAAAATTGAATCGGGATTAATTTCCGATACGATTGCGGTGGAAATCGTTGGTGATCAAGTTGTATTTACCCGTCCAATCTACTCAGGGAAAGCCTTTGAGAAGAAAATCATTACGGACGGCATAAAGTTTGTGACCGTTCGTCCAAACAACATTCCTCCACTTGAAAAGGATGAGAACCGTTCTGGTGAAATCAGCACATTTGCCGCCGATATTAAAGATCTTCGGACGGTCATCAAAGAGATTGTCCGTAAAACCTCTGAAGGTGTCGATTTGTCAGAAGCGAAAATCATTGTTGCCGGCGGCCGGGGTGTGAAGAGTGAAGCGGGCTTCAAACCCCTGCAGGAGCTTGCAACTGCATTGGGAGGGGCCGTGGGGGCATCACGAGGGGCATGTGATGCGGAATATTGTGATTATTCCCTGCAAATTGGTCAAACCGGTAAAGTCGTGACACCTGATTTATACATTGCTTGCGGGATCTCAGGAGCCATCCAGCATTTAGCCGGAATGTCCAATTCTAAAGTCATCGTAGCCATTAATAAGGACCCGGAAGCAAATATTTTCAAAGTCGCTGATTATGGCATTGTCGGAGATTTGTTTGAGGTCGTGCCAATGTTAATCGAAGAATTTGCGGCAGTAAAGCAATCATAGCCAGGAACCAATCAAAAGGGAGCGATCGAGTTGAACCTCTTATTATTAAATACTATAGCCTTTTTGTTAGTGACAGGTTATGCCCTTTACTTGTTTCTATATTTGATCAAGACTCGCTATGAATATATCAAACTCGGCCGCAAACAGGAATTTGACCGGAAGTTTAAAGTACGGTTTGAACGAATTAAAGTAAACGTTTTTGGCCAGAAGAAGCTGTTAAAGGATAAGAAAAGCGGGACGATTCACGTCATGATGTTCTACGGCTTCCTGCTTGTTCAGTTGGGTGCGATTGATTTTATTAGCAAAGGACTTCATCCGGGCTGGCACCTTCCGCTTGGTCCAGTCTATCCCATTTTCACGTTCTTCCAGGAAGTCGTTACCTTGATGATCTTGGTTGCTGTGGTCTGGGCGTTTTATCGCCGTTATATTGAGAAACTGATTCGTCTGAAACGAGGATTTAAAGCGGGACTTGTCTTGATCTTCATTGGTTCTCTCATGCTTTCTGTTCTATTTGGAAACGCGATGGCGATGATCTGGCATGGTCATGCTCCATCACTAGCTGAACCGATTGCCTCCGTTATTTCCAGTGCGTTCGGCTGGTTGAATGAAACGGCTGCGATTACGTTGTTCTATCTTTTCTGGTGGATCCACCTGTTTGCCTTGTTAACGTTTCTTGTCTATGTGCCACAGTCCAAGCATGCTCATTTAATCGCTGGACCTGCCAATGTGTTTTTCAGCCGGTTAACGTCACCTGGAAAGCTCGAGAAAATTAACTTTGAAGATGAGACCCAGGAAACGTTCGGTGTCGGTAAAATTCAAGACTTTAAACAAACGCAGCTGATTGACTTATATGCTTGTGTGGAATGCGGACGCTGCACAAACATGTGCCCGGCAACCGGAACAGGCAAGATGCTCTCCCCCATGGATTTGATTGTGAAGCTGCGGGACCATTTAACAAATACAGGGGCTTTGGTAACGTCCAAATCCCCGTGGGTACCAGGATTTGCTTTTGCCAATACGAATGGAAATCAGCTTGCCATGATGTCGAGAGCGAGTGGCCTTCAGGAAGCTTCCGCGGCTCTTGATTATCATCCGAGCCTGATCGCGAATGTCATCACGGAGGAAGAAATTTGGGGTTGTACCACTTGCCGCAACTGTGAAGACCAGTGTCCGGTTATGAACGAGCACGTGGACAAGATTATTGATCTTCGCCGTTACCTAGTCTTAACCGAAGGCAAAATGAATGCGGATGCCCAGCGCGCGATCCAAAATATTGAACGCCAAGGAAATCCGTGGGGACTTAATCGGAAAGAACGGGAAAATTGGCGTGAGGCACGTGAAGATGTCTATGTTCCTACAGTAAAAGAATTGGCGAAGCAAGGAGAGGAATTTGACTATTTATTCTGGGTAGGCTCTATGGGTTCCTATGATAATCGCAGCCAAAAAATTGCTCTATCCTTTGCGAAACTATTAAACGAAGCTGGCGTGAAGTTTACGATCTTAGGAAATAAAGAAAAAAATTCAGGCGATACCGCCCGGCGTCTTGGGAATGAATTTCTATTTCAAGAGCTGGCAACAAAAAATATTGAAGAATTTCAGAAAAACGGCGTGAAGAAAATTATCACCACTGATCCTCATGCTTACAATATTTTTAAAAATGAGTATCCGGACTTTGGCTTAGAAGCGGAAGTATATCATCATACAGAAGTTCTGGCAAGGCTCATAAAGGAAGGCCGATTAGTGCCGAAAAACGAAGTAAATGAGACGATTACCTTCCATGATTCCTGCTATTTGGGAAGATACAATGAGGTTTACGATCCGCCAAGGGAAATCTTAAAATCCATTCCGGGTGTAAAGCTGATTGAAATGGAACGCAGCCGGGAAACGGGGATGTGCTGCGGGGCCGGCGGCGGACTCATGTGGATGGAGGAGGATACGGGAAGCCGGATCAACGTTGCCAGAACTGAGCAGGCGCTTGCAACCAATTCCACAACGATTTCGAGCGGTTGTCCTTACTGTTTAACGATGCTCAGTGACGGAACGAAAGCCAAGGAAGTGGAAGAAAAAGTTAAGACTATGGACATTGCAGAAATCTTAGAGCGGGCAATCTAATCGTCTTTAACTTGAAATAGTTCATAAAAAGCACTTTTCGGAAACTTTGTTACTTTCTGTAGGGTCCGAATCAGTGCGGTATTCGGACAGCCTTGGTGATTTCAAAGGCGACCGTGTCCGAATCAGGTGCTCTTCAGTAAAAACTGATTATTAGCAGAAAACAGCAAATAAAAATAACCTTTTCTGAGACTCTTAATCAAGTGTAAGGAAGCGAAATCATTTGTCGTATTATTTTTGTTCTTAGAGTAAATAAAAGAAAGAGTGGTGCAAGGACATGTCAAAATCTGCGAAACCGCATTTATGGATTATTGTGTTAATCTCATCTTTTCTGGGTCTCATGGTAGATGCCATGGATTTACAAATGCTTGCTTTAAGTCTTCCACTATTAAAAGACGATTTCCATTTGAGCGATATCCAGGCTGGAGCCCTGGGAACATGGACACTCGTCGGAATGGCTGGTGGAGGTCTAATTGGCGGATGGTTATCTGACCGCTTGGGCAGGGTCAGAACGATTACATGGTCAATGATTATTTTCTCCATTGGAACTGCCCTTTTGGTCTTTGCCCAGAGTTATGAGCAGTTCCTTGCGATTCGTTTAATCTCCTCGTTTGGCTTAGGTGCTGAATATGCCGTCGTAAACCTTCTTATGGCGGAATACGTTCCTACCAAACGACGTACGACCATATTGGGTACCATCCAAGCAGGGTGGTCAGTAGGATATCTGGTTGCCACTTTGTTAGCTGGAGCAATCTTGCCGGAGCATGGCTGGCGTCCATTATTTCTAGTCGCTTTGGCACCGGTAATACTTGCCGTTTATATGAGATTTACCATTCCGGAGCCGGAGGGCTGGAAGCAAAGTATTAAGACGAAATCTCTTCGAAAACAAAATGAATGGGTCAACATCTTCCAGGATGCTAAGGCGAGAAAAATGTTTATTCTATGGGCATTTACCTCAGTCTTTCTGCAATTTGGTTACTATGGAGCCAACAATTGGCTTCCGAGTTATATGGTCAGTGATCTAGGCTTTGACTTTAAGAAAATGACAGGTTACCTTGTAGGAACTTATACGGCGATGATTTTAGGTAAAATTATTACTGGCTGGCTTGCCGATAAATTTGGACGCAAGGTCATGTTTGTCATTGGCGCACTTGGTACAGCTGCTGCACTTCCGATTATTGTGAATTTCCAGACTCCAGCAACCATTGTCGTCTTATTTACATTATTCGGATTCCTTATCGGAATGCCTTATGCTGTTAACGCAACCTATATGAGTGAAAGTTTTTCAACGAAAATTCGCGGTACTGCAGTAGGGGGAGCCTATAACATTGGCAGATCAGGAGCTGCACTGGCACCCGTGATGATCGGAATGATCGCGACAAATTATTCGATCGGCTTTGGATTGGCTCTTTTGGGGATTTCCTATGTATTATGTGCCATCATTCCGGCCTTGTTTATCCGTGAAAAACTCCATGAACCATATGTGGAGCAGTCATCCATCGATCATTCCGTTTCGATGAAAAATAGTGTGAATCAATAGAAAGGACCATGGGGACGGTTCTAGTGGTTTTTGAAGGGACTGGGGAAAATGGATAATCGAATATATATAGTGAGTGCACAGAGAACGGCAGTGGGAAAGATCGGCGGGACTTTGAAGGATGTCCAACCAGATGACTTGCTTGTTCCCTTATTTGATGACTTAAAAGCAAAGAATCTCCTTCCGATTGATGTGATTGATGAAGTTATTATTGGCCAGGCGAAACAAAGTCAGGATCAGTCGAATATTGCGCGGAAAGTGCTGCTAAAAGCGGAGCTGCCAGAATCCTTGCCGGGCTACACGGTTCATCGCCAATGTGGTTCCGGGATGCAGGCCATTCATAATGCGTTTATGGCGATACGGTCTGGAGTAGGGCATGCCTATATTGTCGGAGGCGTGGAAAGTATGAGCTGTGCTCCATATTATCTCCCAAATGGCCGGTATGGATTCTTATCGGGGAATGCTGAAATCCTCGATCCGAATAAGGAAAGCCAACCCGGGTCACAACCGGAAGAAAAGTACGGGCGTCTTATCATGGGAATGACTGCTGAAAATTTAGCAGCAGACTACGCGATTTCCCGCGAGGAGCAAGATGCTTTTGCTTTTGATAGCCAGAGCAAAGCACAGGCCGCCATCGAAAATGGTGACTTCGAGGATGAAATTGTCCCTGTTCCGATTTTTCAAAAAAAGGGAGATCCGGTTATGTTCACTGTCGACGAACATCCGAGGCGGACGAGTTTGGAAAAACTGGCAACGTTAAAGCCTGCTTTTAAAAAGGATGGGACGGTTACTGCCGGAAATTCCTCAGGACTAAATGACGGAGCCTCCTTGCTGATGATTGTTTCCGGTGAAATCGTGAAGAAATATCAGCTCAAGCCTTTAGTGGAGATTGCAGGTCTTGGCGTTTCGGGTGTTCAGCCTGACCGCATGGGTATTGGCCCTGTTGAAGCCACCAGACGCGCGCTAAAAAATGCGAACATCAGCGTGGATGAGCTTGACTTGGTAGAACTAAATGAAGCGTTCGCTGCGCAGGCATTAGCCTGTGTGAGAGAGCTGGAATTACCGATGGAAAAAGTCAATGTCAACGGTGGCGCCATCGCGCTCGGCCACCCAATAGGCAACAGCGGGGCGAGAATCAGCGTCACGCTGATTCATGCAATGAAAAAAAGAAAAGCAAAATGGGGGCTCGGCACCTTATGTATCGCAGGAGGCCAGGGAATCGCAACTTTATTCCGTGCGGTTGAGTGAGACCAGAGACAATGGGAGAGACCATGGGGACGGTTCTTGTGGCTTTTTTGTGCCATGAGAACCGTCAATGTGGTACTATTCCACATAAATCATTTTCCTTGTCATTCCACCATCAACCACAAGGTTAATCCCGGTTACAAAGTCATTCTCTTTTGCGGTTAAATAAAGACAGGCTCGTGCAATATCATCCGGCTTGCCTACACGTTTTGATAAATGCTGTTCATGATCCAGTTTGCTTAACTTTGAATAATCGCCTGTTTCGATCCAACCAGGGGAAATAGCATTAACCGTAATCCTGTCCTCACTGAATGAGGCAGCGAGCGCATGGGTGATGGCAAGGATTCCACCTTTTGTGGCAGCATAAGATTCCGAGTTGGGTTCTGACATGATCGCTCTAGTGGAGGCAATATTGACAATCGATCCGCCATCCTGGTTATGCCGCATATATTTGGCTGCTTCCCGTGATGCCAAGAAAACACTTCTCAAATTGGTATGGATGACATCATCCCATTCTTCAATCGATGTTTCATAAGGAGATTTGAATAATGCTTTACCTGCGTTATTGATTAAAATATCAATCTTGCCAAATGTTTGAATGGCTGATTCCATTAACCGGATAATATCCGATTCTATTCTTACATCTGTGTTAACGAACAGCGCTTCGCCACCTCGTTCCTTCATCATCAATACTGTATTAGCCCCAGCTTTATCATCAATATCCGCCAAGATGACATTGGCGCCTTTTTCTGCATAATGTAAGGCAATTCCTTTACCAATCCCATTCCCTGCACCTGTTATGACTACCGTTTTTTTAGAGAATTCCACCATATTTCCACCTTCCTTTACTTAAGTTTAAGATAACACAAAAAAGACGGTGGACCATAGGGACGGTTCTTTTGGCTGTCTTAACCTAATCAAAGTCCATTAGAACCGTCCCTGTTGTGTTCGGTGTTTTAAAAGGACTTTGGAATTTTTTACCGAATTATTAGGTAGATGGCTTCGCTTTCAGCTAAAAAATAAGGGAAAGAGGGGTTCGCATATGGAGGAAAAGTTTATTCAAATAGCTGCGATTACTGTGGCAGTGGTTTCGAGCGGCATCGCAATCTTTCAAGTCTTACTCTTTTTGGGGCTGCCGTTAGCGGAGTATAGCTGGGGCGGTAAATATCAGGGTGTGCTGCCGAAAAAAATAAGAATCATAAGTCTGCCATCAGCATTTTTATTACTCTTTTTTGGATTTATCTTTTTAATACACACAAAAGTTCTATCAGTGGGATTCAATCTGCCAACAAATCTTTTTGTCATCATAATTACAATCTTCATGGGGTTAAACACACTGGGAAATCTAGCTTCAAAAAGCAAAAAAGAGAGAAGGGTAATGACTCCATTAGCGGGAATCACATTCTTATCGTGTTTAGTTGTCCTAATATATAATTAAGTAATCATAGGGACGGTTCTTCTGGTTTTACTGCTACAAAAACCATAAGAACCGTCCCATTGGAATCTTCTAAAATTCCCCACTCACCTCAAATTAAATTCCAATAGTTTATCATTCTATTTTATGTATTACAGACTGTCGAAAAATATAAGATTTTAACGATAAAAAATACATATAACTTTCTTACTATGACAAAATATTCATAATATTTTAGATATTATTAATAGGCAACTCAAATTTTATATTCTATAATTTTTATAAATTGTGTACACCATAAGGTGTCTCAAACTTATTTAAAGAGACTTTTTCTACGGTCCCGAACCGTCCCTATTGCCACCAAAAGAAAAACACATTCGAAATGTACTCGTCTAACGTACATTCCGAATGTGTTTTTTGCTTTTGTTAAGTTTGATATTTATTATTGCCTCTTTCTTCTATTACGTGGCAACAGAACAATAAAACCATATCATGATTAGTCCATATAAACATGGTGTTTACATGGATGTGGCCGTTTTTACCATTTCCAATGGGGTGTTTCTGGAACAAACAATTTTGCTTAAAGATAAGTGATATTGGTTATATTTGTAATAAATTAGATGATAGGTTGGAGGAAAAATCTTGGTTATGGAAGCAGAACGTTCATTTTTAGCCCGAAATTTATGGTCGGGTATTTTTTTCGGCATCGGTTTAGTTGGTTTTTTTGATGAAACTGTTTTTCACCAAATTTTACATTGGCATCATTTTTATGACAAAAGCACATTAAGTATTGGTTTGGTCTCAGATGGTCTTTTTCATGCTTTGAGTTGGTTTGCAACTATCGGGGGGCTATTCCTTCTTGCGGACTTACGGCGCAAAAATGCATTTTGGTTGAAAAGGTGGATAGGAGGAATGCTGCTTGGGGGAGGAGGATTCCAGTTATACGATGGAACCATTCAACACAAGCTTATGAGGATTCACCAGATTCGCTATGTTGAAAATGTCATGGTCTACGACATAATATGGAACATACTTGCACTAGTCATGCTCATAATTAGCATCATTCTAATTGTAAGAACACAAAAGGAATCGAAGCCGCTAAGGGGTAAAGGCAGTCATGCACAATGAACCTATCTATCATGGTAATGGAAATGCCTATGAGCTTAACTTGTTTATACCGTTTGTATTGTTATTAATTGTGTATATGTTTGCTAGTTTTAGATCAAATCGTCATTACAAGCGCTGGCCGTTGTACCGCACAATCTGTTGGGTGTTAGGAATTCTTTGTATAGCTGCAACAGTTGCAGGTCCCTTAGCAAATCGTGCTCATATGGATTTTACAGCACATATGTTAGGACATTTACTTCTTGGAATGGCTGCTCCGCTTCTTATTGTTCTATCTGCACCAATGACACTTGTTATGCGAAAACTCCATGTAAAAAGAGCACGGCAGCTTTCCAAAATTCTAAAGAGTTATCCTATTCGGATCCTTAGTGACCCCATGTTCGCCTCTCTATTCAATTTGGGAGGATTATGGATCCTTTATACTACAGACTTATATTCAGCGATGCACCACAATATTGTTCTTTATTTTTTCATACATTTACACGTATTCCTTGCAGGCTATATGTATACAGCAGCTGTCATTTCAATTGACCCAACCCCACATAGAACAAATTTTATTTACCGTGCGATTGTTTTGTTCCTTTCATTCGCGAGTCATGGAATCTTATCAAAATACATATATGCCCACCCTCCATTGGGAGTAACCAAAACACAAGCAGAAATGGGAAGTACCCTCATGTATTATGGTGGAGATGTGATTGATATCGTTTTAATCTACATTCTCTGCTGGCAATGGTATAAATCTAAAAAGCCAATGGCATGGGGACGGTTATCATGTAGGGGCGGTCTTTGAAGTGTAGGAGGATAAAAAATTGTTAGTCGATAAAATCATCCAATTTGAGAATCATTTTGCGGAACTGCAGGCAGAGGTTGTAGAAAAGCCATATGGCCGAATCTTTTATGACAGAGATAATCCATTATCTTATGATAGTAATCATGCTTATATTAATGAAGATTTTGATGGTGATTTGGATTTGGCCATCAATGAATTAATCGAATTTTATAGGGTGATTGCGATTACTCCACGTGTCTATACGTTTACTAGAAGTAAAAGTAATGTGGGGCTGTTTTTAGAAAAGAAGGGATTTTTAAAACAGATTGAAGATCTAAGTTCCTATGTCCAAAAAAACAAAAAAATAATCGATCGGGCCAGCACGATTGATATTAGAAGACTTCACATATCAGACGAAGCGGAATTAAGCCACTTTGGTCAGGAACTGAGCGAGTGGGGGTATAAATCGTTAATGAAGGCTTTAAGCAACAAAAATTTTTATCTGTTTGGCGGATATGAAGGTGATGTTTTGGTATGTATGGCTTCTTTGTACAAACAGGGCGATATTTCAAGAATCAATGATGTATTCACAAAAAGTGATAAAAGAGGGAATAGCTATGGAGCCCAATTAATCAACTTTATCACAGAGTTTAATGATAAAACCCTTCATACCGTAAGCTATTTATATGCCAACAATCCTATCGCTATCAACATGTACAAAAAAGCGGGATATGAAGAGGTGAAGGAAATGGTTCGTGGGTGTTACTGGGTGGAATGATCAACAAGTCTTGAGTTCAATTAAAAAATCCAAATCACGAAAGCAAGTATTTCTGCTAAAAAATAAGTTTAATGCTTTGCTTAGTATTTCTGTCGTTTCTATAATGTTTTTAGGTATTACGTATTTTGTTGGAACACAGCTTAACCTTATCAGCGATACAAAAGGGAAACAAGCTAATGTGCCAGAGGAAAATACTCAAAAATCTCTAAATAAACCGTCAAATAAGAAAACTGCATATTTACCACCTAAGCAAGAAGAAAATTATGATGAAATGACTAAAGAAGAAATCCTTACAAAAATGCTCAACACGGTAGATTATTTTGAAACAGCTAGAGGCGAATATAAAATTCATTACAGCTTTAGCCCTGGTTATCAAGTAGTTGAATATGCTATTAGTTTAAAGCATCAACCAGGAGGATATGGCAAAACAACACTTGATACAGGTGAAGTTTCTTCTCAAGAATTTTATAAAGATGGAACTGTATGGCACCTAAATGAGTCTAAAAAAACCTATATGGAAGAACGAGTAATGGAAGAACAAAAAGGAACTACCCTAACCTTAGATCAAGCATTTTCAACTGCTGATGATGGAAATCCCCTAACCAATTATAGAGAACGACCCCCATTCAGTACTGCAATGGAAACGTTGTTTCCTTATGAAATCGCCTCAAACTATACACGAGATTTAAGTAAATGGGAAATAGAAAAACAAAATGAAGAATTACTGGGTCATAACACACTTGTAATAAAAGGGACTAAAAACCATAGAGATTTCCAATCATTCCGTTTTTGGGTAGATAAGGATACAGGGATATTAGTTAAGTATGAGACAAATAACGCTAATGGAGAAATTGTTGATTACTTACATCCTACGAAACTAGAGATAAACGTTCCCATCGATAGTGAAAAATTTACACCGAATTTAGAAGGATATAAAAATTATGAACTGCAACTCCATTTAGAGAATCATGTATAAGCACTAATATTTATACATTTTTTCAATCTTTGCTTATTGTGTTAACGGGCAGTATAGTTAATGAAGGAATTATTAAATATGAAAAGAATATATTTGTAGTAGTCAACCAAAATGGGGTATTTAAAGTGGATTTGTATTTTTAAGGGTGGAGGATCAGTTGGAAATGCCGGATTTATATATTTGGGAGCCCCCCCTAAAGTAGACTACCTATCCTAAATATCGGTTAAGCTTTTTTGAGTGTATCCTATAAGGGGATATATCAAAGAGACAAAGGGAATGTGTTCTTTTGTTTAAAGAAACCGTTAATCGTAATTCTTTCCTTGTGCAACTATTGCATGATGGAATAAATTTGAATAGTTAATTCGGTTAAATGGAGGAGTTAAATTTGAACATTGCTATCGTCTGTTTTGATAATTTTACAGATATTGATGTATTTTTACCTTGGGATTTGTTAAATCGTGTACGTTTGGTTGGTGGTATTAGTGATTGGGATGTCCAACTTCTTGGAACTGCTAAAACACATATTTCTATGGCTGGATTAAGGATTCCAATGACAGGGGATATATCTGAGATTCCATCAGCTGATGCTGTAATATTTGCAAGTGGTATAGGGGTTCAGGATTTATTTAAAAATCAACAGTATTTAAATAAAATAAACCTTGACCCAAAAAGTCAATTGATTGGGTCCATGTGTTCAGGATCTTTAATTTTAGGAGCTAAAGGGTTGTTAAAAGGTCTAAAGGCAACTACTTATCCAACGGTAGTTGAGCAACTTAAAAAATTTGATGTAGAAGTTATTGAACAAAGTTTTGTTAATAATGGAAATGTTTCAACCGCTGCTGGTTGCTTTGCTGCTCAGGATCTTTCAGCTTGGATTATTAGAACCTTAGTAAGTGAAGATATGGTAAACACCGTATTAGAAACTGTGCAACCTGTTGGAAAAGGATTGTATTTTAATTAGTTGTTCATGAAATATAAAAGACAGTGTTCATAAATATGTTTTACTTCAACTAACGCATGCGTTAGTTACATAAGTAAAAAGGAACTTCGTTTCATGCGAAGTTCCTTTTTTCATTTTTCAATCGGTCGCTCAGTTTACAGGACATAGCAAAACCAGGCTTAGGGGGTGTAGTAGAATGAGCGTTCAAGAAATTGAATGTAAGTTCATCTTTTTTTTTATTAAGTAGCTAACTGTTAAAGTTACTATACTTTTGTACAAATTAAATTATTTTGTTAACAAAGAAACTTAACAACACAGACTTATATTGATATTACTCCCATAATCTTGCCTCATTCTTCTTTATTGATAACTGAAATGAATCATTATGATAACGAGAATGTCATTTACTAAAAAAAAATATCACCATATAATAACCTTAACATTTTGAATAGTCTAATTTTTTCTGTTTTTTCAATGGTTTAGTTCCACTATCCTAAAATGCAATTTGGATGACATGACAAATTACTTCTTTAGCACACGTTCTAACCTTATTCATTTCTTCTATTTAGTAGTTTGATTTTTGCCGCATTAAAAAGTCACTAAATGTAACAAAGAACCCACCCAAGTGAATCAACAGTCTAGCTCTCCCATTCTTAATAGTCAATACAATTTAAAGGGGGAAACACAGGTTAAGGATAGTTCCAAAGCTGATGTTACTGCAGCAGGAAAAATGGACTTCACTAGAAGAGAAAGTTGTAACAGTTGCTGTGAGTGTTTACTGCAGTGTAAGCAGGATCTACACAAGCACAATTCAATCTTGGAACTGCTGTTTTAAACGTTGAATAAATATTACTAAAGACGCACTTGTTTTAGGTCAATAATCTAGATGAGTAAGTAGGAGGAAAGTGGATGATGAGGAAGAAAAAAGGTTTTCCTTATAAAGTAATTACTACAGCAACTTTAGCAGCAATATTGTTAACGTCAACGGGTTTTGCAGAAGAAACAGAAAGTAACACGGTTCCAGCTCCAAGTATTGAGGACATTGTAAAAAATGGTCAAAAAATTTTCTTAGATGAAGACAAGCATTTAAATAAGGATCAAGTAGATGAACTAGGTTATAAGGATTTAAGTGAAAATGGTATTGTTAAAGCTTATAACCCAAATGAACAAGTACGAGTAATAGTTGAGGTAGAACAACCAGAATCTATTGATATTCCTCCTAAAGAAAAAAAGAAGCAACAAAAGCAAAAGCAAGATGACGCTATAGCAAAAATTTCAAAGCAAAGATTAGCTTACAAGGTAAAAAATCGTTTCTTTGAAAGCTTTAATGGGTTTAGTGTTGAAACAGAATTTCGTAATGTTAAAGAAATACAAAACACATTTGGGGTTGATAAAGTACATATTGCAAGAACTTTTGAACCATCAATGGGTGCAAGCAAAGAATTGGTACAAGCTCAAAATGTATGGCAGCAATATGGATATGAAGGTGAAGGTTTACTAGTTGGAGTTATTGATTCTGGAATTGATTTTGCTCATAAAGATATGACACTTACTGCAAAAGGTAAAAAAAAGGAAAAGTGGACAGAAACGAATATCCAAAATAAGCTTACTGAAACTGAAGTAAATGAAAAATGGTATAGTGACAAAGTACCTACAGGTTACGATTGGGCGGATGATGATAGTGATGTAATTCCTCATGGTGAATATGGAAGCCCTCATGGTACACATGTAGCAGGTACAGTAGGAGCAAATGGTGACGAAACAAATGATGGCGCACAAGGTATTGCGCCTGGTGTGCAACTTTTAGCTGAAAAAGTGTTTTCAGATAATGGCGGAGGAGCTTATGAGGATGATATTATCGCAGGTATTGAGCACGCAGTAACATTGGGAGCAGATGTTATTAACATGAGTTTAGGAACTGATGCTGGCTTTGTTGGTGACAACGATCCGATTCAGAAAGCAATTCACGCAGCTACAGAGCATGGCACACTTGTAGTAGTTGCTGGTGGGAACTCTGCTTACAGCACTAAAAATGATCTACTGCAATCTTCTTTACAACCTTATGCCGAAAATCCAGATATTGGTACAGTGAGTGAACCAGGTGTAAGTCCATATGCAATTTCTGTTGCTTCATATGAAAATTCGAAAATACATGTGAGCACACTTGTAGAAGAAAATGGACTTCAGCTTCCATATCAAGATCAAACTCAGTTTAACTTTAAGCTTTCTAAAGTATTATCTCCATTTGAAAGTTACGAGATGATTTATGTAGGTGAAGGTAGAACTGAAGATTTTAATAATAAAGATGTCACAGGTAAAATTGTTATTGCTAAACCAAACCAAATTTATGGATCATACAGTTATATTCAAGACGAAGCAAGTAGGAAAGGTGCTAAAGCTGTTATTTTAGTACCGTCGAATACAGATGTTGACTATCCAATTACAGACTTTAGTCCATATTTTACTCCTGCGGCAACAACAGGCAAAGCAATCGGTAATTCGTTAATTTCTAAGTTAACAAGCGGATATATCGTTAAAATGAAATTATCAAAAGGAATTTATATTGATAATCCAAGTAAAGATACAATGTCATATTTCTCATCTTATGGAACACCACATACATTAGACTTTAAACCTGAATTATCAGCACCAGGAGGTAATATTTATTCAACTGTTCCAGGAAATGAGTATGAGATTATGAGTGGAACATCAATGGCGACTCCACATGTAGTAGGCGGGTCTGCACTTTTATTACAATCCTTATATGAAAAAGGTTTAGCACATTCAAAAGAAACAGTTTTAAAGGCTAAAATTGCTTTAATGAACACATCTAAAATTATACAAGATCCTCGGACAAATACTGAAGCTCCTTACTCTCCACGAATTCAAGGGTCTGGATTGATGCAAATACAAAATGCAATTAAAACACCTGTACTCGTAACAAGAGAAAAAACTCCTCTAGAACAAGCAGGATCAGTTGCATTAAAAGAGATTAATAGGAATAAAGTCCAATTTAAATTGAATATAGAGGCACTTCAAAACAATAAAGATAAAGAAGATTTCGAATACAAAGTTTATGTAGATGTACTAACAGACGGCAAAGAAAAGAAAGAATTTGACTTAGACAATGATGGTACATTGGATTCAAAAGAGTATTTAACGTTAAAAAGTGAGCGAATACAGGGTGCTTTTGCTTCTGTGAATGGAGAAAAAGTATCTAACTCTCAAGGAAAGGTATTTAAAATTAAGACAGGACAAAACAAGAATCTCGATATTCAAGTTGAATTACCTTCCAATTTAAAGAAGGGAATTTTTGTTGAGGGATATGTACGACTAGTTCCCACAGGTCAAAACGCAGATTTAGCTGTTCCAATTTCAGTACCATATATGGGCTACTACGGAAAATGGGATCAACCACAAAATATTGACCCTGTAGCATGGGATAAAGATGCTTACTTAGGTTACACAGCTCTTTGGAATGATGAACCAGGTTCAGAAGGTACATTCCCACTAGGTTATGATCCGAAAACAGGAACATTTAACAAAAGTCGAATGGTTATTTCTCCGAATGCTGCCTTTAAAAATGTTTTCTCAACTTTTACGACACTAAGAAACTTACAAAAAACTGAAATGTATGTTGAGAATAAAAATGGTGAAATGATTCAATATCTTGGTGACTTTAGTGAATACACTGGAAAGCCATGGAAATTCCGTAAAAATATTATGTCTTATCGTAACTATTTAAATGCTGGTTATTTGTGGGATGTAAAAGACCAAAATGGCCAAGTAGTCAAAGATGGGAATTATAATTATGTCATAAAAACAACACTAGATTATAAGGATGCTAAACCACAAATTGTAAAACTACCTATTCAAGTAGATTCTGTTGCTCCAGTCGTTTCGGATATTAAAGTGCAACCGAAAGATGGACAATATGAAATTTCTTTCAAAGCAGTAGACAATAAAAATGGTAGTGGATTTAAAGTCGGAATTATTTGGTATAACGGTAAATATAAGTCATTACAGATTGGACAGACATCTGTCCTTGTGAATGAAGAACCAAAAAGCGTCGTCGTACTGGGCTCTGATTATGCTTATAATCATGGATATTCAGTGTGGGGAGACCCTTCATATATTAATGAGGAAATGCTAGTTAGCTACTTTAGTGTATGGCCACATGAAGATATAAGTGCAAGTATACCTGCTGGAATCGATGGATTTGCTAATAACAATGTAAATTGGACAATCAATATAAAAGATATAAATGGAAAAGTAATTGATTCTTTTGTAGTTGAAAATGAAAACGAAATTCATTCAAAGTGGACCCCTAAATCAGATGTTCCAAATGGTACGTATTTTGTTTCAGCAGACGTTGTAAATAAACAAGGTTTTAAAGTTACGACAACCCCACAAACTGTTACTGTAGTACAATAAAGAATGAAAAAATGCCAGCTATTAGAGCGGGTAACGGGGCGATTGTTTAGAAGATATATCATGGAAGAGCTGATATATCCTTTACATATGAATCGTACAACATTCAGTATTGAAGAATTACATAAATTTGAAGATGTATCCACTCCATATGTCTATCATTCAGAGAGGGGCCAGCACGAAAAGCAGTCGTGGCCTGTTCTAGGAAACTATGAAGCTGGTGGAGGCATTCGCTCCAATGTTCTTGATCTGCTTAAATACGGTGACCTTTATATCCATAAAGGAGAGCCCTTTATATCGGAGAAACAATTAAAGAGAATGTCGCAGCCCTACTATCCTATCAATCGAAGCTCTTATTATGCTTATGCATTGGAAGTGACACCTGACTACCACGGTGTCACACTGGTCGAGCATAGCGGCGGCCAGTCAGGCGTTTCCTCTAACTTTGGATTTATCCCGGAACATAACCTGGTCGCGGCTGTGTTAACCAATGTATCGGAGGTTTCTGCGAAAGACATCTGGCTGGAGGCTGTGAATCATGCTTTAGGATTATCATTAGAGGAGAAAAGAAGTAAGGAACAGTTTGTTGACCTCCCGGAAGAACAACTGAAGAAATTTGTTGGGACCTACGGAAGTGAAGAGGGAGATTGTCTTCAGATTTTATTCGAAGATAATAAGGTAAAAGCGATCATCAATGATAATGAATTTTCGTTAAGGGCAAGCGGGGAAGCCACTCTTGTCATCACTGATAAAGAGAAGCCGATTCAGTTTTATTTTGATTCGAATGGAGAAACTCGGGCAGCTTTTCTGGGATTAAGGATGCTCTTAAAGAAAAATGGGTGTGAACCTGCTTCTTCATGAATAATGTTTATGAATATTTTCAGGGAAGTGAGACAATGTCTTACTTCCCTTTTTAAAACTTATCTTTATCGAGCTGTATGTTTTACTGCAGCCCTTTTTGCAAATCTCCTTCGCTCTAACGATAGGTATATTTTTGCACCTCTCACCGTTTTGAGTCTTTTGTTGTATTCAAAAATCCTGTTAAAAAAGTTATTATATTGCGGTGTAATGGTTTGAAAAACAGCTAACTATTATAACTGCTAAAAAAGTATCGTAAAAGGGAGAAGGTATTTTAGAATGTCTTTTGATTCATTTGTATTGGCCGTTGGGGCGGCGGGAATCGACTATGATATGTTAAAAGATTTAGGGATTTCAATAGGGATTTTGCTTCTATTTATTCTTTTTCGAAACATATTTACCAAGTATGTGTTTCAGTTGATTTTAAAATTGTCGAGAAAAACACCAACTGATTTTTTCACCCAAATTTGTTTAAGTTTTGAACGTCCCTTAGGCTGGTTTTTCATTATTTTTGGTTTGTACCTGGCCATGGACTATTTTCCTTTTATCGAACAACAGAATGCCTTATTTTTAAAACTTTTGCGTTCCATGGTCATAGTTTTAATTACATGGGGATTGTTTAATTTGTCCTCTCCTACATCGGGAATCTTAATAAGTTTAAATGAAAAATTAACTAATAAGATAGATTCCATTCTGATTCCGTTTTTTTCAAGGACTATCCGCGTTATCCTGATTGCCATCAGTATCAGCATTATTGGTCAAGAGTTTGATTATGATGTCAATGGGTTGGTTGCTGGTCTCGGACTAGGGGGTCTGGCCTTTGCTTTAGCAGCAAAAGAGGCGGTAGGCAATCTCATTGGCGGGATTGTCATTGTAACAGAAAAACCTTTTTCCATCGGTGATTGGATCTTAACTCCAAGCGTTGAGGGGACCGTCGAGGATATTAATTTCCGAAGTACGAAAATTCGAACCTTTAGTCAGGCGTTGGTGACAGTTCCAAACGCAACACTTGCGAATGAGGCCATTACCAATTGGAGCCGGATGGGGAAAAGACGGATTACTTTCCACTTGGGACTTAACTATCAAACTACCAAAGACCAAATTAAGCGAGTGGTTTACCGGATTGACCAAATGCTGCGGACTCATGAAGAAATCCATCCGGATACGATTATGGCAGCCTTCGACCATTATAATGAAAGCAGTCTCGATGTTCTGGTTTATTTTTTCACAAATACGACTGTTTGGGCGGAGCACGTTAAAATCAAGCATGAAATCAACTTAGAAATCATGGGGATTTTAGAGGAAGAAGGAGTAGAAGTAGCCTTTCCAAGCCGGACGATTTACGTATCACCGCAATCAAATGAATTGCTGCAAACTATGGGTTCCTTTGATTGAAATTAAATATAAAGAAAATCAGACCTTTGCGGTGACGCGGAGGTCTTTTTTTGCCGGCTGTTTGAATGGGATTAGAATATTTTTCCTTTGTGAATGCATACTAAAAACAAAATCTTAAAATATTGAGAAAGGGACGGAGTGGATGTTTGATTTTTTGAAGCCCTCAAAAGGCAAGCGCTCTTTTCTGCACAAAGAAGTAAGCACCCATTCTAATCTTCAGAAAAAAAAGAGCGCAGATGATGTCCTGGACTCTGATTTAACCCATAATACAGAGATACTCCAACAGGTATTTTCCCAGGCACCTGATTTAGTGATACGCCGCTTTTCAATTAACGCTAGTAAATCTGATGCTGCTTTGGTTTATTTGCCTGGATTGACGAATAAAGATGCGATTCATAATCATGTTCTGAAGCCATTGATGAGCAGCTCCTTCGAACTTGATAAGGAACTGCCCATTACAATAGGAGATGTCGAAGTCGTCGAAACGTGGGGTCAGGTCGAAAGTGCGATTCTAGGTGGAGATAGCGTTTTATTGTTAAATGGACAAAATACCGGGTATCGATTAGATACAAAAGGATGGCCGCAAAGACAACTTAACGACCCTCAAAACGAAATATCTCTAAAAGGTGCTCATCAAGGGTTTGTGGAAACAGGGACACAAAATATCGCATTAATTCGCAGGTATATTCCCCACCACGAATTAATATTGAAAGAAATGACAATCGGTTTACGAGGAAAAACAAAGGTTTCCCTTTTATATTTAAGAGATGTGGCTTCTGATGACGTGCTGAGAGAATTGGAAACACGGATTCAAAATATTACCGTGGACGCAATCATTAATACCGGTGAACTGATCGAGTTTATTGAAGATAATCCTTATTCACCCTTCCCGCAAATTATGTTGACCGAAAGACCTGATACAGCAGTATCCCACATTCTGCAGGGAAGATTTGTGATTGTTTTGGACCGTTCTCCGAGCGTTTTGATTGCTCCGACAAATCTTATGTCTTTTTTTCAGGCTGTGGATGATTACGGAACCCGTTGGTTACTTTCTTCCTTTATCCGAGTAAGCCGTTTTTTAGCCTTTATCATTACCTTATTTTTTCCCGCCAGTTATGTTGCGTTTATTTCCTATAATTTTGAAGTCATCCCGATGGAGCTTTTACTTTCGATTGCTGAATCAAGGATACAAGTTCCATTCGCGCCTGTGCTGGAAGCGGTCATTATGGAGACGATTTTGGAATTGATGAGGGAAGCTGCATTAAGGCTGCCGACTCCAATTGGTCAGACCATAGGCATTGTGGGGGGGATTATCATTGGGCAGGCGGCCGTTGCGGTAGGAATTGTCAGCAACATTATGATCATCGTCGTTGCCGTTACAGCCATCGCTTCTTATAACATCCCTAATTATGATATGAGTTCGGCCATTAGACTGTTAAGATTTCCAATGATGTTAGCAGCCGCTATGTTTGGTGTTGTTGGGATTGTAATAGGCTGGATGACCATAGTCGGCCACCTGGTAAGTCTTGAATCATTAGGCACACCCTATGGAACTCCGCTGGCTCCTTTCCGATTTGCTGATATGAAGGATGCGTTTTTGCGCTTTCCTTTATGGACAATGAAAAGCCGCCCCAAAGGCACTGGAGCTATTCCTACTATTCGACAAGGGCGAAATCGCACTAAAAGGTGAAACGATGAAAAAATATGCCTTTAATGAAATCACTGTCATGCAGTATATTTTTTTAATTAATGGAGCGCAGGTAGGGGCTGGTGTTCTATCCCTCCCGCGCATACTTGCTGAAAAAGCTGGAACCGACGGTTGGATCGCTATCATAATTGGATGGTTATGCTCAGTCTCTTCCAGCATTTTTTTAGTTAAAGCGGCTGCAAAATACCCTGAGGACACCCTTTACGAAATTCTAATACGTTTTTTCGGAAAAATACTGGGGAAAGTGCTCATCTCGGTTTATATGGTGTACTTTGCATTTTCCGCTTGGTCCATTCTTGTAAATGCTTGTCTCTATATTAAGGCATGGTTTCTGCCTAAAACCCCTGAATATATCATTTTGCTATTATTTTCGATTCCGACTTTTGTTATTGCCCGCAACGGATTGCGCGTTTTAGGCAGGTACTCGGAACTATCTTTTTATATGGTAATTTGGATTCCTTTGTTTTTATTGATACCGCTAAAGGATGGAAATTGGCTCCACTTCCTTCCTTTGCTTAAAGAAGGGTGGCGGCCGGTTTTATCTGCTGTGCCGACCACTGTTACTTCCTTTTTGGGGTTTGAAATAGCGTTCTTCTTGTACCCATTTTTACAAAAAAAGCAGCATGCGGTACTCGGAATTACGATTGCGACTACCTTAACGATGATGTTTTATGTATTTGTAACGGTTGTTTGCTTTGCCTATTTTAGCCCCGATGGGATTATTGAATTTAATCAACCTGTACTGAATTTACTTAAACTCATTGAATTTCGTTTTTTGGAACGTTTTGACATGGTTTTATTGGCTGTTTATCTGATTGTTGTTTCCACAGCCTGGTTGCCTTGTGTATTCTTTGCTGCGTTTTGTTCTAGTAAATTGCTTGGAAAACAGGATCACAGTAATTACGTGATTATTTTATTATTGATCATAATTGGAATGGTATTTTGGCTCGATCCTACTTGGTTTGATTCAGAAGGGTGGCAGAAGATGGTGGTCAAAGGCGGACTGGGAGTGGCATTCGTTGCACCGCCCTTTTTATGGGTTTATGGCTGGATATATGAAAAGTTCTGTCGGAGGGTAAGCCATTGAAAAGGAAGACACTGATTTGCCTATCGCTTGTGGCTATGATGATGACCGGATGCGTGGATCAAATGTATATTGAAGATGTCACACTGTCACTTATACTAGGATTAGACGTGGATGAGGATGGCCATTTATTGGTGTATATGTCAAGTCCGGTGTTTAACAAAGAAGCAAAGGTAAAAGAGGAGAAAGTAGAAGTGAAGGCTGTTTCCATTCGAGATTCCAGGGAACTGTTTGATCAGACCGTAATGGCTTTAACATCAGGAAGCAAAACGCAATTACTCTTAGTCGGGAAAAAGCTGTTAAAACGAAAAAATTGGATTGATTACATCGATCCTTTTTATCGGGACCCCAAAAATACGGTTACAACAAGAGTTGTCGCCGTAGATGGTCCTGTTTCGGACGTCATTTTTTTTAGGCCCAAAGATAAGCCGCGTCTCCCTTTGTATTTAGCCAATTTAATAGATACAGCTTACAGAAGAAATGTCACTATCAAAACGACACTTCAAGAATTTCATGAGCAAACGACGGAAAAAGGGATAACAGCAAGCATTACCGAAATGAAAAAAGACCACAAAATCATGTTGACTGGAACTGCTCTGCTTGATGAACAGAGCAAATATAAGTTAAGCATAACACCAAATGAAAACAAATTATTACGTATCCTGCAGAATAAAACAAAAGGGGATTTTCCATTTACCATTTCCGTCCCTTTGGAATCGAATGGACATGATCATTGGATTAGCTATAGTACACCAAGTATCAAGGTAAAAACAAAGGTAAGGTATGAGAATCATTTTATTTTTGACACAGACGTAAAAATGAGAGTTGCCATTACAGAGCGGCTTTTTCCATTCAATGTACGGAGCGATGCAGCGAAACTGGAAAAGAGCATTGAAAAGAAAATGGAAGCAGATTTTGAGCGCTTAATAAAGAAAACGCAAACCAAGGGGATTGACCCTTTCGGATTTGGGATCTATGCAAGAGCTTATACGTATCCAGAGTGGAAAAAAGTCCAAAATCAATGGGGAAAAGCCTTTTCGAAGGCTGATGTGAACGTCAAGGTACATGTAACAATTGGCGGGATGGGGACGATTAAGTAGTAAACGGCAATGCGGTTCCACAAAATGACAACTATTTGGTTTCGATAGGTATATTATTGGTGATTTAGGGGTGGACACTATTACAATAGATATATCATGAAAGAGAGGAAAGTGAGGCTGCCTATGAAACCAAAGGTAATTGTCTATAAGAAACTCGATTTCACTGTTTTGGACTTTATCCGTGAAGCGTGTGAGGTAGTTTATTTTGAAGAGTTGAATGAAGATACATATGAAAGTTTTTATCAAGAGTTAAAGGATGCCAAGGGCATTCTGGGTTCCCGTTTAAAGGTAGATCAAGAGTTTTTGGAACATGCTCCTCAGTTAAAAATTGTGAGTAATGTTTCTGTCGGCTATGACAACTTCGATATTCCTGCCATCACCAGTCGAGACGTCATGGCTACCAATACTCCAGGCGTTTTAAATGATACGGTAGCAGATACGATTTTTGGGCTGATGCTGGCCGCCGCCAGAAGAATGCCGGAATTGAATCAGTATGTAAAGGAAGGAAAATGGTCAACAACAGATGGTGAAAATCTGTTTGGAGTCGATGTGCACCATAAAAAGTTAGGCATCATTGGAATGGGCGGAGTTGGAATGGCCATTGCCAAAAGAGCCCATTTTGGGTTTGATATGCCGATTTTGTATCATAACCGCTCCCGCAATCTTGAAGCGGAGCAAACCTTTCAGGCAACGTATTGCTCCCTTGAGGAATTGTTGCGGGAATCGGATTTTGTTTGCCTAATGACCCCGCT
Organism: Neobacillus sp. NRS-1170; assembly: GCF_050468025.1. NCBI lineage: Bacteria > Bacillati > Bacillota > Bacilli > Caryophanales > Bacillaceae > Neobacillus > Neobacillus sp. NRS-1170. Next base: position 2,067 of record NZ_JBITPF010000037.1, on the reverse strand, counting down.
GACTCCAGAAACCGTGAAGCTGATTGGTGAAAAGGAATTTAAGTTAATGAAGAAATCGGCTATTTTTGTGAATGGCTCGCGGGGTGCGACAGTAGATGAAGAGGCATTGGTTCGGGCGCTGCAAAATCAGGATATCCTGGCGGCAGGACTCGATGTTTTTGAGCAGGAGCCTGTTCAAGCGGATCATCCGCTGCTGTCGATGGATAATGTGGTGACTTTACCTCATATTGGATCGGCCACCCATGAAACCCGATTGAAAATGGCGCAGCTGGCTGCTGAGAACCTCGTCCGGGGAGTGCTGGGGGAGATACCTCCGAACCTAATCAATCCCGTTGTATTTCAGCGCTGAAAACGGCCCCCTCTGAATTTCTGGAGGAATTTTCCTGTTTAACGGTTAATATAATTAATCTGATGTTGAACAGGAAAAGGGGGAATATCTTATCGAACGTGAGACCAATGCAAAAACATCGGTTATCGATTCACCTTCAACCCGGTTTGCCCGAATCGCAAGGAATTTAGGGATTGGCTTTTTTTCTGCGGTTATTACTGGAATTCTTGCTGGTCTATTATTACGCCTTGTAATGAAAATTATCGCGGTTGTATTCCCTCTCTTGGCCAGTGGATTTACGTTTCAAGGAACCTTTTTCTTAGTCTTATTGGGTCTCGGTTTTACTTTGGCTAACAGTATCATCTATACGTTTATTCACCATTACTTGCTCAACGGCTGGGTACGTAAAGGGTTGATTTATGGAGCGATGAATCTATGTATTTTCGGGATTCCCTTCTTTTTATCCAATCCGGGTAATGAATTATTTGGACCGCAAGCCTCATTAGGAATCACTTTGTTCTCGCTTCTTTTCCTATTGGGGGGCCTTCTTTTAGCGATGTCAGTCCATTTGGTAACAAATTGGGTCGACCGCATACCTATCAGGCGGATATACGCGTATGTTTTTTTCGGCATTCTTGTCATACCAGCGATCGTCATATTAGGTGGAATTGTCTATGAGATTTTCACTGAAATCATTCCTTCTATAAGATTAAACTTTTAAGTCTTGCAGAGAGAAGTGGTAGAGCACTTCTCTTTTTTTGTTTAGATTGTTGGTTTTTGAGATAAAATTGTACAATAATTCAGTAAGTTTTAAACCTGGGAAAGGGTGATGAGAGATATGAAAATCAAAAAAATCATAAATAGGATTTATGTGAACGACCTTGAAAAAGCTGTTCCGTTTTACGAAGGGCTGTTTCAGACCAAGGCAACAAGATTCAACTATTGGAGTAAAGGATTTGATATTGCTGCTATAGGAGACTTTCTACTAGTTAGCGGGTCTGATGAAGCTTTGGCAAAAATGCGAGATTCCGCGATTTGTTTCTTGGTAGAGGATATTCAGGCTTATAAAACATGGCTGCTGGATAATGGTGCCGTGATACGTCAGGATATTACGAAAGACTTTTCAGGCTACAGTATGATGGTAGAACAACAAGATGGTATGGTTGTTGAATATGTGGAACACTCCTATAGTTACTAAGTAAAAGTAAAACTGCACAAAATTCATTTGGCACCTATCAGGAGGTCTGAATATTATTTGGTCTACAACGAATCCTACGTTTAGGAGGTGACAGAAGATGGAAGGTAAAGAGAAAGAAAGGGAGCAAGAAGACAAAAAGGAATCCATCCATGCAATGGACCAGGGACTTAACTTAATTTTTCAAGTTGTAAATAATATGACTGGGTTGGACAAGGGTAAGGATGGGTTAGATGATAATGATGATAGAAAAGATTGAATAGAGCGCCTTTTATGGCGTTTTTCTATTTCTGCTAAAGCGCTCAGCATCCTCTTGTATCGACCTAAATGAATAGCCAGCCCGCAGGTGCCCTCTAGCGGTCATTTTCACTCATCAAAGAAATCGAACAGAGCCGCAGGGGACTCGGCTTGCAAAAATCATGCTCCCGAGTCCGCAAGAAAGTATATAGAGGACACGTCTAGACAAAAACCATGCTCCCGAGTCCGCAAGAAGCCCTATAGAGGACGCGGCCTGCCGAAAATCAGATAAAGTCCATATAATTGT
>NZ_JBITPF010000036.1:0-108452 GCF_050468025.1 Neobacillus sp. NRS-1170 | reverse complement strand
GTTCATTATGACTAAACTGCCCCGATAGCGAAATAAGAAAAAGGATCGCCGCTGTTGCAATCCTTTTTTAACTCAAGCAAGGGTAGTTCAATATGAAATCGATGGGCAATTAAATTATTTAAAGGCAAGTACTATTAGGTTACTTTATCATGCGAAAATTAGATTCTTTTAATCCTTCTAAATTAGAAACTCAGGGAATAGGACAGCATAGGTGGGCAGCTGTCCTTTTTTCTATTGCTTTGAATTTACCTCATTGATTAACGTAGTCGATATAATCATCCGTTTCTTCATCGTTCAACAAACCACCATTTATGTGAACTTGAAACCATTCATAATAATATTTATCAAAATATACGTTAAAAAGAATACGGACGTTTTCATCATACGCATAATCATAACCCGTGAACTCCACCACATAGTACCGCTCCATCTTATGGATAACTTTCCATTTTGGATTGTCGTTATACAAGTCTAATGCAATTCCTTCGCCAGATAAATGGACTACATCTGTTATGTTTTTTTCTGTGGGTATATAAGAAGAACCTAATGATACACCATAGATCGCAACCGATAAGAGTAGATGTAAACCGAGCATAGTGCCGATATGTGTTCCGCCTTTGTTTTGTATATAATGAACTCTTTGTTTTTCAGGTAAAGTTTTAGCTCGTTCTAAAATTTTAGTAATATGAATAAAATACAAACGATTGCCGTTCCACCCCACAACAAAAGCGGAACCCAAAGAACATGCCAATAAAATAACAGCATACAACCAATCCGGCATAGCAATAAGAGAATAAACTACTGTCAAAAGCATCGGCATTAAACCCAATATATAAAAGGGTTTAAACATTTTTCGATAAGGCAGCCAAAAAAAAGGTAAGAAAAAAGCTGCCCAATTCCAAGTGCTTTTCTTTGCTGGGTCTGGAACTAGTCCCCACTTATAACCATAATACGACTTATTATTTCGTACTACTGCTTCATATTCGTCCAATCCAGACGATTCCTCTGATGGCTCCCCCTTGAATTCTACTTTATCCAGTTCCTCATCCTTCTCAGGTGTGCTCAAATGACCCTCTCCCCATTTTTAGTTTAATACCTACTGATATTCTGGCTGCTTCGTACTTTTAACCTTCTCGTCATAGTAATAAAGAACAAGCTGCATTCTTTGTCTTGATGAGCGTACTTTTAATTATGTTGGGTCTCATCTTCACTACTCGAATACTTATATTTATACATCGCCTGAAGTATTTAATGCTTTACTGTTTTTTACAAGGCATTAACTAATAATTAATTTTCTATAACGTATACTCTTAATTGCCCATGGTCTTTAAAAGAGGTTAACCCTTCTTGAATCATTCTTCGTTTTCTACCACTTTTCCCTTCGTCTTTTTCCTCTAATTCCTACACAACCAGTTTGGAAGTAATTCTCTACTGATAGGCTTGTATTATTAGTAAGGAGGTTCTACAAGACCTATGAGCGAATTAGCATTTCCATTGTATTCACCCGTTCTTTTAAGATTTAATTAATTATTATTTCTAATAGAAGGCAAAAGACCTATTAATTCACTAACTTTTCGGCTGTTATTACAGTCAAATCATTTATAATTACAATCGTTAAAACAGTTGTTAGAAATATGAAAAAATCGACCATTATGGTCGATTCAATTTCCTTATCATAGCTTTTCAGTCACTAAGCTGCTCCTGACGTTTCTTAGCCCTAATGAGTGTGCTTTTACTTATCCCTGTTATTTCCTCTACTTGTAAGTACGAATTCGTTTGAAGGAGCTTTAATGCATGTTCAATTTGTGCCTTCTTAAACTTCTTAGGCCGTCCCTCTTTAAAATCCTTGCGCTGCCTTGCCATTGCTTTTCCTTCCTGAGTTCGCTCTACAATCATATTTCTTTCCATTTCCGCTACCGCCAACATAGTTTGAAGGAAGAACCGCCCCATAGTTGTGTTTTCAAGTAATCCTACATTTAGTACGTGGACACGAACACCCTTGTTGAATAACTCCTCTACGACGTCAATTCCTTCACGTACATTCCTGGCTAACCGATCTAGTTTTGTGACAACTAATGTGTCGCCCTCAGTTAGTTCTTTAAGCAATTTACTAAACTTAGGTCTTTCCAACTTTGTACCAGTGAATTTTTCCTCAATAATCTTATCGCAGCCTTCAACTTGCAATCTTTCTATTTGCACATCCAAGTCCTGTCCTAAAGTGCTTACTCGACAGTATCCATACTTCATTTTGTTCACCCCATTTATGAATATATGTTATGACACCTTTGAATAGCCTTATTTTATCACTTCTATATTTCGGTGTCAAAACTTTTAAGTTATGACACCTAAGACACTAAAAAAAGCGCCTGCAGTCGACGCTTTTATTAAAAAATATGATATGCAATTTTCCTAAGTACTTTAGTGAACCTTTTGTTAGTATGACCGCAAAAAATGACCTTAACCCTGTCAATCTAGGGCTGGAGAGATTCCCCACAATTCCACTAACCTTCCAAAATGGCTTTTTATCAATATTTTCTTCTTTTTTTTACCCTTTACATTCCTTAATAATTCTCTTTTTACCGCAAATGCGTGACCAAAATGTGATCTCACAAAATAGAAAAAAATGTAATGGATATTTGCAACATATAATGGGATTTTTCGCGTACGACTCTGGCGCGATCACCATTTTGAAAGGTGCAGAGGTTTGAATTTCCATGGGGTTGCCACGAATATTCTACTTCACTAGTTGATTGCAATGAGGTAGCAATTCTTCTATCTTTGCAACAATCCGTTTTTGTTCTTCTAGTGGCGGGAGAGGGAATATCTGGTTTTTGACTACTTCTCCTGTAATAGCTACAAAGGTTGTGCCTGTAGCTTTTCTTATAAAATCATTTTTAAAAGCTCTTAATGTGTACATCACAAACTTAGCATCCATACCAGCAAGTGCATTTATTCCACATAGACCTCTTCCTATGCATATCTCTCTGTTTGTTATGTTAAGTATACCTACAGGAGCCCTTACGCATAGGAGTACAGTATTTGGTTCAACTATCTTAGTAGGTTTATTTGTTGATTGATTCGAAATTTGAAGGTAGTCATCTCCGAAGAATACTTTCCCTTGATGAAATTCAATCCCCTCATTTCCTGAAAATACGCTTGTGCCTTTTGGCGATTGCCCCATTATAGTATCAACCGCATTTCCTAGCCTCACCCACTTCCAACTTTCAGGAATATCAAACGGGATTTCATCTTCTTTAATCTCTGGAAGTGTCTTCGTCTCTTTAATTTTACCTTCCTTAACCAACCTTTCCTTTTCTTCTTGAATCTGTCGGTAGAGTTCCTTTGCTGAGCCTTCTTCTTCTCTCTGTTCAACCAGCTTTCCTTGAATGGCATATTGCAAAATAGATTTTTGCATATCTTCCGGGAACTTTTTATTCAACTCCTTCACTTCAGAATAGGATTTATCATATTTCTCCACATAAGGCATTAATTCATCGATCTTTGCTACGATACGCTTTTGTTCTTCGAGCGGGGGAAGTGGAAACAATATTGGATATATCTTCTTGCCGGAAACAACTGGTTGAGCTGTTGCATTATTGTCTCTTCCAAGATTTAAATGGCGCAAAACAAAAACTAAATACTTTTTGTAAATATAAGCATCAGGATACGTTGTAATAAACGCATTATCAGTTACCCATGCGTTCTTTGGAGTAACATGCACACTGCCACAATAATAACCAACTCGACCTATTACTACAGTTTCTTTGTCTACATTTCCTATGTTATGATATCCTGTTATACCGTTACCTCCGAATACAGGTATATCTCCTTCTTTCATTTGCTTTGATGTTAATCCTTTACCAGAAGAAATATTAATTAATTCGCCTAATCTAATCCATTCCCAGCTTTCGGGAATATCAAACGGAATTTCACCTTCTCTAATTTCTAGTTTTTTTTGTTTCTTAAACTTACCTTCATTGATTAACTTCTTTTTTTCTTCTTCTATTTGCTCTAGCAGTTCTTTCGCAGTTCCTTCATCTTCACGCTGTTCTACAAGTTTCCCCTGGATCGCTAGTTGAAGAATACTGTTTTTTAAATCCTGTGCATTCATATTAATTACCTCCAAGCATAGAAGTAATCTGTTCTAATACTTGGTCGATTTCAGCGTTAAGAGAAGCTCGTTTTTCTTGATACTCTTGAATCAAATCCATTGGCTCCAAGATAACTTCTTCCTCATGAGGGAAGCCACATAAGTCAATGTTATAACCTCTTTCTTCAATTTCACTGATAGAATATTTCTTAGCTTTCGGAAATCCATCCACTTCAATTTCTTCTCGGTTATCCCACCAAGCGAGAGCTTCACTAAAATGCTCCAACTTCATCGGTCTAGTCTTAGAGAAATTCTTATATCCTTCGGGCATATCCACACGGTAGAACCATGTTTCTTTTGTCGGTTCTCTATTGTCGAAAAACAAGATATTTGTCCGAATGGATGTATATGGTGCAAACACACTATGCGGCATCCTTACAACAGTATTGAGATTAAACTCACTGAATAATTTCTTCTTGATATTAAATTTGGCATTATCTGTTCCAAATAAGAATCCGTCTGGTAGGATAACCGCTGCTCGTCCATTTTTCTTAAGTCGATACATGATTACATTCATAAATAAATCAGCAGTTTCAGAACTTCTCAGTTCCATTGGGAAGTTGACTTTGACGCTCTCTTTCTCACTTCCTCCATAAGGCGGATTCATCAAAATCACATCAAATGGCTCCATTTTTCTAAGTTCTTTGTAGTCAGTCTCTAATGCATTTCCATGAAGGATGTTTGGATCATCAATATCATGAATCAGCATATTGGTCACGCACAGCATATGCGGCAACGATTTCTTTTCAATACCATATACAGACTTGTTATAGATTTCTCTTTTTTCAAGAGAGTTACCAACTTGTTTATCTAGTGCATTCAAGGCAGATGTCAAGAAGCCCCCTGTACCGCAGGCGAAGTCCCCTATTTTTTCTCCTAGTTGGTTTTACCACTTCTACCATAAAGCCTGTTACCGCTCTTGGGGTATAAAACTCACCAGCATTTCCTGCACTCTGTAAATCCTTAAGGAATGATTCATAGATTGCACCGAATTCATGGCGCTCTTTATATTCTGTGAAGTCGATTTCATCAATAATATTAATGACTTGACGAAGCAGAATTCCATCTTTTTGATAGTTATTGGCATCTTCAAAAGCATATTTCACAATCACCTGACTCATTGGTGTCTCGTCATCGATTTCTAGATTCTTAAGGGTAGGAAACAGTTTGTTGTTAACAAAATCCAGTAAAGCATCTCCTGTTAACGCCTCCCCATCTTTTCGGTCAACTGCCCAATCTCTCCACTTTAAACCTTCTGGAATGATGGACTTGTAGTTGTCATCATGAAATTCCCATGTTTCTTCCTTTGCATCATATATTTTTAAAAATAGAATCCAAACGATTTGCTCGATTCTTTGGGCATCTCCATTAACGCCAGAGTCATTTCTCATTACATCTTGAATTCTCTTAACAAAATTACCAATTGCCATAACCTATACCTGCCTTGTTTTATTGTTGTTATTATTTATGCGTAATAAATTTCATTCTCTAGTTCCTGTACTGCCTTCTAATATGCCTCTTTTCCACCAAAGGCTTTGACAATTTTCATTGGACTGCCAATCTTGGCAAATTCCTTTAATTGAAGTACCTTTGTATCTTCAATTTCTTTAATGCCATCATTGGCATACTTATCAAGAAGTGTTTCAATTACCTGCTGGGCAATATCGGAATACTTATACAGATAGTGACGTTTCTTCACATTCTCTGCTCGTTCTTTTTTTGTCAGCGGCGGCTTATCGTAAGCCAAGTGACAGATAAGATCAAAATCATCCAGCTCTGTTCTACCCAATTCTTCTCTGACTGCATCAAGCAGCACACCACTGTCTTGTAATTCATCAATGATGGCTTGTTTTTTCTCCGCTTCTGTCCATGTTCTCAAGAAATCATCCAGCTTTGTGTATTGCTGGAGGATATTTTTCTTGGTGTAGTCAATCAGACTTTCAGTAATGAGCTTCCCATCTTTATCAACGTATTGGACTCTCTCTGAAAGAACTCTAACTGTGACATCTCCTATATAATATTTGCGTGGCTTATCTTCACCTTCATCACCAAAGATATCCGTGCCCCCAGTGTGGTTACCACCATCGGGTTCATTGACGCCATCATTTGGACCATAGCCTTCATTTCCTTCCTCAGTTCCAGCTTCAGGCTCATCTACTGGGTCATTCCCACCAAGGTCAATAACCACTTCCGGTCTGCCATCAAATGCAGGATCGGCAAATAGTCGGCTGGAATTACGAAAGTCCATAATGGTAAAGTAGGTCTTGCCGTATTCTTCAAGAAGTCTTGTCCCACGCCCGATAATCTGCTTAAATTCGGTCATGCTGTTGATGTTATTTTCTAAAACAATCAACTTACACATTTTCGCATCCACGCCGGTAGTCATGAGCTTACTGGTTACTGCTATAACTGGATAAGGGCTTTCTTCATCAATAAAGTATTCTAGCTGGGCTTTTCCTACCTCATTGTCCCCAGTGATACGCATGATGTATTTATCATTTTCTGAATACAAGTCTCTATTTTCATTGATAAGTGCTTGTCTCATCCGTTCGGCGTGTTCAATGTCCACACAGAATACGATGGTTTTACTAAAGCGATCTGTTTTCTTTAAGAACTCTGTGACTTTAGATGCTACCACTCGTGTTCGATCATCAATTACAAGCAATCGGTCATAATCTTTTACATTGTATTCTCGATCTTCAATTTCATAGCCAAATTTATCAACCTTCCCAGCTTCCGGTCGATAACCTTCTAAATCTTTATCTAGACCAATTCTGATGACTTTATATGGCGCCAGGAAGCCATCATTGATACCTTGTTTAAGAGAATATTCATAAATCGGCTCCCCGAAATAAGAGAAGCTAGATGCTTCCTTTGTTTCGATTGGTGTGGCTGTACAGCCGACGTGAGTAGCTGAAGAAAAATAATCTAAGACCTTTCTCCACGCTGAATCTTCTTTCGCACTCCCTCTATGGCACTCATCAATCACAATCAAATCAAAAAAGTTCGGCTGGAACTGACGGAAAGTCTCTTCTCCAGCGTCACCGGTAAGCTGTTGATAAAGGGCTAAGTAAATCTCATAAGAACTATCGAGATTTTTACTCTGTACTTTTGTCATCTTTCCACCAAAGGGCTTGAAGTCTCCGGTGATAGTCTGATCAACCAGTACATTTCTGTCTGCTAAAAAAAGTATTTTTTTCTTTAGTCCAGATTTCCATAACCTATAAATAATCTGGAAGGTCATAAATGTCTTACCTGTACCTGTAGCACTTACCAGAAGCACACGTTCTTGTCCCTTGGCAACGGCATCTACAGTTCGATTTATTGCAACCCTTTGATAATATCTAGGCGTCTTGTAATTAGGCACATAATAATAAGGTTCAAACATTACCTTTTCTTCAGCTTCAGTGATATTCTTATCGATTAGGTATCTTTTATATAAAGCCTTTGGCGTTGGAAATTCTTCAAGTCTAAGTTCTCTTACTTCACCAGTGATTAAGTTTTGTTCAACAAAACCATCGCCATTTGAAGAATAGACATAGTATATGTCCAGTGCTTTCGCATAGTCAATCGCTTGTTGCAATCCAGCTCCTACTGGATGATTATTATCCTTGGCTTCTATGACTGCTAAAGGAAAGTTATTTTTGTAAAAAAGTACATAGTCCGCTCTTTTCTTTTTTCCTCTGGCGGTTACATTTCCACGAAGTATGATTCTACCAGCCGTAAAGGCGTATTCAAGTCGAACTTGCTTCCTTATGTCCCAGCCCGCATCAGTGATTGCTGGAGTAATATATCTGGCTTTGATATCTTCTTCAGATAGATTTCTCTTTCCCATTAGCTCAGCCCTTTCGCCTATTTTTAATCACTTATTCTATTTAAACTCTATAATGTTTCCAAACACACTGCCACGTAATTTATTAGCTGCGTCGAATAAATCTTTTGTGAAATCAATATCTGCTTGTGGTGCCATTGTCGTTTGTCCCTTTTATTTTCCAACTATAATTGTATCATGGCATAGGACTTTAGCTACAATAATTATAGCTAAAAAAATAGAGAGAAATACAATCATTATGACTGTACTTCTCTCTATAATTAATGCAATATTAACAAAAAATTATGCATCCGCTGCTGCGGGGTCAACAAATGATATCTCAATTTTATTATTTAATGCACCCTGAAGCTCCTTTTTCTCCACAAAAGCACCATTTGTTTTAGCAATGAATTCCGATGCTTTTAATCGATCCTTCATTTCCGCATTCTCATCTCGCATAATTTCCGTCCAAAACCGCTTTGTCTCCGTAATGTCCGCAATAAATTCCACATCCAATTGGGCATTCCGCTCCTTGATGTATTCTTGGACCTTAGCATTTCTGAGCAGGCGGCTGGCATTTACCTCAGCCGCATTTCCTTCTGCTTCGTACCCTGCCTTAATATAACTGGTGGAGGCATTACCACTTTCGATGTAAAAATCTGCAAATTTCTTTTGCTTAATGTTTAGTTCATCAATAAGGAACACCCCATTTTATAAATTTTCCCTTCTAAAAGGGCAAGTCTTCATCATCAATCACTGTTCCAGTTTGTAATGGCTCGTTGGAAACGGCTGTTTTAATTTGTGATTCATTCTCTTTCCTCTTTCCCACGAAAGTAATACTATCCACCACAACCTGAGTGGTAAAGGTTTTCTGCCCATCTTTCTCATAACTGCCAGTTTGAATATGCCCTTCAATCCCAATTTGATCTCCTTTTATCAAATTGTTCCCCATTATTTCTGCTGTTTTAGTGAAAGCCAGAAGTCTTATATAATCTGTTTCTTCTTTTTTAAACTTTCTGTTAACAGCTAATGTGTTAAGATAAAACGCTGTTCCAGATTGTGCGAATTTTAGTTCTCCGTCTTTGACAAGGCGGCCAATTAAATTAACTGTATTCATTATTTTTTTCCTCCATTTTTTCTGTTGTTGTCAAAAGATCACCTATTTTAGGACATTTCTAATCATGTAATAAAAATGAAAGTATATATAATTTCCTGCTGTGTTTGGGGCAACAAAAACTGTTTGAAATCCGTAACGTGCCTCAAATGCCTTTAATGAACCTACTAATGCCCTTGAATTGTATCCGCTTCTGTAATTCCCTTTAATGAGGTTTTGATAGCCGTCTGCATCCTCAACCAGTATCAGAAAAGGGAACCGCTGCGCCCGAATTAACTCATTCTCAAAACGATTCCTGTCTTTAATCGTGGCCGCCAATTCGTCCACACTGTTCTTCCTTTCAATGGCTGCCATAAAGTATAAATTTCTTTGGATACCCAACTCTTCAATTTTAGGCAAGTAGGCTGCATAATCCCCATAATCTAACTTTTTCTCTTCATATGGGATTCTCTTAGACTTAAAATAATCAATAATATGCTTGTTTTCTTGCTCTCTCGAATCAACCAATATCACTATAGACGACAGTAATTTTTTAACTTCCGTTTCAGTAAATTTATATTTTATAGTTCCATCTTTCATATGAATTCACCCTACCCCATGCATAAATACGTCATTAACACTATTAACTCCATTAATCAATACCTCTTGAGTTAACTTGCTTTGAACCTGTTTGTTATGAACGTTTTTTATAAGCTTTTTATTACGTCATTGATAATTTATCTCTTATTTCAAATAAAGCGCGTTATTATTCGCGTTAAAAAAGACGTTCCAATTTAAAGCATTGGATTCTTTTTTACCAAAGGTTTATTATTAAACGCGTTAACAACGTTAATGTCGTTAAGTCTAATCTGTTAGTGTTATTTTGGTAATGGGTTTTTTCACTCCTTCCTTTCGTACAGAATCCACTCTAATAAAGCCGTTAGATAATAAGTCTTCAACAATCTGATCTATTTCATTTTTACAAAGATTTTTATTATAAAACTCCCTGACTTCATTTCTAGTCATGCCATCTTTTCCGCTGTCTTTTCGAAATTTTAATTCGTCTAGGAGTTTAATAGCTCTACTGTTTTTTAAAATCCCTTGTTTACCGAAAATGAAGCGAGCTGATCTAAAACAATATTTCCACAAATCCAGCGCAGCCTTTAAATGGATAACTTTTATCTCGTGAGATTCATCCAATAAGGCATATATACAGGCGAGACGCATCGTTTGAGCCTCCGCGCGGCTTGTGACTGCTCCAATTACACCGCCTGTACCAGTTGACAATGGTCCATAGACTTTTCCCCATAATTGCTCTGTTTCTTTATCTCGTTTTAATTCCCCTGCGGTAGACCCAAACTTAACAGCAGATTTTATCTTATTTACTAGTGACGAAATATCCATTTCGTGAAAAGCTCCTCCACTTGGTAGCAGTTTTGACCGTTCAACCATTAACCATAAGAAGCGATTCGCAAATCCATTAACTAAATCTACATTAGAGATTTCCTTTTTTAATTCATCTTGTGTAATCTGACCTAAAATGGATAAATGTGCATTCGTAGCTTTCATTGGGTGTTTTGTTAATGTTCTTGGACTGCCAGTATCCCAAAACTCTCGAACAATTGCAGAAAGAGTATTTCCAACCCTATTGGCAATTCTCAATACCTTGCCAAACTCTTCTTCCACAACTAGAACCCTTTTATCCTCTATTCCTTCATCAACGATTTCACCATTTTTTATTTCTTCATCTCTTACAGCATAGATTAACCCTTCACCACTTGACATACCTGAAAGCATATGGTCTTGTTCCCACATTGGCTCTATCGCATTAAAAATTAATCTAACAGGACTTAGTGACGTTCCCTTTCTCCCTTTACCAGTAGCTCCAACAACGACCGCAAAAATTCGCGCAGGGTGTTTCCTTGCTGCCGCCGTAAAGTGTGCAGAATCCCCGATAATATTTCCATATGCAGTTAAAAAGGTAATTAATGTTGCCATCGGATCTGCCTCCGTATGAGGGTCAATGATACGTACTACCTCACCAGCTAAGCCATAAAAGGCTGCTGCAGCGGGACCTTCTTCATTAGGATATAACCTCAGTTTTGCAGTAAATGCACCATTTTCATTAACAAAATCTTCTTCATCGATAAATAAGTTTTCAACCTGGTCATGCTTTACTATATTTTCTTCTACCAAATTTGAATTATTTAAATCTTCATTAAGCACGTCATTTACCCTTTCGATCGGATATGTTTTTAAAAAAATATCCGCAGTTTTACTTGCCAAAGTTAAAACACCTTTCCGTTTATTTCTTTGATAAAACCATTAACCTCTTCCAATGTTTTAAACTGGACATCAGGATCATCATCAATTAAACATTCCAACCAATACTCCACCTGTCTAATAATGTGATACCAGTCGCCTACCTGTTCAAGATCTTCTGGTGTTTTTATTCTGGAAATAGCATCAATTGACAGCTCTTGAACCCACTTTAATTTATCAATGCTTTGGATTAACTTTTTATTAAACTTCTTTTGAAGTGCTGCCACCAGTTTCGTGTCTAATCTTTTTTTCAGCCATTCTTTTGCCTGAGCACTATCTGGCTCTGTAAGCACATAATCATTTTTTATTGTTTCAACTGCTTTGTAATAGTCTATATTAAGTGATAATTTCACAATGTCGATTACAGAGCCCGCTTTTCCATCATTGCAGCCAGCCCAACAAAAGAAACTATTAGTATCCGTATATACCGAAAAACTTGGACTTCGATCGTTATGATAAGGACAACGTATATTGAAGCACCGACGTCTTGTATTAGTCTTAATAAAATTTACCCCTGCATATCTTTCAAGTGCATCCGTTATTGGAATTGTCTTTTTTATTTGGTCAATCATTGATATAGACTCACCTCTTTAACCTTAAACTTGTGATTGACCGCTTCCCTTCCTATGCCATTTGCTGAACATCTAACATTTAAATATTTCGACAAATTTCGCATATAAAACAAAAAAAGAGAAACGAGGCATGAACAATGTATTTTTTCTAGCTTGCTACCTTTTTGATTCAATCGTCTTATGAATATCTAAACTAAGCTTGCTTTTTTATATCTTCATTGTTTTGTAACGAGGTTTTTTGTTCTCCGGAAATGCTTCGGAGTAATCCTGGGAGCAGGTGTTTATTAACAGCGGCCGCTAACTTCTCAGCTGGAATTTTAATCATCTGCATCGCCTCCTGCTATATACATATGTTTTACCGATTGTCTAATATTGCTAAAGATTTAAGTTCAAGTTATTTGTATTTCAAGTGTTAATTGTATGATTTTCTTGGACTTAAACATCAAAAAAAATATTATCTACACTTTTACGAAGAATACTTGCTAACTTGATTGCATCACTTAATCGTGGCTTTGCATATCCATTTTCCCAGTTACTCACCGTTGTTTTTTTACAACCGATTAAACTTGCTAACTCTGATTGTGTTAAACCACTCTCTTTCCTTGCGTTTACCAGGATGTAATTTTTCTCCATTTAACCACCTCCAAATAATTCAATAAGCTTGAACCTCTTCAGTATAAGTCCAAGTTTTTTGTATGTCAATACAAAATATATGAGTATTTTGTACTTTTATTTTGTTTTAATATAAAGTACAATTAGCTTGAACTTTGTAAAAAAGGAGCAAAAAAATGTTAGGGAAAAAGATTAAAAAAGCCCGCCTTGCAAAAAAACTTACACAACAACAGTTAGCCGAAATGGTTAATACAAAAAAAACAACAATTTCCAATTATGAAAACGAGTATAGTTCGCCATCCAGCACAATGCTTGCTGATTTGGCTAACGCTCTGGGTGTTACTACTGATTATCTTTTATCACGCACTAATGCTGATATAACGAGTAAATTTATTTGGCAAGCTGCAGGCATTGATACATCTGGTCTGGTTTTTGACGTAAATCTTGGTAGTGTTGGAAGGCAAATAGAAGAATGGTTTGAATTGGAATTTAAATTGGACCTATTCGATTTTGAACAGTGGAAAGCTCTCTCTCCTAAACACATAAAATTAATAAATGAACACTTTATGCTGGTTGTTAAGCTGGCTAAAGAAAGTGAAAAAAAGGTAGGAGAACTTTAATGCGAGTTGCATTATATGTACGTGTATCAACTGATGAACAATTTAAAGAAGGTTACAGTATTGATTCTCAGAAAGATAACATCAGAAATTTCACTAAATCGCAAGGATGGATTATTCAAGAAGAATACTTTGAAGAAGGTTTCAGTGCAAAAAACCTTCAACGTCCTTCTATACAAAAACTTATATCAGATGCCAAAAGTCAGAAATTTGATGTAGTTGTTTTTTATAAACTTGATCGACTTGTACGATCTGTCAGTGACTTGAACAGCCTCCTTCAACTTTTCGATGATAATAAAATCGCAATCCGGTCTGTTACGGAACCTTTCGATACTACAACTGCAATTGGGCGATTTCTTATCACTCTTGTAGCTGCAATAGCTCAATGGGAAAGGGAGACAATTTCAGAGCGTGTAGTTATTAATATGACTAAAAAAGCAAATTTGGGTGAACGAAATGGCGGCAAGGCTCCCTTTGGGTATACATTGGAGGAGGGTAGGCTAATTATTAATGAAGAAGAGGCTCGCTTCATTAGAGATATATTTAAACTATATACTAGTGGAAAAGGTATGAGGTCAATTGTCTTATATTTAAATCAGTTTGGCATAAACAAAGACATTCGTTCCATTGGAAGAATAATTGAAAATCCTGTTTACAGCGGCAAATTAAGGTGGGCTAACAACTCTAAAAGAGATGTTATTATTTCTGATGTTGTGATTCACCAGCCAATTATAGAGGAAAAGCAATTCAATCTTGCTCAACAATTAAGAAGCCAAAGATCATTAGAAGGGAAAAAGGCAACTTCCCCTTATCCGTTTTCAGGTGTTTTACGCTGCGGAAGATGTGGTGGCCCGTTGTCTGGATATTATAAAAAAGCTAGAGGCTCCAAACATTACATTTGTATAAACAAAAAGAATAAAGGAACATGCGATTTGCCCATGTTTACTGAGAAAGCTTTAACAGATGTTTTTTTGGAAAACTTGTCTCCAGATGACCCTGCCCGTTTTTTTAATTTAACAAATGATTTTGATTTGGATTCAAAAGAAAAAATGGATCAATCTCAATTTTTAAAAGAACTTGAAAAAGAGATTTCATCAATAAAAACACGAAAAAAGAATTGGCTGATGGCTTTGGGAAATGGAGTAATAAGCCAAGAAGAGTATTTAACCATGACCCAAGAAGATACAAAAAAAGAAGAAATGTTGCAAGAGCAACTCAAGGAGCTCTCATTGGAGAAAGTATCGCTTGACCGCGATTCCGTCCTAAGCTTATTGAGAAGTATTAGCACATTATGGGAAGCAGCTTCAGACTACGAAAAAAAGAGTTTTATAAATGAATTGTTTACAAAGATCGTTGTGGATGTGCCTGCAAGCTATTATAGAGCGCCTGGAAAGACCCCCACCGTTATGATAAAAGAGGTTTCATTGTCATAATTAAAAAGATTCCTTTGTTGACATTCGGCACCGCTATGGCAATGAACTTGTTTGGTCATGGGATTGCTTTATCTGGGGATTTCGTGATTCAGGCTGCTCCAAAGCTAACTTCTGATGCAGCAGGTATTCCAATCCAAGAGGTCATTAATGCCAGCGTTCCTTTAGTTTTCACAATGGGGATTGTTACAACCGTTACGGCTTTCTTCTTTTTAAGGAGAGATATGAAGCGGGGCGTCCTAAAAATAACAGATTCTGTTATACAAGACACTCATGAAGAAGAAATCAATCAGCCAGCACTTTTATCAGTTGCTCAAAGACGATTCTTCGCCCTTTTAGTGCCTTTATTATTTGCTGCTGATGTTGCCGCTATGACTATATTAGATTTAACTGGCGGCGATGCAACCGCATTAATTGGAGGAACTTCCATCCTCATTTTGTTGTTAATCACATTAACGACTCACAAAAATAAAGGGCTTGAAAAAACCACTCAATATTTAATCGAAGGTTTTACCTTTGGGTTTAAAGTGTTTGGTCCTGTTATTCCAATTGCCGCATTCTTCTATTTAGGTGATGCTGGTTTTGGAAAAATTATTGGTGATTTCTTACCGAAAGCCTCACAAGGAATCGTCAACGATTTAGGTGTCGCTCTAGCCAATGTTGTGCCATTGAGTAAAGAAGTGGGAGCGGTTACATTAACTACAGTTGGGGCAATTACTGGATTAGATGGTTCAGGATTCTCTGGGATTTCTCTAGCTGGCTCAGTTGCCGCCCTTTTTGGCACAGCCATCGGCAAAGGTATTGCTACCTTGACAGCACTTGGGCAAATTGCAGCGATTTGGGTAGGCGGCGGGGTACTCGTGCCATGGGCGTTAATCCCTGCGGCTGCTATTTGTAAGGTAGATCCATTCGACTTAGCCAGAAGAAACCTTGTCCCAGTATGTATTGGTCTGGTTGTAACAACGATAGTTGCAATGTTTTTAATCTAAACTAATAATTAAGAGGCAGATTAATTTTCTGCCTCTTGCTTATTTTACCCGCTTTTTAAAATATTTATAGATTAATAGCGAGCAGAACACCCATATGTACCCTAAAGCATATCCGCCTAATACATCAGAAGGATAATGAACCTGCAAAATGATTCTGCTCGCCCCTATTAAAAGAAGTAATATGGCCGCGGCACAGGCAATAATGATCTTCACAGTTTTTGATTTGGCTGCTTCCATTAAAAGATAAGCAATAAAAAAATAAACAATCATCCCTACCATCGCGTGACCGCTTGGATAGCTGTAGCTTTTAACTTGGACAAGATGCTCAAGGTCAGGTCTAGGCCGGTCAAAAAGATTTTTTAGAAGCTTACTAGCTTCATTACCTAATGCTACTGACAAGGCAAAAACAGCAGCACCCAAATAGTTTCTTTTCTTCAGTAATAACCAGGCAAGAGTTAATAAGGCGACAACCCCAATCCCTTTTTTATCGCCCATTTCGGTTATCTGAACAAAAAAGGGAATGAAAGAATCAGGGACATGGGTTGCCCAGCCTGCCACACTATCATCAATAAAAAATAGACTATGTAGGGCAACTTTAATGGAGGTGTATAACGTGAGTAACACAGCGATGATGATAAAAGTATAAGAATAATACCATTTATTTTTAAGATCCATTCCGCAAAATCCTTTCTTACTAGTTAAATTACTTTTAAAAGTATAATGAAAGAGGATATAAAAATCTACATTTCAAGGTAAAAAATGTTAAAATAGTTTGAAAATACATTCTAAATAATCAAAGGTTTGGGGGTTTACATATGTTAAATAATCTTTTTGCTAAATTAGAAAATTACTATGATGAAATGGTCTCGATTAGGAGGTACATGCACCAGCATCCAGAACTTTCCTTTGAAGAATATGAAACGGCAAAATTCATTAAATCCTTTTATGAGAATCTGAATATTGAAGTTGAAGGGAATATTGGCGGAAATGGTGTGGTGGCAAGGATATATGGGAAAAGGCCTGGTAAAACTGTTGCACTAAGAGCTGACTTCGATGCCCTGCCAATTCAGGACGAAAAGGATGTCCCCTACAAGTCATTAGTTCCTGGCGTGATGCACGCCTGTGGACATGATGGTCACACCGCTACTCTCCTCGTACTGGCGAAAGCCTTAAATGAACTAAAAGATGAACTTGAAGGAAACTACGTCTTTATTCACCAGCATGCCGAAGAGTATGCACCCGGCGGGGCAAAATCGATGATTGAGGCAGGATGTCTAAAGGGGGTAGATGTCATTTTCGGAACACATTTATGGGCAAGTGAACCGACTGGGAAGATTCAGTATAGAACTGGACCGATTATGGCAGCAGCTGACAGGTTTGAAATTGATATTCAAGGTAAAGGTGGACATGGAGCCCAGCCTCATAAAACGAAGGATGCTATCGTTACTGCCTCACAGCTTGTTTTAAATTTACAACAAATTGTCAGCCGCAAGGTCAATCCGGTTGAATCCGCTGTTGTAACAGTTGCCTCTTTTACGGCTCAAAATGCGTTTAATGTCATTGCAGATAAAGCAAGACTGATTGGCACCGTCCGTACGTTTAATGAAGATATCCGCCAGTTCATCGAGGACGAAATGAAACGAATTATACATGGTACATGTTATTTGGCGGACTGCGGTTATGAATATCATTATTTCCGAGGATACCCTGCGGTAGTAAATCATGCAAATGAAACAGAATTTTTAATTTCATGTGCTGAAGATGTTCCTGAAGTTGTAACCATTGAAGAAACCGAGCCGCAAATGGGCGGCGAGGATTTCGCCTATTATTTACAGGAAATTCCAGGGACATTCTTTTATACAGGAGCGAAACCAGTCAATGATGATGCTGGTTACCCCCATCACCATCCTAAATTTGATATAGATGAAAAAGCGATGCTAATTGCCGCTAAAACACTCGGAACTGCCGCAATAAAATTTCAGAAGTAAATAATACAAACCCCTGAACAATTTATAGTTCAGGGGCTTTTTGCAAAATTCTTAACCTGTAGGCATTCATAGCGGTTTCTCCCAAATGCTTTAAGAGATTGTTATTGGCATAGGCACCAACAAAAGCCCCAATTCCCGGGACAAGCTGCAGCATTTTAACCAGGTCAATATAATCCCGATATTCCTGCTGAAATTTACGCCAATCCATTTCCACTAGCACTTGTTTTCGTGTTTCCCAATTTTCAATCTCATATAAAGTATTTTTCCGGATTTCATCACTTGAAAAAGCAAGCTGAAAAACATGGAGAATAAATAACCTTTCCTCATAATCCTTGGTATTGAATCCATAAACAGCTGCTGTCTCAAAAAGATATTTCATTTTAATGGTAAGCAGTAATGGAAAATCAGCCAGCCCGAGTAAAATACCTCCTGCACCCGTACCCGCTCCTTCAATTATAGCGGTTTTTTGAAAAGTAGATATTTTTTTTCGAGCCAATTCATCTCGTTCAGCCAATGTCATCCCGCTTGCCTGATCCTTATTTGTCGTTACCTGCGAACCGAATAATGTTGCTTTGACCATCGCCTTAATACTCTCTGTCATCACCTCATGGACCTTTTCCGGAATGAATTCATTTATTTTCCCCTGTGCTTTTTTGGAGAGACGATTCACCATTCCTGACCGTCTCATTATTTTTCTTTTCCATTCTTCTACTTCTTTATAGACTTCCAATTCATATTCATTCATTTTTATGACCCACCCCTCCATAATAATTTATGCTTATTTACGGCGGAATCTGCCCAATGGTTTCAAATGGAGGATACATCTTTTACACGATTTTTACTGTAAAATTTCACAAACAGGAAGGTAAACAAAAGTCCTCCAAGTAATGCTAGAAATGCAATAACCAGTTCACCTTTAATTAAAATGAACATGGCGAAAATCACAGCCTGGACAATCATAATAATCATTAATAATGAATGAAAAGCAGCTGATTTATAGTTAGTCGCAACAGGATATAAATCAACCCATAGCTTGTTTTGATGATGGTTCCATAACGGAAGAAGCTGAAAACCAGTTAAATATAAAAATAAGACACTTAACAGAATTTGCCCCAACCCAAACGATATAAAATAAATGGCAAATGTTCCAATCACTGTTAGGCGGATAAAAAGACCAAGGTAATCAGATGATCGCAGAAACGTTCTAGAAAACAAATAAAGATACGTTTTTTCTTGCGAAAAGCTCATTCCATTAATAATGAAATCAAGCCATTTTCTTCTTTTAACCGTTTCCTTTAACTTAGGGACATCTGTAAAAAGATTAGCCAACCGATAAAAAGAGGCCATTCTTTTTTCTTCCCCATCAATTAATAAATCCCACTTCAGACCCATGCTTTTTGTTCGCACATAAAAGGAGTAATAATAAAAGGCCAGGATAATAACGATAAGGAAAAGGAGCAGAACATTTGCCTCCTTAAATAATAAATAGGAAAAGACTGCATTCAAAAAATAACGGACAACCAAATCCCATCTATGTACAGACGATTGAACATAATAGTGGATTCTCCAGCTTGAAGCAAGATTCCAAGCCTTTAAAGCTAACAAAACCACGAAAAACATGAAAAAGCGGTGGAAACCTTCTCTGCTTATGTGTGCATACATTGGCATTAATATTGCAAGAGCCATTAATAGAATATATCCTTGAAAAAAAAGGCTGGATAATCCTGAGCGAAAAAAATATCCTTTTAATTTTTCTTCAAGCGGTATTAAGAACACTTTATCCGCTTCCAATAAAAAATTATAAACCGGACTATAGGTTAAGAAACCCCCAATAATTATGGCCATGATGATTTCTGCCGGAAATCCAGAAGAAAGTCCCTCAATCCATTTTTGATAATAAAAGGATGCTGTACCAATAAGAAATAACAAAACAATAACAAGATGCCCATTAAAAATATATCTAAGATACCTGCCTAAATCCTTTACACGGACCCCTGCCCGATCCTTCCAAAGCTTTTTTTCATCAAACATAATTTTCTTCCTTTGTTAATTGGATATATAAATCATCTAATGAAGCGGCAGGCATCGAAAATTGTTCCCTTAGTTCCTCTAATGTTCCCTTTGCTCTAATTTTTCCTTCATGGAGGATTACAAAGCGGTCACAATATTTTTCAGCAGTTGC
Source organism: Neobacillus sp. NRS-1170 (assembly GCF_050468025.1). Classification (NCBI taxonomy): domain Bacteria; kingdom Bacillati; phylum Bacillota; class Bacilli; order Caryophanales; family Bacillaceae; genus Neobacillus; species Neobacillus sp. NRS-1170. Next base: position 88,686 of record NZ_JBITPF010000036.1, on the reverse strand, counting down.
CAAAATGTGGGTTGACATTAAAATACCTGCACCACTTTCCTTCATTTTTTTCATTAAATCAAGCAAGGATTGGATTCCAAGGGGGTCTAGTCCAACAAAAGGTTCATCGACAATATAAAGAGATGGCTGCACTAAGAAAGCACACATGATCATTACCTTTTGTTTCATCCCTTTTGAAAAATGGGCAGGAAACCAGTTCAGGCGTTTTTCCATCCGAAATTCAGCCAACAAAGGCGCAACTCTTGTTTGATACGTCGATTCATCCAGGCCATAGGCCATAGCTGTTAATTTCAAATGCTCGTCCAATGTAAGCTCCTCATATAAAACAGGAGTTTCGGGAACGAAGGTGAACAAGTGGCGATATGCCTCTTTATCCTCGGTAAAAGATTTTCCATTAATTTTAATGGCCCCCTTATGCGGCTCCATTAATCCGATGATATGTTTTATGGTCGTACTTTTTCCGGCTCCATTTAGTCCAATGAGACCAACCATTTCTTTTTCTTTTACTTCAAAAGAAACATCCTTTAATACCGGGTTTCTAGTGTATCCCCCGACAAGATTTTCGATTGTTAATAAAGACATTTTTTAACGTCCTTCCATAGCATGATTATGGTTTATTTTATCAAAATGCGTTCAATAAAAATAGGAATTCAATTTTTCGATTTTTTTTGTATATTTCTTTCATAACCGGACATCATAATATTCGAAGGGGAAACAACTTACTTCGGTGAAGCAATTCATCAAAATTTGAAATGAGGTGTCTGTTAAAGACATTTTCCATTCAAACAAGTGAGCTTCTCAATCGTATCAGATAAGGGGATGGTTGTTTTGTACAATGTGCATGGTAACCATTTGGAGTTCAAGTAACACCACTGTTTATCTTAAAAAAATAAACGGCAAATGAGGTGTTTACCGCAGATCGCCACCTGTTTTTATAAGTTGGGAAAACATATAAAAACACATATAGGGGATGGTCAGCTTGAACAATGATGTCTCTTTATAAAAACACTCTACGAAAAATGAGGTGTTTATCAAAGAACACTCCTAATTGAACGTCAATATGAAGCAGGTCCCCTTCGAGAGGGCAGGATTCCATGCGAATCCTGTTCTTTTCTTTTTTATCCTTCTATATTATGGTAAAATAAGACAAACATTTTATGAAGGGCTGTGAAATAGATGAGTGAATGTATTTTTTGTAAAATTGTCAATGGTGATATTCCTGCAGCAAAGGTTTTTGAAAACGAGCATGTTTTGGCTTTCTTGGATATTAGCCAGGTGACAAAAGGACATATGCTGGTTATTCCCAAAATACATAAGGAGAACTTATTTGAATTAACGCCTGAGATTGCCAGAAATTTGTTTGAGGTCGTCCCTTCAATTGCCAACGCATTAAAGCGTGAATATGAACCAATTGGACTTAACACGATCAACAATAATGGTGAGCATGCCGGCCAATCTGTTTTTCACTACCATATGCATTTAATTCCTCGTTACGGAAAAGGTGATGGATTCGGAGCAGTCTGGAAAAACAATCAAAGTGATTATACTCCTCAACAATTGCAGGAAATGGCTTCAAATATTTCTAACCAGCTTTAATTTTTCAAAAAATAATTTTTAAATTATCAGAAAATTATTTCTTTATTAATATTATATTATTATGTTATAATGAATCTAAGTTTTTCGCTGCAGGCAATGAGTGCACTGCAGGAGAAACAAATAGCTTAGAAGAGCAGAGGAGAGATGAGAAATGAATACAAAAAATCTTGTTGTTTTAGCATTGTTAGCGGGGATTGGGGTAGTTTTACACACGGTAATGCCATCATTCTTTGGAATTAAGCCAGACATGATGCTGGCCATGATGTTTTTAGGAATAGTCCTTATTCCAGAATTTAAAAGTGTCATGCTACTAGCTATTGTTACTGGTGTTCTGTCTGCATTAACAACTGGTTTTCCAGGCGGTCAAATTCCAAATATTATTGATAAACCTATTACTGCAATAGTCTTTTTTGGTTTATTTTTAGCCTTAAAAAAATACCGAAATTCTGTTGTAAGTGTTGCAGTTTTAACTGCAGTGGGAACAGCTGTTTCAGGGACTGTCTTTTTAACAGCTGCGTATTTTATTGTCGGCTTACCTACTTCATTCGCATTACTATTCTCAGCAGGTGTATTACCTGCAATCGCACTAAATGCCATAACTATGATTATTTTGTATCCAGTGGCTCTTTCAATCGTTAAAAGAACTAAACTATCTACAGCTTCCGTCATTCAAAAATAATGGTCGGGATCCTTTTTAAGAAAAGAACCCAACAGGGTTCTTTTCTTAAATTCAATATTACCAGATTTTATAAAAAATAAGAAAGCATGGAAGCAACGAGAAGGCAGATTCCACACCCTCCTGCTAATGCCGTAATTCTTTTCTTTAAAACTTGTTTCGGTGGATAGACACCAGGTCTTTTATAAACTAAAAAATATTTAAATGTACCCAAAAAAAGGATGGCACTAAGGATAAAGAAAATTACAGTTGCACTCTTCATTTTTTGCCCCCTTAAAATATTGAAAAAATTCTAATTATTCTTGTAACTATTTATATGATTGATCGTCCACTCCTATGAACAAGGCATGTTTTTTGCATAAAAATGAAATTTCAAGATAAAATTTTCATAATTTCTAAAAATTTTGTGAATTTATATCTTTATTAATTTTTATTTTATTGGCATAATGATAATAGAGAAATATAAAAGTAGGTGAAAATGGGGATGACAGAGAAACAATATTCAATGAAGGAAGCTTTCTTTTTTAGTCAACGAATTGCACAATTAAGCAAGGCGCTTTGGAAATCAATTGAGAAGGATTGGCAGCAGTGGATTAAACCGTTTGATTTAAATATTAACGAGCATCATATTCTATGGATCGCCCATCATTTAAATGGTGCTTCCATCTCCGATGTGGCAAAGTTCGGAGTGATGCATGTATCCACAGCGTTTAATTTTTCAAAAAAGTTAGAAGAAAGAGGTTTGCTGCAATTTTCTAAAAAAGAAAATGACAAGCGAAACACCTACATTCAACTGACTGAAAAAGGTGAAGACATTTTACTGCAATTAATGGAAACCTATGAGCCGAATAGTAATTCTGCTTTTTCTGGGGCCCTTCCACTAAGAGAACTATATGGAAAATTCCCAGATTTTATTGAAACGATGGCAATTGTTCGCAATATTTACGGAGCAGATTTCATGGAGATCTTCGAACGTTCTTTCCATAATATTGAGAGCGAATTTATCGAAGAGAATGGGAAACTTCGTAAGTCTGAGAAGCCCGAACAAGAACTTGCTTAGATGTATTTAATGAACTCCAGAAATAATGTCTTGAAAATATCTTGCTTTATACATGCATTTAGTACTTCTTTTATTTCCAGTGTACCTGGTAAAGAAGCAGATAATTCGTCGAAAAGCGGATGAAAGTATACGTACCCTTCCGCTTTTTGTTCTTCCAATTTTATGCTCATTTCATCACATAATTGAAAGAAATTTATTACTTCCTGTTTAGATATTCCCCTTTCAATAATGAGCTTATAAAATTCAAGCTTTGGGTTGTTAAGTAGTTCTAAAAGCAGTTTTTGATGGTATTCCAGCAGGTTAATTCTTTGTAATAGCAATTCGTATTCTGTCATAATCAAGCCCTCATTTCAAAACTTTAAAGTTAGCATATTAACATTATTCACCTATTTTAATTAAGGGTAAACCCTTTTTTAACAAATGTCTGAAATTTTATGCAACTGAATAAAAAGTCTAATATTCTTCCACTCTTTTTGACTATCTTTTTTTCGTAATTTTTGATAATGTATTAAGCATAATGAACAACAAGGAGGGAATCGTTGATGATCTCCATTTTTATTGTCTTCGCTATTTTTATCTTGTTTTATGTAAATAAAATGACCAGTTCCCTTTGTATTCAAAAAGAAATACCTGAAGAACGCCAGCATAAGGTTTTTCGTACCATTAATGTTCTAATCACCATCCTTCTGATTTCTTCATATTTGGAAATTTTATATACATAATCCAATTGTTATCATATTGCGGGACAAAGGATATGTAATGGACCATAAAAAATGGCTTTGTTAAAGGCCATTTTTGATTTTTAACACTGTTGATTGGAGCGGAAGGCGCGAAGACTCCAGCGGGAGTACGGTGCAGGGGAGACCCCGCAGGCGCCAAAGCGCCGAGGAGGCTTTCCTGCACGCCGGCGAACCGCTCGCGCCTGGAGCGCAAATCAACAACCAAGTTTAGCAGAGCAAAAAAAATAGAAGCGATGAGGAAATCTCATCGCTTTTAGTTTGCCGTTTTGTAATTAATAAACCCAAGAAGCTCCGATAATAATTAATAAAATGAAAAGGACAACGACTAACGCAAATCCTCCACCATATCCACCTGCACCAGACATATCTTTACCTCCTTTCAGCAACCTTTAAATTTTTAGTAAATCCAGGAAGCTCCAACAATAATCAATAGTATGAAAAGTACTACAATTAGAGCGAAGCCAGCTCCATATCCACCACTCATCGTAATACCTCCTTTATCATTTGCTACCATATACTATTCAACCAGTATTCATTTCGTTTAGGCATTTGCCAAAAATTTTTGGAAAAGACCCACGTGCATTTCTGTAATATTCAAAAAACAAACACAGTTTAAATTTTTGCAGTAGTTCGCATTTATGTTATAGTAGAGATTGTGGACAAGAATATACTGTTTAGGAGAGATTTCAACATGAAAAAATGGATTTTAGCCCTTTCTTTAGCAAGCGGGGTTCTTGCTTTAAGTGCTTGTAATCAAAGCGGATCTGATACAGTTGCAGAGAGTAAGGTTGGTAATGTTACCCAAGAAGATCTTTACAATACGATGAAGGCAAAATATGGGGAACAAGCCCTCCAGCAGCTTGTTTATGAAAAGGTTCTTTCTAAGAAGTACAAAGTAACCGATAAAGAATTAAATGACAAGATTGACCAATTAAAATCGGATCTAGGTGCAAACTTTCAAACTACCCTTGCTCAATATGGGTATAAAAGTGAAGATGACTTAAAGAAAACGATGAAGCTTGGCATGCTTCAAGAAAAAGCTGCACTGAAGGATGTCAAAGCAACAGAAAAAGAAATGAAGGACTACTACGATAACTATAAGCCTGAAATTAAAGCACGCCACATTCTTGTTGCTGATGAAAAAACTGCAAATGAAGTAAAGAAAAAGCTTGATGGCGGTGCAAAGTTTGAAGATGTTGCAAAAGAATATTCAACAGATACAGCATCAGCGCAAAACGGCGGCGATTTAGGCTGGTTTGGAGCTGGAAAAATGGATCCTGACTTTGAAAAAGCAGCATATGCATTAAAAGTCAATGAAATTAGTGCTCCAGTGAAAACACAATTCGGCTATCATATTATTCAGGTAACCGATAAAAAAGAGAAAAAATCATATGCTGACATGAAGAAAGAAATTGAATATCAAGTAAAATCATCTAAATTAACTAGCGAAGAAATTAACAAAGCCATGGAGCGCGAGCTTAAAGCTGCAAACGTAAAAATAAATGATAAAGACCTTAAAGATGCACTGAAGCCGCAAACTTCAGCAGCTGCTGCTGGACAATAATAAAAAAAAGCGGAAGCGCCCAATTTGGCGTTTCCGCTTTTTTTATTCACCCGTAGCCTTTAGTTCTTCTCTCATTTCTTTTTCGCGTTCTAGACGTTTTATATAGATTTCCCCTTCTTGCTCAATGTTTTCGAGTTCAAGCTTTCGTTCTTCTCTGCCTGTTTTAATGGCCATGAGTGCGCTAACTACAATTCCAACCACAACTGCATAAATCCAAATAGGAATAGTCAAAATCATTTGCTCCCTTCATTAGTGGCTGTCCACTTTTTATTAAAAACATATTCATTCTAATGAAAAAAAATAACCCTTTATGGGTTATTTTATTTATGAAAAACTGGCTTATAGAATGACCGATTATCCAATGCATAAATTCGCTCAGAAAATTCACCAGTCTTTACTCTTTCGAGAGCGCGGTCAAGCATATTCATTTTAGCATCGAGATTATCAATATAATGAAGAATCTCTGCCTCTTTAATTAATGGTGGTTTCGGGCTGCCCCATTCAGCTTTACCATGATGGCTTAAAACCAAATGCTGAAGTATAAGTACTTCCTCACCTGTAATTCCCAGTTCCTCGGCTGCTTTGCCAATTTCATTGATCATAATTGTGATGTGCCCCAGTAAATTACCTTGGATTGTATAAACGGTTGAAACGGGTCCGGATAATTCCATTACTTTTCCCATATCATGCAAGATAACTCCTGCATAAAGTAAATCTTTATCGAGACTAGGGTACAATGATGCAATCCCCTTCGCCAAGTCAAGCATACTAACGACGTGATAGGCAAGTCCAGAGACAAACTCATGATGGTTTTTTGTGGCTGCTGGGTATTCCAGGAACGCCTTTTGATGTTTTTTGATTAAATGACGTGTAATTCGTTGGATGTTGGGATTTTTCATTTCAAAAATATATGAGGTCAGCTTGCTGACCATCTCATCTTGACTAAGTGGAGCTGTTTCGAGAAAATCATCCAATTTAACGCCATCTGATGGTCCAGTTGGCCGAATCTGACGAATCTTTAATTGGCTTTTCCCACGGTAATTTTGTAAATCCCCCTGAATTTTGACAATATTTTGGGCTGCGTAAGCTTTTTCTTCCTCTTCACCTGCATCCCAGAGCTTTGCCTCTATCTCACCGCTTTGGTCCTGAAGGATTAACGTCAAAAACGGCTTGCCATTACTCGCAATTCCTTTTGTTGAACTTTTTATTAATAAAAATAATTCAACCTGTTCCCCAATCTCATAATGCAGTACACCTTTAGCCAACATAACCACGCTCCTTCTTTTAGTACGAGTATAACATACCTGGCTATAACTCTATGAAATAATCTGAACAGCACCTTTTTCCAACCGAAGAACATTTTCCTTTTTAAAATAATGAAGTATATGACTATGGCACGTGAAAAATAAAATCTGATTCCTATCCAACCGATTTAGAAGCTGAATAACTTTTTCAGTCCTGCCGGCATCAAAATTTACAAAACTATCATCAATGATGATTGGGAAATGGTAGATTTCATAAAGTGTGGTTGCTAAGGCAAGCCGAACTGCTAAATAAAGCTGTTCTGTCGTTGCTTGACTTAGTTCATTCGCTTCAAATAATGTATGGTCTTCCCTTTCAACTAAAAAGCCAGTACCTGATTTTTGCAGATGAATCTTTTGATAGCTGCCATTTGTCAGGAATGATAGATATTCTTCTGCCTTTGATAACATCCTTGGTAAATGAATATTCTTGTACCTTTCAATGGTACTTACAAGTATATCTTGTGCCAAACTATAAACCGACCACTCTTTGGCTGCTTCTTCTAATTCAAATTTTTTCTGTTTATAGTGATGTAGAATGTCGGAATATAATCCGCCTTCTTCAAGGGCCTGGATTTCGTATTTTATTGAAGCCAGTTCCTCTTGGAGATTTTTTAATTTTGCTTGTAAGCCTTTTATTTGCTGATTACATTCATTTAATAATTCCCCAGCATTTTGAAGTTGTAAATAGCTGTCTCTTTCCGGCTCTGAAAGTATAGAGAAATGCAGTTGGCTCTGAATGGATTCAAGACGTTCAAGAAGCTTTCCCTGCTTTGCTGCTTTTTCACCAAGTTCATAATATTTTTGCTCTGATTCTACCTTGGCATCCTCTAAGAGCTTTTGGTATTCAAGTTGCAGATGGCCTTGTTCCTGCTTTTTTTGCTGCAATTCAGCATCGAGGTCTGCTAATTTGGAAACTCTTTCTTGACTCTTGATCTGTTTTTCATGCTCTTCCTTAAGCTTATTTCTCAATAAATAAGCTGCTTTTTGTAAATCCATACTCTTTTCTTGCAAATACCTATTTGCAATTATATTAAGGTCTTTCACAATTATAGCTTGCTGTTGATTGATGTGCTCAAGTCTTTCAAGCATTTGTTTTTTCTCACGTATTACTGATTTATATTGTTCGATTAAATGGAAGGCTTCCTGTAAAAAAGTATTGGCAATATATTCAGGAATCTTTAACTCACTGCTTATGGAATACAGCTGTTCCTTATTTTGTGCCGATTCTAGTTCCCATTCCTCAAACTTTGTAATTACCTTTTCATAAAGCTTTTGCTGTTGTTCTAACTTTATTTTCGACTTTTGCAGCTGCTCAAGACGGAGATTATCCATCCTCAATTGTTCCTCCAGCTGAGAAAAATCTCTCATTTCAGCTGATTGTAATTTTTGAAGGATTGCTTTTTCCTTTTCTTTTAATTCCGTTAGCATTGGATCAACAGTCTTTTGTTTGGAATTATTAAGGCTTCTAATCATTAAAAAGGTGATTATCAAGCATCCAAGACTCCCAAATGCTAATAAAGGAACCTGTTTGGTTAGCAATCCATATAAAGCTATTCCTAGTAAAATTAGATCAAAAATAACAAATTGAAAGCTTCTCTGCTTAACAAACCTTTCCTTTTCATTCTTTTCCCTTTCAAGTGCCTGATGGTAAAATTCAAATTTATCTTGTGCAGACTTTAATTCTGCCTCCAAGCTTTTTTTATCATTTCTTTGGTTAACTTGTTCAACTAGCAGGTCTCTTTTTTGCTTGGATAAACAAACGGATTCTGTTAAGCGGATTACTTTTTCAATTTCCTGCAGATTGTTTTTTTCGTCTCTAAATTGTGATTCCAGGTCATCTTTAGCCTCCTCTAGCTTTTGCTGCTTTCGCGTGACCCTTTCTACCTGATTTTTCATATAAATATTAGTATTAATCGAGAGAATTTCTTCCTCATTAATATTCAAATGAAGTCTTTCTTTAATGGCCGAAAGTTTTTCTTCAATTTCTAGCAATTTTGTTTCACATTGCTGCTTTTCAAGTTTCAATTGATCATGAAGAGGTACTTGATCGAGTGATGATAAAATTGCTGCTTCATTTTCTAGAATTGAAGGCTCCGGCTGAATATCTGTAAGTTCTTTTTTTACTTGGATAATTCTTTCCTCAAGGCTGGCAATTTGGGCATTATAGGGATGAATGAGCTGAGTTAATTTTTCTATTCTTTCAATTCCACGGGCAGGAAAAACAATTTTTCCTAATTCGCCGAGATCTTTTTTCGTCCATTTTTCCTCTTTTACGATTGCCTCAATTCGTTTCCATTCGGATAGTTTTTCTACCTTTTCATGAATTTCCACAAGGGAATGATTTACATTTTCCATTTCCTGCTCGAGCTTTTCTTTTTTTTCGACAAAGAATTCGTAGTCCTTATTTTTAGCTGCTGCTTTTTTTAAGTCCGCACTAATTTCATGAAGTTCTTGAAGTCTTTCATTTAAAATAGGTTTCTTTCCGGATGGTTTAAAGCGGTAATCTAATTCTTTTTGTAAAATAGTTTCTGTTTTCGCTAACTTTTCTGTCCCTAAGGTCCCTGCGGAAAATAAAAACCTGCCAATTTCTTCACCCTTCATTTGATGAATATTCTGCAGCCCATGTATATTAAAAGAAAAAATTGCTTGAAATAGACCCTTATCGAAATTTACAAGTATTTCTTTAAGCAGTTCCTCGCCGCCAACCGTCCCATTATCAAAGACAACCGTTACGTCGCCTGCAGCTTTACCTTTTACACGTTCAATGACTGCATACCCATAATCTTCATGATAAACTTTTATTTTCCCCCCATATTTGTGGTGATGTTTCGGTTCGTAACGCAGTTCAGTTTGTTGTTTCGTAGGGAACCCAAACAATACACCATGAATAAAGGCCATTATCGTCGATTTCCCGGCTTCGTTTTCACCAAAAAAAACTTGGAAATCGGATATGTCATTGATTTTTACATTCTCTAGTTGACCATAGCCATAAATCTGCAACTCGACAATTTTCAATATGTAAACACTCCTTTCTTTTTGCCTGTGTTAAATTTTGCTGTTAATTTTCCCTCCAGGCTCTCGCTTTCCGTTCCAATCAACTTAGTGAAAAACACAACAATGACTCTTAACTCAGGCTTCTTTTAAGATTGATAAAGTAATTCGATTAATAGTTTTTCAGCTTTTTTGATTAGATTATCTTGTTCTTCCTCTGATAAATGGGATAAATATTTCCTCCCTAATGGATGATTATATAATGGAGTCACGGCGTGGTTAATTTCTTGATAATTTTCAATCGTCTCAAAAAGCTCAGCATAAAAATTTGCTTCCGTTTTTAAGTTTTCTTTGTCAATTTGCTGCGCCTCCATCATCAGTAAATCGAATGTCCATACAAACGATTCTTCCTCTCGTTCATTCTCAAATAGCAGTTCTAATAGTTCTTCGTTTAACCCCCTTATTTCCCTGTCATCATTCAAGTGAACATTTTCTATATAAAGAGATAAAAGAGTTCCTGTTTTTTCCTGTCGGATTTCATTTATCTTTGCATGACACAGCTTAAGGACTTCGTCAAAGGTATTTGCCGGTGCAGCATCAAGGACCGCTTCCTGCCACAAAATATCAGAGGTTTCTATAAACTTCATATTTACATCTGATTCTGAAAGCTCTACTAAATAGCAGCCTTTTGTTCCTGTTTCCTTCTTATTTCTCCCCTGAATATTTCCCGGATAAATAATTGGCGGGAATTCTGATAAAACTGCCCGCTTATGGATATGTCCTAAAGCCCAATAATCAAAGCCTTTTTCTTTCAATTCCTGGATGGAGAAAGGCGCGTAGTTATCGTGCTCCGTGCCAGAACTCTCATTGCCATGAAGAACACCGATATGGAAATCAGCTCCTTCTACTTTCATATATTCATCTATTTTTCTATCGAACACGTGCCTGGTTGGATAACTAAATCCATAAAAGTGAACCTTTTCACCATTTCTTGTATGTAAATCCTTAACCTCAACCTCACTATCAAAAATATGGACATTTGCCGGCATATCCAAATGGACCCATGAGCCATTTAAGTGGTCGTGATTTCCATGAATAACAAAAACGGGAATATTGTGCTCTTCAAGCTTCTGCATCTCTGTTCGAAAGCGTGACTGGGCACGCAGGCTGCGGTCTTCGCCATCAAATAAATCACCAGCTAAAATGACAAAATCAACTTGATGGCAGATAGCTGCAGCTGTAAGCTTTTTTAAGGCCGTGAAGGTACTTTCTTTGATTCTTGAAAAGATGTCTGCAGGCAAATGTTTTAATCCGACCATCGGACTATCTAAATGCAGATCCGCTGCATGAATAAACGTTATCTTTTTCATCGGCAAAATATTCCTTTCATCCTCTTTTCTTTCATTTTAACATCTTTAAAATACGAATGCACGTTCTGTAGTAAAAATAATAATAAGCCTTACCAAAAACGGTAAGGCTTAAACCCTCTATTTATTCTTAGTTAATTGTAACGCTTTTTTAATATCTTTATAGGAATTTGACTGCCCATACATTAACACTCCTCCACGATATACTCGGGCACCGAATACGGCTAAAGCAGCAATAGTGAGTACTAGGATCGATATTCCTAATATCGCCTCCCAAGCTGGAATGGTCAGCATCCCGACACGCAAAAACATAATCATTGGTGTAAAAAATGGAATATAGGACGTTGCCGTAATAAACGGAGCGTCCGGTTTTCCTAGCCCAAACATGGCAATCATAAAACCGCCAACCACCAGCAGTGTCATTGGGGTAATCATCTGCTGGACATCTTCAATCCTGCTGACGAGCGAACCCAAAAAGGCAGCAAGTGTTGCATAAAGGAAATAACCGAGAATAAAGAAGATGACAGCATACATAATCGTCTCTCCTGGTATATCTTTAAAGCCGTAAACGCCAAAAAAGCCGTCTTTTAATGATTCCATATTCTTGGTTAATGAGTAATATCCGACGATTAAAAATACTGTAAGCTGCGTCAGACTTAATAAGCCGATGCCAATAATTTTGGCAAACATTTGCTTTATTGGCGAAACACTTGAAATTAAGATTTCCATGACCCTTGAAGACTTTTCGGTCGCTACCTCCATCGCAATCATATTGGCATACATGATAACACTAAAATAAATTATGAAAAGAAGAACATAGACAAGGCCTCTTGCTTGATTCAATTCCTCTTCCGTTTTCGCATTTTTTTCTAAGGCAAATTTTTCAAATGACACTGGTTCATATAGTTTTTTAAGTTGTGTGGGAGTCAAATTTATTTGCGTTGCGGCAAGCATGGTTTTTACCTGCTGTAAACTAGTCTGGAGATCCGTAAACAAAGAAGAATCTGCAATGCTCCTAGCTTTATAGGTTGCTTCTGGAAGCTTTTCATCATTAAAGCGTAATTGAATAAGTCCTTTAAACTCGCCTTTTTCGATAGCTTTTTCCGCTTCTTTTTCAGTTCCATTATAATTAGTAAGTTTAATATCTTTATTTATTGCTGCAGCTTGTTGTTTGAAAGGCTCATAAAGCCTTCCTGTTTCATCGAGCACTGCTACTGTTTCTTTACCGCCATTTTTATCAAATATAGAAATGATATTATTTAAATTTGTGAGGGCGAGCACAATCACAATGGTTAAAATGGTCGTGACAATAAACGATTTGCTTTTCAGTTTGTTTAGATAAGTATGAAATAAGATTATCCAAAAATTATTCATAAGAATTACCTACTTTCTCTATAAAAATATCATTTAAAGAAGGTTCTTCAAGGGCAAATTTTCGAATGAATCCTTTCCCTACTATTTCTTTTAATATTTTTTCTGCAACTGGCTCCCCTTCAATTTGCAGATGAACGCCTTCCATTGTTGATTTAGCCCTTACCACTCCAGGGAAATTTTTTAACTGGTCTAATTTAAAATCAGCATGAATAGCAAGATTCTTTTTGCCGAATGCCCGCTTGATTTCTTTTAATGAACCATGTACGACTGGACTTCCCTTATGCAAAATGCAGAGGTGCTCACACATTTCCTCGACATGCTCCATCCTGTGGCTTGAAAACACAATGGTCGCTCCATTTTCCTTTAAAGCCAGAACAGCTTTCTTTAACATTTCCACATTAACAGGATCAAGGCCGCTGAATGGTTCATCGAGAATTAATAATTTTGGTTTATGTAGAACTGCGGCAATAAATTGGATTTTCTGCTGATTTCCTTTAGAAAGCTCCTCCACCTTCTTATTCTCATACTCTGGTATTTTAAATCGTTCTAGCCACGATTTTAGTTCAATAAGAGCATCATTTTTTTGCATCCCTCTTAATCTAGCTAAATAAACGAGTTGGTCGCGGACTTTCAGTTTTGGGTACAACCCTCTTTCCTCAGGAAGATAGCCGACCAAGTGGCTTGTAGAATAATCAATCGCCTTTCCATCCCATGTGATTTTTCCATCGGTAGAATCCAAAAGGCCTAGAATCATACGGAAGGTAGTGGTTTTACCCGCCCCGTTAGCTCCTAAGAAGCCAAACATTTCTTTTTCGGGAATTTCTAAGGATAATTGATCGACAGCCGTAAATTGCCCAAAACGCTTCGTCACACCTTCAAGTTTGAGTACCATGTTAATCACTCCTTCTGTTTTCATACGTACCAAACAGGAAAAAGTTTCAAATTTTTCCCTTTGAAAAATATTAAGAATTATGTGAAAATAATAGTGATTATTTTTTTAATAAAGGGGTATGTATGATGAAAACTTATAAACTAACAGCCTTTGAAGCAAATGGAGAAAAGCTTTTAGATGAAGCCTTCCAGGCAGATAATGACGATGCGGCTAAGAAGCATGGTGAAAAACTATTATCAGAGAAAAACTTACTAGAAAAAACACATCGATGTATCTCACCAAGCGGAAAGTTATTGCTGTTTCATTCTTAGAAAAAACAAAGAAGCTCATGAGCTTCTTTGTTTTATTATTTGCCGATAAAATTTGGCTTCCTTTTTTCAATAAAGCCTTTATGCCTTCTTTATGGTCTAAAGTTTCCCGCATTTTCTGCTGTCCGTATTTTTCTAATTCTAAGATTTTCAATAATTGAGGGCGGTTCTTTTCTGCTAAAATCTTTTTTGTTTTAATCATCGCTTGGATAGGACGGCCCAACCAGTCGCTAATTCGTGTATGTAATGTCTCTTGAAGATCTTCTTCAGCCACTTCTTGAACAAGACCCAGCTTATATGCTTCTTCCGCACTCATCATTTTACCGTCCCAAATCACTTGCTTTGCCTTCGTTTCACCTAATCTCTTTTCTAAAAAGAAATGCGCCCCTCCATCAGGAATAAGGCCAATTCCAATAAAATTCATCGCCAGTTTGCTTGCCTTGTCTGCGATAATATAGTCCGTTGCTAATGCTAAACTGAACCCTAATCCAGCAGCAGCACCTGAGACAGCACTGATTGTTAATTTTGGGATACTATAAAGAGTGATAATTAATTCACTGATGCAATCCATGACCGGCAAGAAATCGCTCTCATTCATGTTTGAAAGCATGGTTTTAATGTCTCCCCCAGCCGAAAAGGCTCTACCTTTGCCTGTTAGGACAACGATATCAATATCATCTGATTCGCTAATTTCCTTTAGTTTACAGACGAGCCCTTTAATGACATCTATATCCATAGCGTTCATTGATTCCGGACGATTCATTTCCAACGTTGCAACGCGGCCTTCAATTTGCACATTTACCTTATCCGTAACAAAATTCATTGCCATTTTAAACGCCCCCCAAATTGTTTATTCATTTCCATTATAGCTGGTAATGGAAGGAATAAAAACAAACATTCTTAATATATTGAATTTTCTTCTAGTATTTACCTATACAGTAAAAGGACAAAAGGCTGAACCCTTTGTCCTTAATTCTAATTTTTTGGAAGAATATCTTTTTGGACCTGTTCCCTTAATGCCATTTTCAGGAATTTACCAACTGAAGTTTTTGGAATTTCCGAGACGAATAAGATATCATCGGGAATCCACCATTTAGCAAACTGTGGTTTTAAAAACTCAACTAGCTCATCTTTCGTTATTTTTCCTATAAAGGCATCTTTTAAAACGACACAGGCAACCGGACGCTCTTGCCACCTTTCATGGGGAACGGCGACAACGGCCGCTTCGAACACAGACTCATGTGCCATCAATGCATTCTCTAAGTCAACTGAGGAGATCCATTCGCCGCCGCTCTTGATTAAATCCTTTGTACGGTCTACGATTTTCACAAAGCCTTCCTCATCTATTGTCACCACATCTCCGGTATGGAGCCACCCATCCCTAAATGCATCTAAAGTCCGTTCGTCTTGATAATATTCGGAGGCAATCCATGGTCCTCTAATACATAGTTCTCCCATCTCCCTTCCATCCCAGGCAACTTCGCCATTCTTGCCGACAATTTTCATTTCTAAACCTGGAACAAGGGTCCCTTGCTTTGCTCTAATATTTAGTTTCTCCTCAGGATCTAATTCCTCTTGGTAGCTTTTTAAAGTAGAGATAACGGCAAGCGGGCTTGTTTCTGTCATCCCATAGGCATGCATGAAAGGAATTTTATGGCGCTGCTCATAAGCCTTAATCATGCCTTTTGGTGCAGCAGATCCTCCACATAAAACCCCTCTTAAACTGCTCAAATCATAGGAGCCTTCATCAAGTTCTTTTAATAGTCCCAGCCAGATTGTAGGGACCCCCGCTGTAATCGTTACCTTTTCTTGTTCGATAAGCTCTGCCAGCAATTTTGGTGTAAAATATGGACCAGGTAAAATTAGAGATGTGCCAAACCAAACAGCGGCAAACGGCATTCCCCAAGCGTTGGCATGGAACATTGGTACCACAGGAAGTGCGATGTCTTTTTCACTTAATGCCGCGGTATCCGCAAGACCTAGAGCCATGCTGTGCAGATAAATGCCGCGATGCGAATAGACCACACCTTTTGGATTTCCAGTGGTTGCGGATGTATAACACATGCCTGCTGGATCATTCTCATCGATATCATTCGGGTATTGGTAGGCAGGATTTGCTTCAGCTAATAGGTCCTCATAGTGATAGACAGGGGAAATCTTTGTTTTCGGAAGTTCCTTTTCATCGGTCATGATGACATATGCTTTAACGTTTGGTAATTCATGGGCACATTTTTCGAGTAATGGAAGGATGTCTGGGTCAACTAGCAGGACCTTGTCCTCTGCATGATTAATAATGTAGGAAATATGTTGCGGGGCAAGACGAATATTGATAGTATGAAGAACCGCTCCCATACATGGTATTGCAAAATAGGCTTCCAAATGGCGATGATGGTTCCAGGCTAAAGTTCCTACTCTATCACCTTTAGTAACGCCTAACTTTACCAAGGCGTCGGCGAGCCTTCTTGTTCTTTCTGCAATTTGTTTATAGGTAAATCTATTGATGCCCGAAGACGTTCTTGAAACTACTTGTTTCTTTGGAAAATACTTTTCTGCTCTTTCAATCATATGCGTCATCGTTAAAGGTGTTTGCATCATAATGAATCCCCCCACTAATGAAAGCGTTTTAATTTCATAGTATTCTATGAAGAATATCCAATAAAATATTCGACATTCTGGGTAAATAATCCTTTATTAAGAACGATGCCCCAAAAAATTCTCCCGCTTCATTAAGCAGGAGAACCTTTTTCCGAGAATAATTCATCTAAAATCTTTATTTTCTCATCTGTATATGCTTCAAAACCGTCATTGTAGGATTTTGGATCCTTAGGATTGGCAAAGTGCGTTATTTTTCCTGTCAGAGGATCAATAAATTTACTTGCTGCACCACAGCCAAGACCAATAATGGTCTGAACTTCTTCCATAATCATGATATTATAAATACTTTCTTGACTTGGTATAGAATAACCAACATTTTCTAGATTACCCAAGATGTTCTTTTGCCTATATAAATAATAGGGTACATATCCATGCCTAGATGTCCAGCCCTCTGCAAGCTCCATCATTTTTTCCACTTCGCTGCGGTCCGCGACCTTATATTTCTCTTTATTCTTAGTCATTTCAGAGGCACGTTTAAACGACAAGGTATGAACGGTTAAAGATTCAGGCATCAGTTTTTCAGTTTCATTCAGTGAGTGGGTAAATTCAGGAATTCCTTCACCTGGCAGGCCAATAATTAAGTCCATATTAATATTGTTCATGCCCATCCGTCGTGCAAGATGATATTTTTCTATAGTTTCTGTTACCGTATGATGTCTGCCGATTGCCTTTAAGGTTTCTTGTGTATATGACTGTGGATTAATACTGATTCGATCAATCTTCCATTTTTTTAATACTTCCAATTTTTCAGGACTGATTGTGTCCGGACGACCGGCTTCAACCGTAATTTCGCGAATCTTATCGACTTCTGGGAAGGATGTGTACATTTCTTCGTAGAGCATGTCCATCTCTTCAGCGGTAATACTCGTTGGCGTTCCGCCACCATAATAGACTGTTGTAATCTTGATTCCTTTTTCTTTTAACCATGCACCGATTTTCCTCATTTCATAATGAAGTCCGCCTAAGAAAGAGTCAACGGAGCCAAGACGATTGTTAATCGCATAGGCCGGGAAGGTGCAATAGGCACATTTTGTTGGACAGAAAGGGATACCGATATAAATACTCACTTCTTTTTGAAGTGAATATAGGTCTGGGACAACTGTCAATTGACGATTAACGATTTGCTGCATAAGTTCGATTTTTTCATCTGTAATCAAGTAATCTGCCTTTAATTGCTGATGTGCAGCTTCTAACGGAATCCCTTCCTGCACTTTTTTGTGAAGAAGTTTTGTCGGTCTGACCCCTGTTAAAATACCCCATTTTTGCGTAATGCCTGTGTAATCCTGCAATACAGTTAAATAGACGTGGGAAACAGCGTTTTTAATCTGTTTAAAACCTTCTTTTTCTGAATCGGTTATTTTCATTTCTCTTTGATATTCTGAGGCAAAGACTTTTTCGTCTTTACACATCAATTCAGCTGAAACCTGTATTTTATCCTGAACCTGCAAGTTAAAATTTATTTGTATATCAGCTTCTTCAAAGACTGACATGAAAATCTGAGATTCTTCAAAAAACAAATTGGCAATCAGCTGGAGCGGCCGATTGAATCTTTCATCCTCTATCCCTATTATTGAAATCCGCAAGTATATCACCTTTCAAATTAAACTAGCTTAAGTGTACAAAATCAGTAATCTAAGGTCAATATAGTGGAAATTATTCCATAAAGCAAAAAAGATATCACAGGCTTCCACCGATGATATCTTTGTAAGGTCAATTTTTTATTATTTTCATCTTCCGTAGAAACTCAATCGGCTGTTGTTTTCTAAAGTGTTCTTTTACCATATAGGCCACACCTTGTTCATTTTGCGACCTCGTGACCCAATCGGACGCTTTTTTCACTGCAAAATCAGCATTCCACATCGCGACCCCTAACCCGGCTGCTTCAATTAATGGTATATCGTCAAGTCCGTCACCTATATAAACCACTTCTCTCGCTTTAAGCCCAAGCTGATTAGCAATGCCGGTTAATCCAGCAAGTTTGGAAACACCAGAAGGGACAATATCTATTCTTAATGAATCAAGTTCAATAATTTCAATCTCAGTAAACATTTTGCTAAGCGCTTTTTTTGCATCAATTAGATCGCTTTTTTCTTCAAAATAGACCTCAATCTTTGGCGGTGTTACAGGCTGATCATGTAAATATTCACTTAATGAAGAAACAAACTGCTGTGAATAAAAAATGGGATCCCCTGAGGTAAACACCGTTTTCGCTAATAAATTATTTTGGAGCTTGAATTTATTTGCCAGCGAAAATTGTTCATGTACAAGCCTAATTTGGCATGGGATTCCTTCAAGGAATCGGACTGTATCGTAGGTAATATCCTCATTGATTCGTTTAACATAAATCGGCTTTTCTACTTCGCTTGCAATTAAAGCACCCTGGTGTGTGATTAATGGTAATTTTATCTTTAATGCCTTAGCAACCTTTTTCGCTGATGGAAAACTTCTTGATGTAACGAGTGTAACATAAATCCCTTTTTGCTGAACATATTCAATGGCATCCTTCGTTGACTTATGAATTTTCCCATTCGTTTGTAGTATTGTTCCATCAATATTTAAAGCAAGCAAACGATAAATCATTTTGTTGCCCCCTGTTCTTGGTGAAATTACCCTTATATCACTTTTATGAATGTTTATCCATTTATATGACTAACCCAAGAACAAGAAAAAAGCCTTCGGTTTCGGCACCGAAGGTTTTATGAAGTGTTATTGCATTTTTCCGTAAAGCTCTTCTAATGGTTTCATAATAATTTGGTTTAGTTCCCCAATAATCATGCTCATTCGTTGTTCAGCTTGCATAAGGTGGGCAATTTTTCCATTCTGTTGAACTTGGGCAACCGTTGCTTGAGCCTGTTGTACTTCTTGCTCGGAAATATTCTGGCCCATCATTTGTTTTTGCTGAAGGTTCATTTGCATTTGCCGGAAATGGTCAAACATTTGTTTAGCAACCGGATCTGCATTCACTTCATTGTAGGCGTTTTTTAATGCTGTATATTCATCGCTTTGACGAATAGCTGTTTCAAGCGCATAGGCGGAATCAAATAAATTAACTGCCATTTTAGTTCACTCCCTTTATTTATTGGCTGTGCTAAACTAGTCTGTTGATTTCCGCTCCAATCAACAGGGTTAATAAATCAACAGTAACCTTTAACACAGCCTACTTATAAACATTTCCAATCAACTATAACAAACTATTCTTTGAAATGCGAGAATGTTCATTTCACCATCCATAACATTACAACATACGATACTTATATCAACTAATGCCCATTTTGAAAAATAAATGAGGAGTGATTATGTCTTTTTCATTTTCAACCATTTCGATTATTCCAATAGTGCCCTCAAAACAACATGACCGTTTCATACAAATGTCCGGCCATACGTTTCACCATTTTCAAATTAAAAACCATCAGGAAATAAAAATCACCATAGGCAGGGCTTCTGAAAAGGTAAACATACAAATTGTAGAAATGGATCCCAACCTAGTGCTAATACCCGATTCTATCATGACGGCATTGGATTTACCTGCCCAAAAAATAAAGTTACAGGGCTTTTACCGTCATGACATACAAACACTTCAGCTCGGCCCAGTCGTAGGCTTGTTAACCGATTTCGCGACTGATGAAATAAACCAACCGCATTTTCGTTCTATCCACGGTTTTTGTGAAGAACTTCATCAAGGAATTTCTGAAAATGGTGGTTTATTCTATGTGTTTTCATTAGACCAATTTTCAAATCAAGGATATTACTTTAATGAAGGAAAATGGAGTCCTGCCAGGCTTCCTTTACCTGATGTCATATATAACCGCATTCATTCCCGACTTCTCGAACAAAAAAATCAATTTCAGGATTTCCGTAACAGAATTGAAAAGCTGAACATTCCATTGTTTAACGACCGTTTTCTCTCTAAATGGGAAGTGTATAAGCATATTAGAGAGGAAAACCACTTAATCCCCTATACACCTGAGACTAAAATATATTCAAGAGAAAGCCTTTTTGAATTTGCTCAAAAATATCAAACAGTTTATGTAAAGCCTATTCATGGTAGTCAAGGAAAAAACATTATCAAAATAGTAAAGGAAAAGGAAAATCTATTTCGTTTTCAAACATCGTTTACAACCCATACCCCGAAAATTGACAAGAATTATTCGCTAGAGGAAATCTATCAACGAATTAAACCTCTGCTTACCAATCGAATCTTTCTTATTCAGCAAGGAATTTCCTTAATTACGCAAGATTCTCGTTCAATGGATTTTCGGGTGCTATGCCACAAAAATGAAAAAGACACTTGGGGTGTGACTTCAATGGTAGCAAGAGTCGCAAATGACCAAGAATTCGTATCAAATTTAGCTAGAGGCGGAACATTACTACGGCCGCTCCAGGCCTTATTAACATGGATGGATCAAAAAGAGGCTTTTCAAACGCTCTCCCTTATGAAGGAATTATCAATTGAAATTGCGGAAAACATTGGTCTACGTTCAACTGGTATAACCGGAGAGCTTGGAATTGACATTGGGGTTGACGAAGGAGGAAAACCCTGGCTAATAGAAGTAAACTCAAAACCTTCCAAACTATTTGAAGACGGTCTCGGAAAAATTAGACCGTCAGCAAAAGCGATTATCCAATTTTGTACAAAGCTGGCCAAAGACGTTATTTCTGAAAAGGAGGTTGAATAAATTGATTTCATTTGGAATCATGTCCCTAAAGCTGGATAGTGAAGATTCTTATATTAACGATATCGCTAAACTTGCGGAATCGTGCGAAATGGAATGTTACCGTTTTATCCCTACTGAAATTAATCCCCATTCACTTCAGGTAAGAGGTAAAAAATTTGATGCAAAAACTGCTCAGTGGATAGACACAGAATTTCTAATTCCAACCATTTTATACGATCGTTGTTTTTATGGAGATGATGAGCATTCCAAGCTTTGCCTTCCCATTGTTTCCTGGCTTAAAAGCAGAAATGATATTACTTTTTTAGGCTATGGATTGCCAAACAAACTTGAACTTTACCATTCACTTAAAAAC
This sequence comes from Neobacillus sp. NRS-1170, assembly GCF_050468025.1. Lineage (NCBI taxonomy): Bacteria > Bacillati > Bacillota > Bacilli > Caryophanales > Bacillaceae > Neobacillus > Neobacillus sp. NRS-1170. Next base: position 67,131 of record NZ_JBITPF010000036.1, on the reverse strand, counting down.
ACTGCATTATCTGCCTATTTACCACCGACAAAATTTGCAAATGATTCAAGCAGCATCTTAAAAGAACTCAATAAGTTAAAGAAAATTATCATAAAGCCAATTAATGGGTTTCAGGGATTTGGCATTTATTCATTGAAAAAAAATGACAAAACCTTTCATGTCAAAACAGAGAAACAAAAAAAGATTATTTCGCGGATTTTTCCAAATGAGTCCAAGCTTATCAATTGGCTGGATCCATTAATAGCTAACCGCCAATACCTGATCCAGCCGTTTCTGGAATTATCCAATGATGAACTTCAGCCCTTTGATATTCGCATTCTCCTGCAAAAGAATATTCAGGGAGTCTGGGGTGAGCTTGGCAGAGGTATTCGATTAGGCAATTCTGGAGGCATCTTATCAAATTTAAGTGCAGGAGGTTCCGTTATCACCTTTTCGGATTGGACATCATCATTGCAGCCGGCTAAAGGAAAGTATATCCGAGAGGAGTTAGAATATATCCTTTCCCAGCTCCCCCTTATGCTTGAAAAAGAATTTCTGCCTTTATTTGAACTTGGTGTCGATATAGGTATCGCTAAAAACGGATCCATTTGGATTCTAGACATTAATTCCAAGCCAGGGAGAAAGGTTATATTAGAAACCCAGCCAGCTTTAAAAGAAACTCTTTTCTTAGCTCCTCTTCTTTATGGAAAACATTTATTTCAGACCGGTCAATCAGAAAGGAAGAGCTTTCATGAGAAAACGTTATCTCATTGAAATTGCCCCAAATAATCAATTGATCGTTTTTTGCCCGCCTTTTCTTATTAAAGAAAAAACCTTAAAAAGAATTGCCTTCGGGTCAAAATCAATGGAGGTTGATTTTCGCCCCCATCCAGACAAAAATGACCGCATTGTGATTAGTAAAGAAATTCAAAAAGCTATACATTTCCCATGCTTGAATATTCCGCTCCATATATTTTTAGAAAACGAAATACTTTATATTGGGCCGCTCGTTGGAATCTTCACTGCCGGCTTTACACAAATTCCGGAACAGCCCATAGGAGAAAGAACGTTATTCTTTTCCAAACTTCTATCAGTAAATAAAGAGGTTGGGGCAATTGCCTATCTTTTTGGAGAGCGGCATATTGATTGGGAACGTGGGATAATTGAGGGGTTCTTTTATTATGATTCCTCTTGGCATAATTTCGAGGTGCCTTTTCCGAATGTTATTTACGATCGCCTGCCAAATCGTAGAAGTGAAGGAAATCCAAAATTAATCAAAGTGAAGGAAAGATTACAAAAAGACTATCTTATTCCTTGGTATAATCCTGGCTTCTTCAATAAGCTGGATATATACGAAAGACTGCAGCAGGACGGTTCAGTCGATGCCTATCTTCCTGAAACCCATCCGTTTACCTCTTTTTCCATAATTGAAAGGATGCTTTCAAATTATGGTCATGTGTATATTAAACCTAAAAATGGAAGCCTTGGATTAGGTGTACACCAAATTATCTATAATAAGCATACATCTGAATATTTTTGCCGCTACCAAGATGACGCAGGTGTTAACCGCTTGCGCAAATTTTCAAGCTTAGAAAGATTGTTTCATTCCGTTTTTGGAAATCAGTCACTTGAAAAAATGCTGGTGCAACAAGGCATTCATTTGCAAAGGCAAGACGGTCGGTCCATTGATTTTCGTATTCATACGAATAAGGACGATTCAGGAATTTGGCATGTAAGTGCCATTGCAGCCAAAATTGCTGGTGCAGGCAGTGTTACAACACATGCTAGAAGCGGTGGAGCTATTAAAACAATGGAAGAAATTTTTTCGAAGGATGAATGCGAGTTATTTACTAAAAAACTATCGAATGCAGCTCTCTTATTAAGTAAGGCTATTGATAAAAATATATCGGGGATTATTGGCGAGATTGGTTTTGATTTAGGCATCGACCGAAACGGTGAAGTTTGGCTTTTCGAAGCGAATTCTAAGCCAGGAAGATCCATCTTCAGTCATCCAGAACTAAAGCTATTTGATATATTAACTCGAAGATTATCTCTAGCCTTTGCTGTATTTCTGACAGAACAATCCTTATTCCACCCAGAGGAACTTTTCAAATGAAGTACGATAAAAAAACTCCCCTCGTTGGTATTATTACGGCACGTAAAGCTAATGGTGCAATAACCGGGAATGGCCCGCTTTTTATAGAATTGCAAAAAAAGCTTATTTCCCTTAACGGAATGAGCTTTATTTTTACAATCGAAGGGGTAGAGCAGGATACGATTAATGGATATTCCTTTTCACCGATTGAAAATCGATGGATAAAGGAAACATTTCCATATCCTGACCTTGTTTATAATCGGATCCCTTTTCGGAAATCGGAACAAGATGAACGATGCAAACACTTTTTTTACCACTTAAGAGAAAAAAACATTCCTTTTTTTAACCCTTGCTTTATTGATAAATTCGAGTTGTTTAATTTGTTTAAAAATCATCTGAGCCTTCAACATTACCTGCCACAAACCATCCTTGTCCAATCAAAAAATGAATTTTTTTTATTCTTTAAAAAACATAAGAATGTTTATTTAAAACCTAGTCAAGCTTCCAAAGGAAAAGGAATATTCCGCCTACGAATCATGAATTCAATGGAAATTGAAATGGATGGAGTAAAAGAAAAGAAAACCTATACCTCCTTTGATCATTTTTGGGAAGACTGGAACAAGGAGCTGAAAGATAAAAATTATATTGCACAGGAAGAAATATCCTCTGCCAAATATAATGGAGCACGTTTTGATTTTAGAATACTAGCACATGCATATAAAGATGACTTTAACCTAACTGGGATTGGTATTCGTTCATCACAGAAACAAGAAATAACGACCCATATTCCATCAGGCGGGCGGCTCCTCCCTTACAAGCTTTTGCAATCGACTGAACATGACCAATTCATTCAAACAATCGTCCCTCAGATAGGAAAGGCCTTATCGGAACAGTTTGGCTTTTTTGGGGAATTTTCGATTGATGCTGCGGTAAGTGAGTCAGGGAAATATTATATTTTTGAAGTAAATTCCAAACCAATGAGCTTTGACGAAACTGAAATCGAAGATAAGAAAATCGAGCAGCTTTGCCGTTTATTCTTCCAACTGGCAAATAATAAAATGTAACAGAAAATCTATTTAAATAATCTCCAAAACAAGGTAAGCTAAAAATAACCTGAGAAATCAAAGGGGGATTATCACATGCTCATGCATTTTCAGTTTAAGCCGTTATTTGAAAATAAAAATATACCAGGCTGGAATTTTTCCTTTTATTATAAAAAGCAAAGATTCACCGGAATTTACCACCAAACAGGAAAAATTGAATGGACAACAAATATTCCTGAACAGGAAGATATTGAAGTGTTAACAAGCCAGATTCATGAACTAATGCTCTATCATGTTTATGAATGAAAATTTATCCTTTCCCACACAATAAAAATATAAAAGGAAAGGATGGATAGTCATGGAAAAAGGTAAAGATCAAGTTACAAATCAAGGCTCTGCAAATGAGGGCAGAGACAAGGTGTTTATGGATGTTGACCGCATGATAAATGAAGGAATGTCAGGTGGCTCTGTGCACGCCCGTTATGATTCAACCAATATTGAAGAGGCACGAGATTTGGTTGAAGAACAACCACCATATGAGTGCGATTAATAACTTTGCATAATATCAGGCTGGACCTCAAAAGGCTCAGCCTTTTTTATTTTTATGCTGCAGGTCTATACTGATATAATAGAACCAATAAATTTTTATAATGGGGAAGGTACGATGCTTCGAAAATTATTAACTATTTATAAGAACTCCATTTTGTTTCCCGGTCGGCCCTCGCATCCTTCCGAGTTAGTTTATACGTTTTATGATGAGATTGCGAACGAATGGATTGGCATATCTAAAGCAGAATTAGAAGAAAAAGAGTTAACTCTCCTTAAAACGCTTTATGAATTAGTCGATATTCAACCAGTCTCCTCTTCGGGTATAGGTAAAACTTGGTCTGAATTTCTATTATCTGAAGGCCCTCCCCCTTTATACAAGGAAGATACACCTATTCGATTTATTCATTTTAATATTACTGGTGATGATAATCATCAGGAAGAAATGGAATCAGCATTAAAGGGGTTCTTTTCTGAAGAGATTATCATTATTTGGGAAAGCAAAAATAGGGGTATCGTCATAGAAGAAAAGAAACAAAATTTTCTTTCAGAAGATGAAATAATGTCGATGGCGGCAACTTTGGAAAGTGATTTTTACGTAAAAATTTCCTTTTTTAATGGAAAACCAATTCCGTTTTCTAATCAACTTCGGACTAAATTTAAGCAGGAACAAGAATTCTTTTCATTTGCAATTTCTTGTCTTGGAATTTCGAATATACTTTCGTTTGAACGAGTATTCCCGTCTTATTTAGCCCGTCATTTACCTGATGAAATACAACTAATGATAAACCAGGAGATATTTGAACTATTTACCAATGATACAGAAATGTTTTCTACAATTAAGGTTTTTTTAGAACAAAATTTAAATGCAAGTATGACGGCTAAAAAATTATATATCCACAGAAATACTCTGCAATATCGAATTGATAAATTTACCGAAAAAACTGGGATTGGCTTAAAGGATTTTTACGGAGCCTTTACCGTTTTTTTAGCCTGTCTTTTGTTTGAACAGCAAAAGAAATAACAAAATGCCCAAAAAAGCGTTTTCAATCTTTGTGCAGACTGTCTATATAAATTTTACTCCCCCCCCTGTAAACTAAAGTTACAATGATATAGGGAGGAATAAAAGAATGGCAGAATTAAAATTAGATCATATTTATAAAATTTACGATAATAAAGTAACCGCTGTACAAGACTTCAATTTACATATTGAAGATAAGGAATTTATCGTCTTTGTCGGACCATCAGGGTGCGGAAAATCTACTACGCTTCGAATGGTCGCAGGCCTTGAAGATATTTCAAAAGGTGATTTCTACATTGACGGTAAAAGAGTCAACGATGTAGCTCCAAAAGATCGTGATATTGCGATGGTTTTCCAAAACTATGCCCTTTATCCTCATATGACTGTTTACGATAATATGGCGTTTGGATTAAAGCTTCGTAAATTTCCAAAAGATGAAATCGACCGTCGTGTAAAGGAAGCAGCAAAAATTTTAGGATTAGAAGCATATTTAACTCGTAAACCAAAAGCTCTTTCAGGTGGACAACGCCAGCGTGTTGCTTTGGGCCGTGCCATCGTTCGTGATGCAAAGGTATTCCTAATGGATGAACCTTTATCTAACTTGGATGCTAAGCTTCGCGTTGCGATGCGTGCTGAAATTGCCAAGCTTCACCGCCGCTTAAATACAACAACCATCTATGTTACCCATGACCAAACAGAAGCAATGACAATGGCTTCGCGTTTAGTTGTTATGAAAGACGGTGTCATTCAACAGGTTGGTACACCAAAAGAAGTTTATGAAAAGCCAGAAAATGTGTTTGTTGGCGGCTTCATCGGGTCACCAGCAATGAACTTTTTTAATGGAAAATTAGAAGACGGCAAGTTTATCATTGGAAAATCTTCAATTGCTGTCCCAGAAGGGAAAATGAAGTATTTACGTGAACAAGGATATATTGGAAAATCAATTATTCTTGGCGTTCGCCCAGAAGACATTCATGATGAACCAGTCTTCATTGAGGCATCTACAGGTACTAAGATTACCGCCCACATTGATGTTGCTGAATTAACTGGTGCAGAAATGATGGTATATTCAAGCCTCGGAGAACAAGATTTTGTTGCCCGCTTAGATTCACGTGCAGACGTTAAACCAGGTGATAAATTAGATCTTGCGTTTGATTTAAATAAAGCACATTTCTTTGATGCTGATACAGAAGGAAGAATCCGCCCATAAAAGTAAATTTCCTGATAAGTCCCGTTTCTAACAGACGGGGCTTATTCTTTTATAAAAATAATTTCATCTTGATGGCAGGTTGGGCAGCGGTAAAGATGTGGACACTTTTGTCCTGAATTTGTGTCTGAAAATCCATCCTCCATTTTCATTAAATCAATTTCCATATAAGGACTGTAATCATCATAAAAATCCATAAGTCTGCCGCTCTCTATCATTGAATCTCCGCAGTTTGAACACATTAAATAGGCTTCGCGCAAACCATTACAAACTGGACATATCGCCATATTCTTCACCCTTTTGATAAGTAGATACCTTTAGTTTGTGTTACTTCACTTACCCTATGTGATGGAATAAATTACTAATGAATTCTTTCGAATAAGTCTTTACTTTTTAATCATAATAAAATTACAAGCAACACATTACATCGATGGATGAAACCAACAAGGGTAAAAGCCGGTGCAACTCCGGATCATCCAACCAAATATAATTTCTCCGATACTAATAATTCTTATCAAACAAAAATTGATAATATGGGTTAGGCCATGGTGGCAATGGTTTTCCATTATGGTTCAATACCATACTAACCCCAAACTTATTAAGAGGAGTGTTATTCAACTATGGCTAGTAACAACAACTCTAATCAACTTTTAGTACCAGGCGTCGAGCAAGCACTTAGTCAAATGAAGTATGAAATTGCAACTGAGTTTGGTGTTAATCTTGGTGCAGACACAACTTCACGTGCCAACGGTTCTGTCGGTGGAGAAATTACAAAGCGTCTTGTTCAAATGGCTGAGTCTCAACTTGGCGGCGGATTCCGTTAATTTTTAGCAAACCCATATATACCAATTAAATAATATGGCTAAAGCCCCCTCTTCTACTAGAGGGGGCTTTCATTTTAACTTATATCATATTTTCTGGTTTAATCCATTGGTCAAATTGTACTTCTGAGACATAACCAGTTTTGATTGCTGCTTCTTTCAAGTTGCTGTTTTCTTTGAACGCCAATTTGGCAATCTCTGCTGCTTTTTCATAACCAATATGCGGATTTAAAGCTGTAACTAACATTAAGGATCGTGCTACATGTTCCTTGATGACTTGTTCATTTGCTTCAATTCCATAGGCACAATTTTCATTAAATGACCGAATACCATCTGTTAGAAGTCTAATGGATTGGATTAAATTATAAATAATAACTGGTTTAAAGACATTTAACTCAAAATTCCCTTGACTTGCAGCCATACTGATGCTCGTATCATTACCAAAGACCTGGCATACAATCATCGTCAATGCTTCACTTTGAGTAGGATTTACCTTCCCAGGCATGATGGAGCTTCCAGGCTCATTAGCCGGAATGCTAATTTCTCCTATGCCGCTTCTAGGTCCACTTGCAAGCCAGCGAATATCATTTGCAATTTTCATTAGGTCTGCCGCTAATGCTTTAAGCGCACCATGGGTATAAACAATTTCATCATGGCTTGTCAGGGCATGAAATTTATTTTCTGAAGATCTAAACGCAAAACCGGTAAGCTTGGAAAGCTGTTCAGCCATCTTTTTTCCAAATTCAGGGCCAGCATTAATACCGGTTCCAACAGCAGTCCCGCCAATTGCTAAATCAAGCAAATAATTACTTGCTTCTGTAACCATTTTTTCATTCTTATCGAGCATGAACCTCCATCCGCTAATTTCCTGGCCAAGTGTTAATGGGGTTGCATCCTGTAAATGGGTTCTTCCGATTTTAACAATTTTTGAAAAAGAGTTTTCTTTTTCTCGCAGGGTGCTTTTTAACTCTTGAATGGCTGGAAGCAGGTTTTTAGTTATTTTTATATAAGCAGCAATATGCATTGCGGTTGGAAATGTATCATTCGAGCTTTGGGACATATTGACATCATCATTTGGATGAACATATTGGTCAATCCCCTGCTTATTTAGCCAGTCATTTGCCCGATTAGCAATCACTTCATTAACATTCATATTGGATTGCGTCCCGCTGCCTGTCTGCCAGACAATTAAAGGAAAGTGGTCATCAAAATCTCCATTTAGAAGTTGACCGCATACGTGGTTAATAGCATTCATTTTTAATTCACTTAGCTTTCCTATTTGGAAATTTACGATTGCGGCTGCTTTTTTTATATATGCCAAACCATAAATTAGTTCAATCGGCATTTTCTCTGTGCCAATTTTAAAATTTTCTTTGCTGCGCTGTGTTTGCGCCCCCCAAAATTTATCAGCTAGTACCTTCACCTCACCCAGCGTATCTTTTTCTACTCTAAAATTCTCCAAGGAGTCCACCTCACTTTTTTACATTACTTCAATATATATTCCCATTCCGAAAGCAATTCTTACCAAAAACGAAAAAAAACTGCAGACACTTGTCTGCAGCCTATGCTTTATAGATTGTATATCCGATATAATAAGAAAGGATTAAAAAGCTGCCGATTAATAGGACTATTGAATAATCAGACATGTTGATTTCCCACCCCAATTAATATATATTGTTAAACATTTTTAATCTATCATGGGCGAGATTATTTACTAGTGATATAAATTACACTTTAGTGCCAAAGGAGTGAATTTTTTGTGAACATTTGCCTTTTCGGAGCAACAGGGAGAGTAGGCTCTGTGATTTTAGAAAATGCGTTATCCAATCAATTTTCTGTACAAGTGCTGGTGAGGGATTTTGAAAAAATAAATGCTAATGCGGGCGGACTCAAAGTCAGGGCTGGGAACGTTTTAAATGAAGAGGATATTGTGAAGACAATGAAGGGGACTGACATTGTAATAAGTGCATTAAATACTGATGGAAAAAGCACACTTTCTCAATCTATGCCTTTAATCATCAGTATTATGAAAAGGGAAGGAATCAAAAGAATTATTACTATTGGAACAGCCGGAATCCTACAGGCCCGATCTGCACCGCAATTATATCGCTTCCAATCGTCTGAGTCGAAAAGAAAAAGTACCCGTGATGCTGAGGAGCATTTAAAGGCTTATTTATTGTTAAAGGCTTCTGGGCTAGATTGGACTGTTGTATGTCCCACCTATTTACCAATTGGAGAAAGACTTGGGCAGTATCGGTACGAAAAAGATATTCTTCCTGAAAATCCTTCTTCTATTTCTATCTATGATACAGGAGATTTTGCATTTCAACAGCTTTTCAGCAATAAATTTATTGGCTCAAGGGTTGGACTTACCTATTAAAAAAACGAGACCCCTCTGTAAAGAAGGGTCTCCTTTATCTAACCGGCCAGTTCACTGCCGCCTTGCTGGAGCTGATACATCTGATAATATTTGCCCTTACCGGCCATTAACTCGTCATGTGTTCCTCTCTCCACAATCGTTCCCCGATCTAAAACAAGAATTTGGTCGGCATTTCGGATGGTTGACAATCGGTGGGCGATAATAAAAGTTGTTCTTCCTTTTTTTAACACTTCCATTGCTTCTTGAATAACAGTTTCCGTTTCGGTATCAATACTGGAGGTAGCTTCATCGAGAATAAGAATTGCCGGATTAAATGCCAGCGCCCGTGCAAAAGAAATCAGCTGCCTTTGTCCGCTTGATAGGGTGCTTCCCTTCTCTATCACCGGTTCGTCATAACCATTCTCTAAATTTCTAAACACCTTATCTGCACCAACATCCTTTAGGGCTTTTTCCACCTTTTCTCTCGTAATCGAAGGATCATTTAGGCTGACATTCGAAGCAATTGTCCCTGAAAACAAATAAGGATCCTGCAGGACAATCCCCATATGATTTCGGATAGACTGCCGCGGCAAACTTTCTACATCTTTTCCATCAATCGTAATTTTCCCTTTTTGACAGTCATAATAACGGAACAGTAAATTCATGATTGAACTTTTCCCAGAACCAGTGTGGCCTACCAGGGCAACAGTTTCACCCTGCTTCGCCTGGAAATCGATATTCTTAAGGACATACTCTCCATCTTTATACCCAAAAGAAACATTATCAAAAGATACATTTCCTTTAAACCTTGAAACCCGTTCTGTGCTGACATTTTCACCATGCTCATCCATTAGTTTAAAAACTCGCTCACCCGCAACCAGAGCCTGCTCCAAATTGGCTAATTGATTTACAATACCTTGAACTGGCTGGAAGAGACGGTTGATATAATCCACAAAAGCATAAAGCACTCCGAGTGAAATAATGTTAGCAGGCAGAAGCGACTGGGCCCCAAAATACCAAATAAAAGCCACAAAAATTAGGTTTCTTAATATGCCAACGAGATTATGGGATGTTAAAGAATTTAAGCTTAACAATTTGTTTTGATAAGTAAATTGCTCATAATTAAGCTTTTCAAACTCCCCTTTCGTATCCTCTTCCCTGTTAAACGCCTGTATAATCGTCATTCCTTGAATGGATTCATTGATCATGGCATTGATATCACTATTGCGTGATCGAATAACACGATTATATTTGGATGCATATTTACGGTAAACCAACACCCAGATATACAGGATTGGCAACAATAATAAACAAATCGCGGCTAACTTCACGTTCAAAATAAACAAGGCAGCATATATACCTGTTATATAAATTACACTCGTAAAAAAGGTAGCAAGAACGGTAACGTAAAGCTCGCGGATCGCTTCTGTATCATTCGTAATTCTTGCCACTACTTTCCCTGCGGGCAGATTATCGAAATATTGGATTGAAAGTCGTTGGATATGAGCAAAAATATCCTCACGCATTTTTTGGATGATTCGGTTTGCCGATTTTTTCAGAAGATAGCGTTCGCCAAATTGAAAAATGGCCGAAACCACTAATAATCCAAAATAAATGAACAATAATTGAATAATCGACGGGATTTCCGGCTGATAAAATTTAAGGAGTTCTCCTCCCTTTAAGATTTTTACCGGATAAACGGCTTTCTTTTCCCCTTTTCTAATAACTAAGGACCCTTCAGCAATCGTTCTTTTTCCATCAAATTCTAACTCCCTATCAAGGAAAATAAATTTTGAGCCTACCTGTAGAATCCTGATTTGCTGCCCTTTCTGTTCACCATCTATAAAATACTTTCCTCTTTTGTAAAATTGACCATTGTACTCTACCGCATTTGCGTCCTTCTTGGAAACATACCATTTTGACTCAATCCCTAAAATATGCTGATCAATCACCTTTTTTGCAATAAAGGGACCTGCTAGATCTGTGACTACCGAGATGGTGAGCATGACCAATGCAGCTATAATAATCTTTTTATAAGCTAATGCATATCCAAATAATCTTCTGCCTGTGGTCATGCTGACACCCCCTCTTCTATGTTTCCTTCAATTTGCTGTCGTAAAAATTGTTCTTTATACCACCCGTCAACCGCTATGAGCTGTTTATGTGTCCCTTCTTCAATAATTCTTCCTTCATCAAGGACAATAATATGATCAGCATGCTGAACAGCCGACATTCTGTGGGTGGTGATAATCGTTGTTTTGTTATTTCTGACTTGACGGATATTATCAATAATCCTTTTTTCGGTTTTGGCATCAACCGCTGATAATGAATCATCGAGAATGAGAATTTCCGGATTTTTAATGAGTGCACGTGCAATCGAAATCCTCTGCTTTTGCCCTCCGGAAAGAGCTACCCCTTTTTCACCAACCAATGTACTTAACCCTTCCGGAAGCATCTCAAGATCCTTTCGAAATGCAGCAAGATCGATAGCATTCTCTAATTCTTGATCGCTTGCATCCTTTCTGCCAAAGAGAATATTCTCCTTTACACTTCTTGAAAATAAAACATGGTCCTGGGGTACATAGCCAATCCAATTTCGTACTTTATCCAGCATCTGCTCTTCAATCGGAACTCCAGCAATGGATAGTTCACCGGTTCCAAGCGGGTACTGCCTTAATAATTGTTTGATAAAGGTTGTTTTTCCGCTTCCTGTTTTACCGACGATCCCCAATGTTTGACCTTGAAATAATTGGACATTCACATTTTCCAAATTGTTATTTTTAGAAGATGGATAGCGAAAGGTTACCCTCTTGTATTCTATATTTTCAACAGAATTGATTGCCACCGGATCACTTGGATTTTCAACCTCTTCCTGATAGGCCAATGTTTCATTGACACGGTCTAGTGAAGCATTTCCACGTTGCATCACATTGATTAACTCGCCAATTGCAAACATCGGCCATATCAACATCCCTAAATAGACATTGAAGGAAACAAGATTGCCTAAAGTAATCGTTTGATGAAAAACTAAATACGCGCCATAGCCAAGCCCGATTAAATAACTGATTCCAACCAGGATCTTAATGGTTGGATCAAATAAAGAATCAATCCTTGCTACTTTTAGGTTTTTTTGATAAACATCCTCTGTTAATAGATGGAACCTATTCCAATCAGCCTGTTCTTGGACATAGGCACGAATGACCCTGACTCCTGCAACTGATTCCAGAACCCTGTCATTTAACTCACCGAAAGCATCCTGTGCCTCCATAAAGCGTGTGTGAATTCTCTTACCATAAATCTGCATCAGGATTGCCATAACCGGCAAGGGAATAATGGCCGCTAACGTTAGCTCCCAGCTAATAAATAACCCCATTGTCAACAATAAGGTCAGCATCCAAACACTGGAATCAACCAGCGTTAAAATACCGAATCCAGCGGTAATCGAAATTGCTTTTAAATCATTAGTTGCTCGGGCCATTAAGTCTCCTGTTCGATTCTTTTCATAAAAAGATGGCGTCATCTTTAATAGGTGATGCACAAACCGTGAACGAAGCTTTCTTTCAACAAGGAAGGCGCCGCCAAACAATTTGTACATCCATACATAAGTGATTCCGTAGGATGCAAGCATGATCAATAAAAGAACACCTAAATATTGAAAGATTTTATTTTTACTCATCTCCCCAAGATGAATATTATCAATAGCCATACCAATCAATTTTGGCGGCAGCACATCTAATATTCCTACCAAAATTAATAAACTAACCGCAATAACATATCTCTGCCAGTTTTCTTTGAAAAACCAGCTTAATTTTTTTAATACCGAAAACATGATGTTCCTCCCCCTTTGTTTTACTATCCGCCTTCTATCTCTTCAGCTAAATGAATAAGTCTAACCTCAACAATTAGTAACATCACATGTTCCTCCCCCTTTTTAGGTAAAATGATAAAAAAAGAGACATACCGCTGTATTAGTGCGATATGCCTCTGCAAAAATGAGACAAAAAAACACACATTACGCATCAATAAAGAACGCAACCTGTGTTTTGTCATTTATTTAATGTACATCAAAAAGGAGTTAAAGAGAATTCTCTTTTGGACAGGTTGCTTTTAAATATTCAGTTTTAAAATTAACTTTTCTTATTCTAATCATGGCGCAACCCTCCATTTCCTATTTTTTCTTCCTTTGTTAGATTATCACCAGTTGATATGAAAGTCAATTCCCATTTTTCAGAATTATTCTGCCCTAACCGCCGTTCCATAAGCGATTAATTCTGATGCCCCTTGCATGACCGAACTAGATTGTAATCTCATGGCGATGATGGCATCTGCCCCTAACTGCCTGGCTTCTTCTGCCATCCTCTCAATCGCCTTTTGTCTCGCTTCATTTAACATATCTGTATATTCCTTTATTTCTCCGCCTACAATGGTCTTTAGCCCAGCCAATAAGTCCTTGCCAATATGCTTGGATTGGACTGTACTTCCCTTGACTAAACCAAGCACTTCTTTTATTTCCCTGCCCGGCAGGTAATCAGTCGTAACAATCATCATAATTTGAATTCGCCTCACTTCTTCTCTTTTTACGAAAAATTTTTCTCACAAAAATCAAATAAAACAATGTCGGCATTGGCGCTTGAATAAGGCCGACAATTCCCCAAAGCCAATAATTATGATTATGTTTACGGGCATCTAAAAATAAATATATGCTTTGCACTAACAAAATAGCAGCCACTAAGATGATGACGGTTAATGAATACTCTCCTTTCATCCGTCATTCACCTTCTTCATTAAACGTGTTCCACTATAAAATGCAATAAAAACGGTCGTGGCAATCTGTAAAAATATAAAAACTGCCGGCATTTGAAATAAGGAAATCATAATCCCGCACAAAATGATTATCGCTACTATTAAAAAGATAGCAAAATCTCTAATGAGTTTTTTCCTAATTCGCTGTTTTTCCGCTAAAACCATTTGTTGAAACCATTGTAGGTCTGGTGAATAGACTGGGAATTGTTCTATTTTGTTTAAACCTTCTTGCATCTCAGAAATAGCTAAAATGTCCTGATTATTTTGTTGATCGCTGTCCAAAACGATGACTTTCTGTTTCTTCACTTAGGTTCAGCTCCTTTCTGACTGACTTGATTCCATTATGAACTCTTGATTTCACCGTTCCAGGAGATATTTTCAGCCATTCGCCTATTTCTTCGTAAGAGTAACCATAATAATGCTTTAATATTATGGGAATACGGACGTCCTCAGGCAGTCTCCCGAGTGCCTCCAGAGCGTCGTTCCAGTCTTCATTTCTGCTTTCGAAATGCCACTTCAGCTTCCGGTAAATTTCCTCTTGTCCCTGCCAGTTTTTTTCTCTTTTTTTCTTTCGGCACTGATCAATATATGTATTTGTCGCAATAGAAATAAGCCATGTAGAAAATTTGCTTTGCCCATTATATAGGTGAATCTTTTGAATACATTTCGCCATTGTCTCTTGTGCTAATTCTTCAGCTGTATCGGGATTCATTGTAATTTTTATTAAATATTTTACAAGGAATGGATAATGTTCTTTAAACAACATGGCAAACGCAAGATGGTCCCCATTTTTAGCATTTTTTATTAATGCATCCATTTAGCAATAGCCCTCTCCTTCCCCCATATTCCTTGTTTTTTCTCTCTTTATTTATGACGAATAAAACTAACTTTCGTTCATTCTAAATTTATTTTACAATTAAACATTGAAAAAAAAAAAGACACGGATTGCTCCGTGCCCTTAATCACCTTTTCCATGTCCCTTATTTTTTCCTTTCTTATCCCACTTGTCTATTTGCTTGTTCCATTTATCTTCCCATTTTTGAATTTCATTATTAAATTCCTCTTGAAAATTAAATCGTTTTTTTTCTTCCAAAACGGAAATATGCGTCACATTAAATTTTTGTTTTGGTTTATTTTTTAATGCTGCCGACATTACTTCACGAAATATAACAGCAGAACCTGTTTTACTGGTGGGAGTGATATAATGATCCGCATCTGTTTTATCATAACCGACCCAGATAGCTCCCACGAGCTGCGGTGTATAGCCGACAAACCACTGGTCTTTCAGACCATTAATTCCTTTGATCGGTACTTGGGTGGAGCCTGTTTTTCCTGCCGTTTCGCGGCCAGGGATTTTGGCGGCTTTTCCTGTACCCTGTTCCACAACACCGAGCAGCATTGTTGTCATATCATCCGTCACTGCTTTTGTCGTAACTCTCTCCTTTTTGACTTTCCATTCGGCAACCACATTGCCATTTGCATCGACGATTTTTTTGATCACATGCGCCTTCACTTCGACACCGTTATTCGGAAATACGGAAAAAGCTTCTGCCATGTCTAGGGGAGAGACTCCTTTATGCAAGCCTCCAAGGGCAACCGATAAATTCCGGTCCGCTTTATCCAGGGAAATGCCGAATCGTTTAACTGAATCCAGCCCCTTTTCAATTCCGATTTCATTTAAAAGCCATACTGCTGATACATTTTTCGATTCCTTAACCGCCTCATACATCGGGACTTCTCCCATATATTGATGATCGTAATTACTAGGCTGATAATTTCCAAATTTCATCGGTTCATCCTTTAGCATATCCGTGATTTTCCAACCCTCTTCTAGCGCAGGGGTATAGACAGCTAATGGCTTAAATGAGGAACCGGGCTGTGCTTTTAATTGGGACGCCCGGTTGTAGCCTCTAAAAGTGTGTTCTCCTCTTCCTCCTGCAAGGGCTCTGACCCCGCCTGTTTTCGGGTCTACTAAGACCCCGCCGCTTTGAACTAGACGGTCTTTTCCTTTTGGAAATAAACTGTTATTTTGATAGGTTGATTCCATTACCGATTGCATATGGGGGTCAAGCTCTGTATAAATTTGATAGCCTCCAGTAAGCAGATCATCTTGCGATAACCCATACTGATGAATTGCTTCGTCTAATACCTGATCAACATAATAAGGGAATTTACCGCGGAACGGATCGCCGCCCTTATCATCTAAAACCACTTTTTCCAGTTTGGCTTTTTCATATTGTTCATTTGTAATATAGCCTTGATTTTTCATTTGCAGTAGTACAAGATTTCGCCTGTTAATTGCTTTTTGCATATGGTCATATGGATTCAGGGCAGATGGAGCCTTAATTAATCCGGCTAGTAGAGCGGATTCACTAATCGAAAGCTCCTTTGCCTCTTTGGCAAAATATTTGCCTGCTGCTTGCTTAATCCCATATGCCCCATTTCCAAAATAAATTTGGTTTAGATACATTTGCAGAATTTCTTGTTTCGAATATTCTCGCTCAACCGCCAATGCTAAAAAGATCTCTTCCATTTTTCTTTTAAGCGTTTTTTCAGATGTAAGGATAGTATTTTTCGTCAATTGCTGTGTGATAGTGCTGCCGCCTTCCACCATCCCTCCTTCCTTTAGGTCACGGAAAAGCGCCCTTGAGGTACCAATTAAATCAACACCTTCATGTTGATAAAATCGATGATCCTCGATGGCAATTACGGCATTCTTCATTGATTCAGGGATTTCCTTAATTGGAACCCCTTCATTTTTATTCGCCGAAACCTTGCTCGCTATTTTCCCGTTTACATCATAAAAAACCGTTGGCTGGGGTAGTTCATTTTTAAGTCCAGTTATATTGGCATTCTTGGAAAAAAAATAAATAGCGCCAAAGAAGCCTAAAATGATAACTAAGCCGATTAATACCAAGATTTGAACTCCATGCCATTTTTTCAAATTTTTCATAGATGCCTCCTATTTCGAAGAGAAAAAAAAGACAGGAGAACCCTATCTTATGTTTAGATATTATTCACTTTTCGTCAGCTCTTTAAAACGCTGTTTCGATAGCTTCTCATCAAAGCTGCTAAAAATCCGATAATTGCCTTCGTCCAGTATCCTAAAATGTTTACTGAGGATATTTTGTTGGAGAATAAATCCGCTTTTCTTAGATATTGCTCTCCACCAGATCCGGCCGCCCAATGTTTTCGTTTTGCGGTAATCAATTCCTTCTCGAGCTACCGTTTCCAATACCTCAAGTGGCTCATTACCAAATAAAAATTGTACTGTTTCCGTTTCCCGGAAAAGAGCACAAATAGCAACGACTGTTGACCAGTTAGCAAGGACTCTTCCTTTTTCAATTTGAACAAGTGTTTTCTTTGATACACCAATGATTTCAGCCATTCTATCCTGGGTATAGCCTGCTTCAGTCCGAATCAAGCGAAGCTTTTCAGACACTTTCAATATGATTTCATCTCTGGTCATTTAAAGCCCTTCCTTCAATAGCTTATGGTGTAATTTTACACAAGTTCCTGGAATCATTCAAATTTTATCATAAAAAAACTGCTATCAATTCTTTGATAGCAGTCAGATTGTCTAGAAAGGGGATTTGTCTTTGCTAACTGGCCTGTTGATTTACCTAAAGAATTATAATTCTTCCGAATTGCCACACTGGCTTGAACACGAATTTTTTAAATCACAGGCGGCACATTTGCCTTTTTTCGATTTATTGATAAAGTTCATCATTGCCCATGCAGCATATCCAAAAATGGCAGCACCGATAACAATACTGGCAATCATCATATTCACCTCTTTAAATAATCATCCAAGACCAAGCAGTTTTCCACCCTGATATATGATTATCGACAAAATGTAGGCAATTGCTAATGCATAACCCATTGAAAAAGCTGTCCATTTTTTAGAACCGGTTTCTTTATATATCGTTGCAGTAGTAGCTAAGCAAGGGATATACAAAAGTATAAACACCATAAAACTATAGGCGGAGAGCGGCATGTAATAATGGGATAGTAGTCCTTGCAGGCTGTTGTCCTTAGGCACAAAATAGATAATATTCATGGTTGAAATAATGGCCTCTTTAGCTAGGAAGCCTGTAATTAAGGATGCAGCAGCCTGCCATGTACCAAAACCAATTGGCGCGAGCACAGGGGCAAGGATGCCTCCAATGGCTGCTAGGAAGCTGTTATCCATGTTTACATTTAAACCGTTCGGTCCTGCATAGGATAATAACCAGATAAACACTGAACCAGCAAAAATAAAGGTACCAGCCTTTCTCACAAACCCTTTCCCTTTATCCCATGTACTTCTCCATAATGATTGAAATTGAGGCAAACGGTAAGGAGGCAGTTCAATGACAAAAAGGGAAGTTTCTGATTTTAACAGCCTGGAAGAAAATATTTTTGCTAAGATCAAAGCGACAACAATTCCAAGTATATATAAGCTTAGTACAATGAGTGCTTTATGGGCAGCAAAGAATGCCCCGACAAATAAGGCATAAACGGGCAAGCGTGCCGAACAGGACATTAAGGGGGTCAGCAAAATCGTTAACAGCCGTTCCCTTGGTGTTTCAATGGTCCTTGCCGCCATTATTCCGGGAACATTACAGCCAAAGCCAATCATCATTGGAATAAAAGCTTTTCCATTCAAACCTACTGCTTCCATTATTCGATCCATTACTAGGGCAACACGAGCCATATATCCTGAATCTTCTAATAAGGAAATGAAGAAGAACAAGATAAAAATTTGCGGTACAAAGACAAGTACCCCGCCAACACCTGCTACTAAGCCTTCAATGATGAGTGCATGAATAAATTCAGAAGCATGTATAGCTGTCAATATTTTTTCAAAACCGGCCGTAATAGGTCCTGTTAAAAGAGCTTCTAAGCCATCTGACAACGGTGTTCCAAGCCAATCAAATGTAAGCATAAACATTAAATACATAAGGAACAAAAAGATCGGCATCCCTATATACCGATTCGTGACGATGCTATCTATTTTTTCTGAAAGCGGAATAACCGAATCACTTTTTATCGCAACTTCTGCGATAATTTTATCAATAACTTCTTTTCTCTTTAAATAAATGAAATTAGCCAAAGACTTGGTGCCATAGTGTTGTTGTAACTTCAATTCCAAGTTAGCAGCTATGACACTGATTTTTTGTGAGTCACTTATTCTATTTAGATAATTTTTAACGTATTCATTTCCCTCTAAGAATTGAATTGCCAGCCATCTTAGTGAATGTTCTGTTTTACCCGTGATTTCATAGGACAATGCCAAAATCGCCTCTTCAACCTCATTCCCATAATGAACAAGATTCCTATTTATGGGGATGATAGAATTCGTGGAAATGACATCTACAAGCTTATCGCAGCCCTTCCCGCTTCGAGCGACTGCAGGAACAACAGGAACGCCGAGTATTTTAGCCAGCTTTGATGCATCAATGTGAATTCCGCGTTTATTTGCGACATCTATCATATTTAGTCCGATAAGAGCAGGCTTTTCAAATTCCAGCAATTGCAAAGTCAAATGCAAATTGCGCTCTAATTGAGAAGCATCGAGAATATTTAGCAAGCGATCCACTGATTCATTTAAAAAGAATGACGTTACAACCCCTTCATCCTTTGAAAGCGGATTTAGAGTATACACACCAGGCAAGTCAATTAATCTGCCAATATTATTTTTAAATACTCCTACTTTCTTTTCAACTGTTACACCGCTCCAGTTGCCAACATACTCATAGGAACCTGTTAGATTATTAAACAGCGAGGTTTTCCCAGTATTGGGGTTTCCAATTAGAGCAATTTCCATTATATTCTCACCACTTCTATTTGAATTGCTTCTTTCCTCCGGATTCCAATACACTGGCCGCAGGATTCTATCATAATAGGACCGCCAAAGGGCATTACACACTTCACGCAAACTTCTGATCCTTCAGTAATTCCTAAATCTAGCAATCGTCTTTGTACGAGGTGACCCACATGTGAAATGTCAATAATTTTTCCTTTATCCCCTGCTTTTAATAAACCAAACATGTATTTTCACCCTATCTATGTTAATTGAGAATGATTCTCTTTCTTTATAAGGTAATTTTATCATTTAGTTAAGGTATTTAGCCTATTCAACTTGTGACAAAAAAGCGAAAAAAAAAAGCCGCGAGGCTTTTCTTTTGTTAAAACTTATTTTTCCCGGACTAGCATTCTCTTTGGCATTGCTCCAATAACAAGAATGACAATGATGGCACTAATCACAAAGCTAGGAAGCATATATGTCCCATTATAAAGCAGGGAATAAATCATAACCGGCTGGCCCTTTGGGGCATACTCTCCAAAGAAAACGAACCCTGAAACGAAATGGCATAGATAACGAAGCAAGCTCCCAATGAAAGCACCAAATATTACATAGCTAATCCATTTACCTTTTTTCCCTTCATTAAGCATTTTGCTTATCTGACGGGCAAAAATGCCCGCAAAGCCTACCACTGTAAAAGCTATAAAGTAATCAATAATTCCTTGAATAATTGTATATACTTGCGCAAAACCAAGAATGAACTGTAATAATCCTAATAAAAATCCGGTTAAAAGGCCGCCTTTCATTCCCCAGCGGAAGGCCATTAGGAAAATCGGTACCATTGCGATTGAAACCGATCCTCCCTGCGGCCAGATTTTAAACGAAAGAATATTTCCCACATAATCCAATAAATACGCGAGCGCAGTAAAAACAGCAACCTCGGTAATAAATAAAGTATTATTTCTTTTAGTCATTTCAATTTCTCCCTCCATTTTGGTAAACAAAAAAAAGCAATGCAAGACATAAGGATTGTCTGCATTGCTAATCTATCTGGCAAACCACATCCCTACGCTAGTGTTAACTAACAGGTTCATAGGGTCAGAACTCAACCGTTCACTCTCAGCCGCCATTTGCAGCTCCCCCTGTGGAACTATACAATTAATTCTTTATGAATATACTACTATTCCAAATCGAATACAAGGGTAAATTTAAACTATTTTTAAAAGAAGATTTTTGTGACAAATTAACTATGTAAATATTAGGAAAATAATTTTAACATGTTTTTAAGAGGGTTTTTTGTCATTATCAGCGAATTATGATGGTAAGGCGTAATGTGTTTCGGGAGGGACAATATGTTTAAAAATGATCAAACAGATTTAATTGCTTTCTTTGATAAACATAAAGATCAATTGCTTCTTGATTGGGAAAATTCATATATTATTTCTAAAGAAGACCCATATATAGAAAAAATAAGCGAAAATGGCAAAGCACTTTTTCATGTTATCTTAAATATGCATAAGTTGACCGAAGAGGAGCTTTTGTTAGTAATCGAAAAGATTGCAAAAGAAATATCGGAAGAAAGAGTAATTGCCAATATTAACATTGGGGATTTTGTTTATAATGTAAATCTTGGCAGAACGATTATGTACAGTTATTTAAGCAAAACGGGGATATCATGGGGAGAAATGCAAGAATCGATCAATCGGATTAATTTCTGTTTTGACAAGTTTTTATACTATGCAGTTTCTAATTATACAGAAGCAAAAAACAAAATCATCGAGGAAAAGACTATGTTCATCGACTCAACCCATCAGGATCGACTAACCCTTTTGGGTCAAATGACATCCAGCTTTATTCATGAATTTAGAAACCCGCTCACATCTGTTCAAGGATTTATCCAATTGCTTAAAGCTGATTTTCCAAATATGAGATATCTTGATATTATTTCAAGTGAATTAGATCAGTTAAATTTTAGAATCTCTCAGTTTCTGTTATTATCCAAGAAAGAATTGATTGGGAAGGAAAAGGATTACTTTAAACTAAATAAATTGATAGACGAAGTTTTGAACTTTCTCTACCCTAGCATACTTGATGGCAAAGTTAAAATAATCAAAGAGTTGTGTGAGGAAATAACGCTGCACGGTTATGCTGATGAAATTAGACAGGTTTTTATCAATATTATATTTAATGCAATTGATGTTTTAAATCATCATGCGAATCCCCATCCAACAATAGAAATTAACAGTACTTTAGAAGACAACAAACACATTATTATTACCATTTCAAATAATGGTCCTGCGATTCCAACTGAATTGCAAAAAACAATTTTTGAACCGTTCTTCACGACGAAAAAACTTGGTACTGGTCTAGGTCTATTCGTTTGTAAAGAAATTATTGAAAAACACAAAGGGAAATTAACCTGTAATTCCACACCGAATAAAACCACCTTCTCCATACATTTACCGATTGCATTAAGTTTGGAATCTGAACATTTAATAAATGATAGAAACTAATCCCACTTAATAAAAAGGCGGGATTTTTTTTATCTAGGAAATTTCTTCCGACTTCCCTCTATCTTGCATAGGATATAGGAAAAAATTTAAGCAGGAGAAAAGTCCAATGTTTACATTAAAAGTTGATAATGAAATTGAGCTTCAATTGTTCGAGAGGCACCATGCCTCAAAGCTTTTTCAACTAGTTGAGGACAATCGTAATCATTTGCGGAAGTGGCTGCCCTGGGTAGACAGCATGACTTCTCCCTATCAATTTGAGACGATTATTCCTGTTTGGCTTAATCAATTCGCAGATAGTACCGGATTTAATGTTGGGATTCTTTATAAAGGAGTACTTGTCGGCTCGATTGGCTTACACCAAATGGATTGGCATAATAGCATGACCAGTATTGGCTATTATCTTGCAAAAAATGCGGAAGGCCATGGGGTTATGACCCGAGCTGTTCAAGCATTACTTAACTATGCCTTTTTTCAATTGGGGTTAAATCGAGTAGAAATCCGCTGTGGAGTGAAAAATAAGAAAAGCCGAGCGATACCGGAAAGATTAGGATTTGTGAAGGAAGGTTTAATTAGAGATGGCGAACATTTAAATGGTCACTTCCATGACCTAATCGTTTATAGCATGCTAGCTCGTGAATGGAATGGTTCTGGGAACATTAATAAGAACCTTTAAAGCTGCTTTTATTAGCAGTTTTTTTGTTATGCTGGCTTTTTTTGCTTTTTAACGCCTATTTTGAAATAATAATGAAAAAATGAGGATTTTAAGTGAGGTGGCATACCTTACGAATGGTAAGGTGTTAAATGATTTTAATGAACATATTCATAATTGCTATTTTAATTGCACTTACCGCTTTTTTTGTTGCATCTGAATTTGCAATTGTAAAAGTCCGTACAACAAGAATTGATCAGCTAGTGTCGGAAGGAAATAACAAAGCGGAGGCAGCAAAGAAAGTAATATCAAATTTAGATGGTTACTTATCCGCAACACAAGTTGGTATCACTATTATTTCCTTAATTCTAGGCTGGCTTGGCGAACCAACCATACGAAATCTTTTACAGCCTGTTTTTGAATTCATACAAATACCGTCGGCTATAGAGCACATTATCTCTGTAATTATATCTTTTATGGCCATTACCTTTATTCATGTTGTCATTGGTGAATTATCTCCAAAAACGTTTGCGATTCAAAAAGCGGAAGAAATCATTTTACTTTTTGCCGGTCCGCTCATCTTGTTTTATAAGGTCATGTATCCTTTTATTTGGGCACTTAACCGCTCTGCCCGGTTTGTAACTGGGCTTTTTGGTATCCAGCCTGCTTCCGAACATGATATTAGCCTATCGGAAGAGGAATTGCGAATGATTCTTTCCCAAAGCTATGCAAGCGGGGAAATTAATCAATCTGAATACAAATACATGAATCGAATCTTTGAATTTGATGATCGGATTGCGAAAGAAATTATGGTGCCCCGGACAGAGGTGATTTCACTCTCCAAAACTGCCACCATGGAAGAGATTCTTGCAATCGTAAAGGAGGAAAAATACACTCGGTATCCCCTCATTGAAGGAGACAAGGACAATATCTTAGGGATTGTTAATATAAAAGAAGTATTAACGGATTGCATCCAGCAAAAATGTAACGGAGAAGAACCGCTTATGCCTTATTTAAAGCCTGTCATTCATGTAATTGAAACAATTCCAATCCAGGAACTTTTGGTTAAACTCCAAAAAAACAGATCCCATATGGCCGTGTTATCCGATGAATATGGCGGAACGGCTGGGATTGTGACAGTTGAAGATATTTTGGAGGAAATTGTCGGTGAAATTCGCGATGAATTTGATATAGACGAACTGCCTCTAATTCAGAAAAAAGACGATAATCATTATATTTTGGATGGGAAAGTCCTTATTAGCGAGGTAAACGATCTTCTTGGTACTAATCTCGAGGAAGAAGATGTCGACACGATTGGAGGATGGTTTTTAACCCAAAAATTTGACGTGCATAAGGGTGATACGCTTGAAAAGGAAGGTTTCGCATTTCAAATCAAGGAAATCCAAGGTCACCATATTCTCTACATAGAGGTAAAAAAAACGAAGGCGTCTCCAGAATAAGGAGACGCTTTTCATATTCCCATTTTTAGAATATTTTGATTTTAACATTCATACGAATGACGATTTTCCCATAAAATGTAGATAACAATGACTACTATAACCAGAACGTTTGACTGTACGGTTTAAATTCTTTATAATTATTGTTAATTTTATATATTGTTGAGGTGGTATGATGGGGCTGTCTATCGAATTGGCGAAATAGCAGAAATAGCGCATGTGTCGAAACGAACAATTGACTATTATACGTCGATTGGCTTACTAAGGGCAGATCGTTCTAAGTCAAATTACCGCATTTATACAGATGAAGCGTTAAATGATTTAAAGTTTATCGAAGAATGCAAGAGTTTGCACTTTCCTTTAGACGAGATTAGAAGAAAACTAGAAATGCGGAAAGCGGGGAATATCCATCTTTCTGAAGTGGATAAACATGTTTGCGCGGTAACACAGCAGATGAAGCAGCTTCATAGTGATTTATTTGATTTGCTGCCAATATTAGAAAAACTGGATGAACAGCAGAAGGAAAAGCTGATTAATAATGTAAGTCTGCTAAGATCTGCTTTAAAAAAATCGCTCGTAAGTGTAACGAGCTAATTTTTGTATAATACTGGGAGGTGACTCCTTACTCGTCTAACAGCGAGCTAAGGAAAATATTTGGACATATTTAACTTGGTTTTAATAGCCATTTTAATTGCATTGACTGCCTTTTTTGTAACTTCAGAGTTTGCTATTGTTAAGATTAGAAGTACAAGAATTGATCAGTTAATTGAAGAAGGAAATTCGAAGGCTGTTTCAGCAAAAAAAGTGATTTCGAATCTGGATGAATACCTTTCTGCCTGTCAGCTTGGGATAACCATTACGGCCTTGGGCCTAGGTTGGATTGGGGAATCGACCATAGAGCATTTGCTTGGTCCTGTTTTCTTAAAATTAAACATTCCCGAGGGAGCAACGGAAATATTATCAATTGCGATTGCATTTGCTTCAATTACATTTTTACATGTAGTTGTTGGTGAGCTTGCTCCAAAAACACTGGCGATTCAGAAGGCTGAGTTCATAACCCTTACGGTAGCACGTCCGCTAATCATCTTTTATAAGATTATGTACCCGTTTATTTGGGTGCTAAATGGTTCAGCGCGTATTGTATCCAGTATTTTTGGCTTAAAGCCAGTTTCCGAAAACGAGATTGCTCATACAGAGGAAGAGCTTCGAATTATCCTATCCGAAAGCTATAAAAGTGGTGAGATTAACCAATCAGAGTTTAAGTATGTAAATAAAATTTTTGAGTTTGATAATCGAATTGCAAAAGAAATTATGGTTCCTAGAACGGAAATTGTTTCTTTATCGAAGGATGATACTTTAGAGACCTTCCTTGAGGTAACACGTGAGGAAAAATTCACAAGGTATCCAATCATTGATGGAGATAAGGACCATATTATTGGGCTTGTGAATATTAAGGAAATGGTAACAGATTTAATTGGAAATGAGAATTTATCAAAACAGACATTAGAAAGCTATACTCGTCCGATAATAAGAGTAATAGAAACAATTCCAATTCATGATTTGCTGGTGAAAATGCAAAAAGACCGGATGCACATGGCGGTATTAATGGATGAATATGGCGGTACCTCAGGTCTTGTAACGGTTGAAGATATTCTTGAAGAAATTGTTGGCGAAATTCGCGATGAATTTGATATGGATGAAATTCCGATGATCCGCAAAATAAAAGAAAACCATTATATCATTGAATCAAAGGTACTAGTCAGCGAAGTGAATGATTTATTGGGCGTAGAAATCGACGATGAAGATGTTGATACAATTGGCGGCTGGATTTTAACTGAAAACTACGAAGCAAAAGAAGGCGACGTCATGGTTCATGAATCCTATACCTTTAAAATCCTTGATATGGAAGAACATCATATAAAATATATTGAAGTGACGAAAAATGCACATAACGGTGAAGCTACTATACAGCAAATTGCCGTTTCCAAATCCGAAGTATTATACTAAATAAATTTATTTTTAAAAAAAAGACCAAAATGATTGGTCTTTTTTTTTGCTTTTGATTGTACATTTGTCCAATCATCAATGGCAAAAAATCATATGTTACTCGTAAGGGGGTGGAGAACATGAATTATGCAGCTGGTTTATATTTAGCGTGTATTTTAGCAGGCTTTGCCTTAATAAAAATGCCAACAATCGGTTTTTTATCTGGCCTTTATCCTTTTTTTCATATCGTTGGAGCTCTTGCCATTCTAATTTTTGCTTTTGCACTAATTTATTATGGATTAAAAGCACTTATTAAAAGTTAGTAAACCTTTCGATTCTGAATTAAAAAAAGATCAGGTTGTACGTAACCTGATCTTTTTTATGAAATCATTTATTTCGAATTAATCATAATAATTTCTTCTTCGGCTTTCGCTATTTTGACTAAATGAGAATCAAGCCGGCGGTTAATATTTTGAATTTCACTGCTCTTTGTCTCCTCAATTCGCTGCAGCGATTCTTTAATATCAGATAGATCAATTTGGTTCACGGCCACTCTGTGTTCGATACTATCTACTTTTTCTAATCTAGAAAGTCTTTTTTCAATATTATCTAATGTTTCATTAAACTTATTAATTAAAGTTTTGATATCGTTAATATTCTCATTCAGGTAATCAAGTTCACGCTCCATATTATCCTCTCCTCTTCTTGATGTACATATTTTATCATCGTTTGCACTATGATGAAGTTGTTAAAAGCAACAACAATGTGAACACTTCGAGACAAAAACGTGAACAATTTTTTAATTCATCCTTAATGGCAAAAGCCCGTGAATATTATCACAGGCAGAATACTAAAAAAGGTATATTCTTGCAATATAGGGAAAAGAAAATGCCTCCCTCTTTTAAATGGATTCTTACCACATGAAAAGGTTGGTGTAAAATATGTTCATTTCGATCGAAAAAAAAGGCTGCCGCATGGTTCACTAAAGAGTTTGAATTTAAAAAGCCATTTAGTATTCGAATGTTCCCACGATACGCTGGACTTGGGCAACAGCATAAAGGCTATAGCCTGGCCTTCTCTGCGGAAATTCCTGAAGATATAGGTTTTACAAAAGAAATTGATGGGATTACTTTTTTCATTGAAGAAAACGATGTGTGGTTTTTTGAAAATACGGAAACATATTTGTCCGTTAATGACCTGATAGATGAATTGCAGGTTACTTTTAAGGAAGAAATCACAACTGCCATTAATTAGAGACCATAAAAAAGCAAGCCAGATAAACAGACTAGGCTTGCTTTTTGACTTGTTTAGTTAACTTGTTTATCTAAGCTTGGAGCAAGTAATTTTGCACTTTCAAATACTGCAGCAAGCTTCTGTTCACCTTGTGCAAAGGTTGCATCAGCAGCGTCAAATACTGGCTTATCCTTCTTCAATTCATCAGCCTTTGCTTGGTATGAGGCAGCATAGTCTTTTACAGCAGCCTCAAGATCCGCTTTCTTATCCTTTAACTCGGCAGGAATTTGCAGACTATTTAGATCTGCGGCTACCGCTGCAGCAGATGCACTTGCAGCAGCTCTATCCTCAGCTGTTGGCAATTCTTCAGGCTTCGCATCCTCCTTTGAGGCCTTCGCAACATATGCATTTAGATCAGCATCTTTTGCGTTAATACGCTTTCCAAGATCCATATAGAATTTGACCAATTCCTTTTTTACATCAACCTTAGGAGCAGCTGCTTCTTGAGCTTCCTTTGTGTCCTTCTTCGCTGTCTTTTCTTCGTTGCTGCTTGAGCATGCTGCTAGACCAACAGCCATGATTAAAGCTGATAATAATAACAAAAACTTCTTCATTTCATAATCCCCCTAATTCTTTTTATTTTAGCGTTGCTTATTTTACAACATTTAATAAGACGAAGAATATAAAAAAAGGTTTCATGGATAATAATTGTTTTAACTAATTACAAATCAACACAAAACCTCCTCTCATTCTTGAGAGGAGGTTTTGTTTATAGTAGCAGATTATTGAATCCAGGCACCATCTTTGCCAATCTTATACTTACCAATCATGGTATTGGCAGCCATATGACCCTCTTTGTATAGGTAGTACCACTTGTTGCTCACTTTAATCCATCCGGTTGCCATAGAACCGTCAGCATTTAAGTAATACCATTTTCCGCTTGATTGAACCCATGAACTTGTTTTCATGACTCCATTTCCATCTACAAAGTACCATTTACCGTTTGTTTGAATCCATGAATTTGTTTTCATGACTCCAGTTGCATCAACATAGTACCATTTCTTGTTTGTTTGAACCCATGAATTTGTTTTCTTAGCTCCACTAGCGTCAACAAAGTACCATTTGCCAAGGTAAAGTACCCAAGTATTTGTTGGCATTTTTCCTGATGCATCAACAAAATAGGATTTACCAATGCCACGGCAAGGTGGCTTTTTGGAATAGCCATTTCTTTTAATATAGTGGCAAATCCCAGCCCGTGTAATAATCCGAATAAGGAGGTGATACTCCAGCGGTATTTAATCTCTTTTCGGAAAATATTTTCTAGTGCTACGTAGCAAATACTGAAAATTAATTTTAACCTGGGAATTGAAGCCGTTCAGCTTATGATCGTCCTATTACTTTTGCCTTTACTTGGATTAATCCAAAAGCAAAAGTCTTATAGAAAGATTGCCCAAATTGGCTCTATTATCATCACAATCTTGGGTGGGTTTTGGTTAATTGAGCGAATCTTTTCTTAAAAATCGGATAAGTACTTCTTAATAAAATATTTCACTATTTTATTAAGAAGTTTTTTTTGCTTTTTATTATGTTAAATTGAGATAATAGCCTTACCATATTTATCTAAAAACGAGGGGTAAAAAAATGTTCAAGCAAAAAAATAAATCAAGGCATCTTGCCGCTATTTCCCTTGCTGTGATGGCAATTGGATTCATTGCTACAATGCCTTACCAGGATTCACTTTGGGGTGTAATCCTGCAGGGTGGTTTCGAAGCAGGACTTGTCGGAGGTCTAGCCGATTGGTTTGCCGTAACCGCTTTGTTTCGACATCCACTTGGTATTCCTATTCCACATACAGCCTTGCTCCCTAAAAACCGTAAAAGAATCATCGGGGGCATTATTTCAATGTTAGAAAATGATTGGCTTACAAAAGAAAGTATTCGTAAGAAAATTGATACCTTTCATTTCTCGGATAAAATTCTATCCTTAATTGAAAAGGAGCTACACTCACCAGGGGTGCAAAAAAATTTCAAATCCGTTATTCAATATTTACTTAATAAAGTAGATATTAATAAAATTGCTCCCATTATTGAAAAGGAAATAAAGAATTACTTAAATGAACTGGATATTAAACTCTATCTCCCATTACTTATTGATCAAGTATCGATTAGGAAATACGATGAAAGAGCACTTGATTTCGTATTAAAAGAGATTGATGAATGGGCATCTAGAGAAACAACGAAATACAAACTCGGGGGCATGGCAGTTGACGCTATTGAAAATATTAAAGCAGATGGTATCATGCAGTTTGCTTTGAAGTCCTTTAGTAATCTGGTTAATGAGGAAAAGTTAGGAGGAATTCTCCAGAATCTAATCCTTAAAGGTGTAGATAGTTTCCGTGATCCATTTAATCAAAATAGACAAACCTTGCTCATTCATATCCATAATAAATTGCAAAACATTAAAAGTGATGAAAAGATTTTTGATGAGCTCGAAAACTTTAAAATACAATTGATAGACAAATGGGAACCGGAAGAAAAAATAACCGGCTTTTTAACTAAACTCCAGCAGAGAGCTATTGAAACTTTAGACGACCCTATATTTATGAATGAATATTTACTGCCTTTAATCGAAAATAGCTTAAATGAATTTAAAAAAAATCCTGAAAAAATTAACAATCTAGAATCTTGGATTAAGAAGCATATTTCCAACTTTGTTGATAATAATCATTCAAAAATAGGCAAACTCGTCGAAGAGAATTTAGAAAAGCTTGATAACGAAACACTCATCAACATGATTGAAAACAATGTAGGAAAAGACCTTCAATGGATTCGGGTAAATGGGGCAGTTTGTGGATTTTTAATTGGCCTCGTTCTAATTGGAATTAAAACCTTTTTCTGAGCAGCCGTAAAATTGGGGCTGCTTGTTTTTTTGAAAATACAAATTATGTCCTATTAAATGAAAGTTCTTTTTCCAAGTAGTTCTTCATATTTAGTACTGTTGTCATATTTTTTTACTAAATAAGGAGGCTGAGGAATGGGAGTTAGGTTTATTAAAATCTCTGTTGTGTATTTTGTCATAGGTGTTTGTATGGGGATGTATATGTCCATGACAGAGAAATTTGACCTTACGCCAGTACACGTCCATGTCAATTTGTTAGGATGGGTGTCAATGGCACTAGCTGGGCTCATTTATGCTGTTTATCCAAGTGCAGCGGAAACAGGATTAGCGAAAGTTCACTTTTGGCTCCATAATATTGCATTGCCTGTCATGATGATTGCCCTTGCGTGCTTAGTTTCTGGAGTTGAATCTGCCGGTCCTTTCATTGCTATTGGCGGAACATTATTGGTTCTGGCCATCATCCTCTTCGCCATAAATATCCTACAGAATGTTAAGAGCTAATGGATTATTGTTGTAGTTTTAAACCCAATACGAAAAAGCAGTGAAAGAATTATGATATTAACAAAGGACCCCAGAGGGTCCTTTGTTTCATAAAATCGTAAACCATAATCTATATCCAATTATTAATTAAAGCTGTTTCGATAAACATAAGGATCTTTAGGCTGGTTGATTGTTTCATAACTTGTCACTTTGATAACAGGAATTCTCGCCTTCATTGGAGGATAATATACGGTATCCACTTTTCCTGTTACCTGGTACCATTGGTCATTTGGAATATGAATATCATTCGGGAATTGAATCATCATACCAAATGCCCCAGAGTCTGCTATACAATGGATGATCCCAAACCGAAGCAGAAAGATTTGATTGTTGTTTAGGTTAGGACCGTTATAAGAGAAACCTTTAAAAGTAATTGTTTTCCCTACGAAATCACCAGAGTAATTATAAATAACTTCTAATGCTTTTAAATAATCATTATCAGTCAAGGTAATATCGTTTTTTACTTTATAAGACTTGGACTCCTTATGAACTAAATCTAAGAAGGCATCTTGTCCTAAAAATTGGCTCATATCAGGATTAAGAACTTGATGCATCCCGTATTTATCATTGCCATCCTCTAAGGTAGGAAATTGAAACCCTTTAGCATTCACTAGCTGTGAATCCAAAGTTGCAACAGGTAAAAGAACACCTGTAAGGGCGGGTATTAATACAAACGTGTAAGATAAAAATCTTTTTACCTTTTTTCCTTTAGATACTTTCTTTTTTTCAATTTCATAATTGTGTTCGTGCTCATGGTCATGATGACAATCACAACCAATGTGGTCCTTTTGTTGCTTCTTGTCCGCTAAATACCATCTTATTCCTTCAGCAATCGTCAACAGAAATAACACCACGACCATGCTTTTAGATAGGAAGGCATATTTCATATTTATATATTTTGAAATGTTCCCTGAAAGGTGCAGAGTAAAAAATAAGTTGGTAAACAATAATAAAATGACAACCCTAAACATCTAAATCCCCCTTTACAGAAGAAGTGAACCAATGAATACAAAGACTGAAATTAAAGTAACTAAAATAATAACGATTCTTTTCTGAAAATATCCGGTCATCATCAAAACATTTTTTATATCTAACATTGGCCCTAAAACTAGAAAAGCTACAATAGAACTTTGGCCGAAACTATTTCTAAATGAGGAAGCAACAAAAGCATCCGCTTCCGAACAAATCGATAAGATAAACGCTAAGCCCATCATGACTAAAATCGCTGTAACTTTTGTATCACCTAAAGTAAGCAGAATCTTTGTTGGTACATAAACCTGCATAGAAGCAGCAATCAATGACCCCATAACCAGAAATTTAGCTACACTTAGAAATTCATCAATTGTATGTGTAACAACACTAATCAGCTTTTGTTTGGTATTTTGGTTAGAATGATCATGGGCGTGCACATCAATATTCTCTTTCAATGGATTTTCTTTGATAACAAAAGATAGGACAATACCGACCAAAATAGAAACTACTAACGCTAATCCTGCCCTGTAAAAAACCATTGTCCAACTATCACCAAAGGCGATGAATGTAGCAAATACTACAATGGGATTGATAATAGGCGATGAGAGCATAAAGGAAATAGCCGCATGAGGTGCTACCCCCTTTTTTATTAATCTTGAAGCTATCGGGACTATTCCACATTCACACCCAGGGAATAATACCCCTAAAAAACTAGCTGCAATAACCGATAAAAATCTATTTTTAGGCATCATTCTAATAATCATATTTTCAGAAACGAATACTTCTATCAGTGCAGAAATTAATGCCCCTATGACAATAAACGGAATAGCCTCAATCACAATGCTGATAAAAATCGTATTTAATTGTAATAATCGATCCATAGAAGTACCTCCTTGAAGAAACACTTCACTACTAGATTTATTTAAAAAACAATTTCTATCATAACAAAAAACAATGTATTTTGTTATGTTTTCATTTTCCAAATGTGGTAGATTACTTGGTTTAAAGAATAAATACATCATACTACTTTAATTTTAATAACAAAAGCAAAAAGACAGCTCCATCAAAATTGGAACTGCCTAATGATATTTTCGATTAAATCATGGTTGTAATGGTTCTAAATTATCTTTCCTTAGCTTTGCTTTTTCAAGATCAGGTCTTCTGGAATCATATTGATAAATAGCCCCTTCCCAATCTCCATACATTGGATTAGGAAAAACAATCAGCTTTCTTCCAAATTCATTTCTTTGTTTGTCGACCATTTGTACTCTTTGGGTTATAGATAGCCCCTCAAACCCACTGAAATCCCCAAGATTATCACCAAACAGCAATACAATATCATGTGTTTGCGCAACCTGCAAACGTCGTGCTTCTTTTCCTCTTTCTCCTTTTTGCTTCAATAAAACATGCGCTGCGTCTGCTTGCGGAGCGCCAACCCGTTGTAAATTAATAATCGTTGCTGCTTTTTGCGATTCTTTGCGATTGGATATATAAAAAATGGCTATACCCTTTGAATCTGCATATTTTAAAAATTCTATTGCACCTGGTAAGGCTTTCGCCTCAGCACGTTCCACCCACATGCCCCAATTCAAATATGCGCTCGCAGGTGACATGATTTTCGCCGCGAATAGCGGGCTATTATCAATAACGGTCTCATCTAAATCCAGAACAATTGCAGGCTTCAACCCTTGTTTCCATTGTTTTTTACTGAGTATGTCATCCAATCTCATTCTTCCAATGTTATATCCTTGATAAAATAATGCCCTTGCCTCGCCTGCTTTTTGATACCAAAGAACTGACATGGTATTTTGTTCTTGCAACGGGTTAATAACGGTTTGTGACTTCGCCTGATCACAGGAAAAAGTAAAAAATAAGGTCAATGCTGTGATACAGATTATTTTACTCTTCTCCAATATATGGCCCTCCTTTTTGAGTTCCATATTAGTATGTGGAATCAAGGTAAAAAAATGAGGCCCTTTTTCCAGGGCCTCATTTCAGCTTAACCTACTCGTTTTTTAGATGTAGTTTGTGTTAAATCTCTTTTATGAAATCCTTTTAAATAATACACCCCAACCAAGAATATTAGGAATAGCGGGCCAATCACTAAGGCTATTCTTGTATCCGGATTATAGGCCATTAGGGCAATAACAAAGGCTAAAAAGGCTAATGAGATATACGAAGTAATTGGGAATAGTGGAACTTTGTATTTTAAATTCGTCACTTCATTAGGCTTTAAGCTTTTACGGTAACGAATTTGCGATAACAGAATAACTCCCCATGTCCAAATCGCTCCAAATGTTGCAATACTAGTCACCCAGGTAAAAACTTTTGCCGGAACGATATAGTTCAGCACTACGCCAATTAATAAAGCACCTGCAGAGGCTAAAACCGCAATGCCTGGAACACCGTTTTTTGTTACTTTAGCAAAATTCTGCGGTGCTTCACCGTGCTCCGCTAGATTAAATAGCATCCTTGCTGTACTAAAAATACCACTGTTACAAGATGAAAGGGCTGCCGTTAACACGACAAAGTTAATAATTCCTGCTGCACCTGGAATGCCGATTTTTTCAAAAGTAAGAACAAACGGACTTCCCTTCGTTCCTATTTCTTCCCATGGATAAATCGACATGATCACAAACAATGCACCAACATAAAAAATTAAAATTCGCCAGAAGACAGAGTCAATCGCCCTTGAAAGAGATTTCTCCGGATTCTTTACTTCCCCAGCCGTAACCCCAATCATTTCAATACCAAGATATGCAAACATAACCATTTGTAAGGATAGGAGAACACCTTTAATTCCATTCGGGAAAAATCCGCCATGTTCCCATAAATTTTTAATTCCTGTTGCTAGGCCGCCGTTTCCTAATCCAAAGAAAATCATTCCAGCTCCTACAACAATCATTGCCAAAATGGTTACAATTTTAATAAGTGCAAACCAGAATTCCAATTCCCCATATGCTTTAACCGCTAAAAAGTTTACTGTTGCCATAATGACAAGTGCTGCCAGTGCCCATATCCAACGCGGAACTCCAGGGTACCAATATTCCATATAGATTCCGACAGCCGTAATTTCAGCCATACAAGTAACGACCCACAAAAACCAATAATTCCAGCCAGTAATGTATCCTGCAAGCGGTCCCAAATAATCTCGTGCGTATTTACTGAACGAACCGGCAACAGGTTTTTGAATTGCCATTTCCCCAAGTGCTCTCATAATAAAAAACATAATCAAGCCACTAAAGGCGTATCCGAATAAAATACCTGGTCCAGCCATTTTAATTGCGGTTGCAGAACCTAAAAAGAGTCCAACCCCGATGGCTGCCCCTAAAGACATCAAGGTAATATGCCTTTCTTCTAAACCGCGATGAAGTTCTTTGCCATGAGTGTTTTTGCTCATATATTAATCTCCCCCTGATTAATCAACTTCAATTTCTCTTCCATTCCACTTCATTTGATTTTATTAAAATAGTAACAATATTATTTATTTTACCACAACGGCATAAAGTATTAGTGTTTTCTCCTCCCTTTTTCCTATTTGACAACGCTTTCAAAATTGAATTTTATAAATTTTTATTTTTTTGAATATTACTTGAATTATTTTAACATTATTATTAACGAATTTTTTGTAAAAAAACAAGAAATTCTCGCATTTATTTTG
Organism: Neobacillus sp. NRS-1170; assembly: GCF_050468025.1. Taxonomy (NCBI): domain Bacteria; kingdom Bacillati; phylum Bacillota; class Bacilli; order Caryophanales; family Bacillaceae; genus Neobacillus; species Neobacillus sp. NRS-1170. Next base: position 31,560 of record NZ_JBITPF010000036.1, on the reverse strand, counting down.
TAAAATTAAACAAAGGAATATTATTAATTCTTCCATTATGGAGGTTACCAGTTTGAGTAATAGATTACATGATCCTTTTAAAACGGCCTTTGATAGTTTAGATGAATTTGCCGACCTCATTAGTCAGGTTTTGAAATGCCCTGTGACCATTGAGGATGTGAATCATCGGCTTCTTGCCTATAGTACACATGATGAACGGACAGATCCGGCAAGAATTTCGACGATTATAGGCCGCAGGGTTCCAGAGAAAGTTATAAACCAATTATGGAAAGAAGGAACCATTCCAGCTCTCCTCCAAACGAGTGAGCCTATTCGTGTAAAGAGTATAGAGGATGTAGGACTCAGCAACAGGGTTGCTATTTCGATTTGGAAGCAGGAGGAAGTAATCGGATTTATTTGGGCATTAGAAATCGACAAATCCTTAACGGATGATGATTTCATCCTATTAAAAAAGGCGGCGGATGCTGCAAAAAATAAACTCCTCCAGCTTCAGACAAGGAAAAATAAAAAGGAAGAACGTTCTCAGGAATTTTTTTGGAAGCTTTTAACAGGTCATTTAAAGGTTCAGGAAGAAATATTTGAAAACTTTCATACTTTGCAAATAACACCTTCGTCTTCGTTCGCCGTTTTAGTTTTTCAGTTTAATGAAAATATCACCAGTAAAGAAGAGCAAAACATCTCTTATCTTTTAAAAACAAACCAACGGCTGAAAATTATGCTTTATACCATAGACTGTAACCAGCTCATTCTATTAGTATCCGCTGAAGGTTTAGAAAACGCGCTTACAGAGCTTGAACAATTTGTCCAGGTTTTTGTATTAAAGATGAGGGATCGATACGGTGTTAGGGATATCACCCCTGTTTTGAGTGGTATTTATAAGGATTATCAAAAAATCAGACAAGCCTATGAGGAAACATTATCTGTTTTATCTATTAAACAAAAATTCCCTTGCGAAACCAAAGACATTTACAATTATCAAAAGCTTGGCATTTATCAATTCTTTGGTCTCCTGTTAGAAAAAAGAAAAAACGAAGAATACGAAAACTATTCCTTAATAAAATTACACGAATATGATCAGAAGCATAATAGCAATCTTGTGGAAACCTTAGAGATTTTTTTAAATAATGATAATAATATTAATGATACTGCTAAGGAATTAAATGTCCACGCTAATACGTTAAATTATCGCTTGAAACGGATCGCTGAAATTGGTGAGGTAAATTTTAAGGATCCGAATCAAAAAATGATGCTCTACTTAGATTTAAAACTTGAAAAATACCAGGGGATTTGAACCTTTTGTGAAAATCCCCAAAAAACTAAAGAATCTTTCTCCGTTCTTAACAAAGAAATTTTGTGGCTAACCTTTTATACTTTAGCCATAGGTAAATTACTTTTAAGTTATTTAGGGAGGAATTAGGGTTATGTTTATTGGTGTACCTAAAGAAATTAAAAACAATGAAAATCGTGTAGCACTTACACCAGCTGGTGTTGTTTCATTTTTAAATGCGGGTCATACTGTTTTGGTAGAAAAGGATGCCGGAATTGGAAGCGGTTTCACTAATGAAGATTACGCAAAAGCCGGTGCTGAGATTATCGACAGCGCTGAACAAGTATGGACAAAAGCAGATATGATTATGAAGGTAAAAGAACCTCTTGCAAGTGAGTACAAGTACTTCCGTCAAGGTTTAATCCTATTTACTTATTTACATCTTGCTGCTGAGCCACCTCTCGCTCAAGCACTTAAAGATAGCGGCGTAATTGCCATTGCTTACGAAACAGTTACTGCAAACAGAACGCTTCCACTTTTAACTCCAATGAGCGAAGTGGCTGGACGTATGGCAGCGCAAATCGGAGCACAGTTCTTACAAAAGAATAATGGCGGCCAAGGCATCCTTCTTGCAGGTGTACCTGGGGTTAACCGCGGTAAAGTAACAATCGTCGGCGGTGGTATTGTTGGAACAAACGCTGCTAAAATGGCAATTGGCCTTGGTGCAGATGTTACTATCATCGACTTAAGCGCTGACCGTCTTCGCCAACTTGATGATATTTTTGGAAATCAGATTAAAACTTTAATGTCTAATCCCTTCAATATTGCAGAAGCAGTTGCAGAAGCAGATCTTTTAATTGGTGCTGTTCTAATTCCTGGTGCAAAAGCTCCGAAGCTTGTAACAGAAGAAATGGTTAAAACTATGAAACCGGGATCAGTTATCGTGGACGTTGCGATTGACCAGGGTGGAATTGTTGAAACAATCGACCATGTAACAACTCACGACAATCCAACTTTCGAAAAGCATGGCGTTATTCACTACTCTGTTGCCAATATGCCTGGTGCTGTTCCTAGAACTTCAACTATTGCATTAACAAATGTGACGGTTCCATATGCCCTGCAAATCGCTAATAAAGGCGTTTATAAGGCGATTGCTGAAAACGCAGCATTAAAACTAGGCTTGAACGTTGCTAACGGTGAAATTACATTCGAGGCCGTTGCAAAGGATCTTGGCTATGAGTATGTAACAGTAGAAGATGCTCTTCAAAAAGAACTTGCAGCTATCTAATATATAAAAATGTGCCCCTCAAGAGTTTTCTTGGGGGGCATTTTATATTTTATTCCTTCCATTTATATAAAGTAATTTCATGATATACAGGATCTAAAAGTTCATTTGATTGAAAGCTTGTTACCTTTGTAATTTTTCCATCCAAAGAAACCCCTTGTGCCCGGAAACCTTTTACGACCTTATCCGTTAGCAAAATTGTATTACCATGATAATACTTTGAATCCGATAGGAAAAATTGGAAAGTTTCGATTCGTTTGTGCGTATATGGGGCATGCAAATATTGCAGAACCCTCGTTTCTTCCCAAGTATATAGCACGATTGGCTTATCGATTTTTTCCAGGTAAGCATTCATTTTATAAATAGCCGGGCTTTCTTTTGCCTCCGACTTCAACAACACAACATCGTTCCAAACTTGTTGTCCTAATAGAAACAAAGATAGTGCAAGAATCAGGAAAGAAGTTTTATTTGAAAAAATTATGGTACATAGAAAAAATACTAGCAGAATTACGAGCGGCAGCGTGTGCCGTGCCTTATCAACGTTTTGTGCCAGCAGGCCCCATATAAAATAACTGCTGAACATTACATATACTAGCTTCATTAAAGGGTGTGCAGGTACACTTTTTTTGGATAAAGCTAGTAGGATAATGTAAATAAGAATGACAATGGCAGATCTTGCTGCGAGTCCTGTCCAGATAATATTATCACAAGTAAAAATGAAAAACCTTTCAAAAAAACTTATTTTAGATGTTTCAATTGCACCTCCCCAGTCATTGAAATGACCGCTTGTAAATGCTAAAGAGAGCTTGATAAAACCAGTCAAACTGCCTTCCGAAAAAATGAGTGCCACTACCCAGCAGGCCTGAAAGGCTAAGCCAAAGAGAGAAAAATAAATAAGCTCTCTCCAAGTGATGGTTTTATTTTTCATTTTAGAATAAAAAAGAAAAAGGATGCCGATTGCAAAAGGCAAATAAGAAAGGCGAATACCTAACAAGATACTTAACAACCCTAATGGCAGCAAAATATAGTTTGAATTTCTCCTTTCAAATGCAAAAAGCAAACTCCACATATACCACCAGAAGGCAGCAAGAGCCGACCCTTCTGACATCGGCTGGTTGACCATAATGATACAATAACTGGTTGAATAGATTATAGCTGTTGAAAACCACGAATAACTGGCGGTTAATAATCTCCTGCATACCTTGTAAACAGGAAAAATAGAAGTGGCATAAAATAAAATATTAAATAACGTTAATGCCTCTGATGGATTTTTCACAAAAGGATTCAACATTTTTCCGCCAAGAATAAAAAAGGGATATCCTGGAAAGTGTGGCTGCATTGCCATTAAATCAAAACGGGAGACGGCAAGCGTAAAATCAACCTGATCCCAGGACGAGGTAAATGGATTAAGAAACATAAGTTGAGAAATAAAAACAATTATGATTGACAAAATAGATACGATTATTAACAGGATGCATTGCAACGGAATAGATATTTTCATATTTTCACACGCCTTATAGAGAAAAAGTACAAGGCAGCATGGCCTTGCACTTTGATTATAAAAGATTATTTTGCTTGTGGTTTAAGAACCTGGGCATTGTTTGGAGCTTCTTCCTTTTTATGCTTAGCTGCAGACGGCTTTGAGGACGTCAGCAATAATATAGCGACAAAGTACCCGATATAAGCAAGCACTTCTTCAATCGATGGCATCGAAGAATAGCCAAACAGTGCTTTTAAGAATACACCGATATCTCCCGAAAGAATTGGGGCCGTCCCGTGATCACGCAGATAATGTGTATAATCAATCGGATGCTCTGGAAGAAACCAGGTTAAATCATATACATGCGGGAGAATACTGCCTATTATGTTAAGGTCTTGCATCATGGAGATTGCTTGGACGAGTAATCCAGCAGATATTAAAATGATAAATGCACCTGTAAATTTGAAGAAAGTACTCAATGGCACTTTCATTGTACCTTTAAAGAACAAATAAGAAACAATGGCGGCTATCACTACCCCCGTGACTGCACCCCACCCCTGCATGGCAGCGCCGATGTTCCCTCCTGTAATAGCAGCGAAGAAAAACACTGTCTCTACTCCTTCACGAAGAACAACGAGAAACGAGTGGATAACCATTCCGACTACATTGCCGGTGGAAATAAATTTATTCATTTTTCCTTCCATGTTCCCTTTTAAATCGCGGCTATGACTCGCCATCCAGAAAACCATTTGGGTTAATAAGACTGTAGAAACCAGCATAATCCCTATTTTTAAATACATTTCGCTTCCCATTGCAGCAAAGCCGGTAAAAACCAGTTGGAATAACAGTGCTACCCCGACACTCGCCAAAACAGCGAGCCCCGCCCCTAACCAAACATATTTATTGAACTGCTTATGATTGACTCTTTTTAAATACGTTGTAATTATCCCAACAATTAATAACGCTTCTAGGACTTCACGAAATGTAATTAACAGCGCTTGAATCTCCACAGCCTTTTCTCCTCCCCAATGGTGTCTTTTTATTTTCTTTTTCTACGGATTACAAAAATAATAACAGCAATAAGGACAGCGACGATTAATACGAGCGGAATCCAGTTTCTAATATTAGAGGGATCCGTCCAGTCCTTTTTAGCGGCAGCTTGTTCAGTGGCACTTTCAGAAAAATGACCAACCTCAAGACTTTTTAATTTAAATTCTGTTTTTAAACTATTTAAGATTTCATCTTTATTTTCCTTAAAAGCATCTAAATTAGCTTCTTTCTTCCCTACCCCAAACAATCCAGGGTTCCCCAATGCTTCGAGTGATTGATCAAAATCCTCTCGAATCTTTTTATCATTCTCAGGGTTTTCAGCCTCAACTTTTGGAGATAACGCTTCGTATGTAGCAAACCCTTTGGCAAGCAGACGTTTGGTAGTGTCATATTCTTTAAAATTGCTTTCTATGCTTTCCAAGCGTCTGGCAATATTTAAAACCAACAGCTTTTCCATATTAGAAAGGGCAGCTTCTTTATCTTTTGAATCGAGATTGCCAATAATTAATTTTGCAGGCTCTGGACCCATATGCATATCAATTTCTTCTTTTACGGTTTCGAATTGCTTTTTCGCAGATGTGTAATTTGGGGGGGTCTCATTGAGCTTAACGACCATTTCCTTGTATACTTCAGCAACCTTCTCTTCATTTGGATCTCCGTAGGAATAAGCATGAACCCCGATAATGGAGAAACTGTTCAATAGGATTGCTATAATAAAAAATAAAACTGAGAATTTTTTCATCTACAAATTCACTCCTACAATGATAATGATAATGATTATCATTCACGCTGTCAATGAAACAAAGCAGAATGTCACATAATTAACATAATTATCTTATTTATTGTTCCTGGTTCCTATTCATATAGGGATGTACCTTTCCATTCACCTGACGATTTATTTTAACTACTTTATTCACAGGTCTTCGCATTTCTTTTAAAATGGCTGGTAAGACAGACGTCATATAGGCCTTAAACTTAATAAAAGATTCACCAGTTTTCCGAACTTGATAACGAATCGGGATTTCCTTCATTCGAAAGCCCTTGCGGATTAGATTAAGTGTGACTACTTGGGCATAATTGTAATCATGGATAATTTCTGCTTCTATCATCGCCTGCCGAGAAAAGGCTCTCATACCGGATTGACCATCATAAATCCATTTCCTTAGCAGCAGTGCCTGCAGAAAGGTGAAACAGTAATTTCCGAGTCTTCGGTTCCATCTCATTCCCTTTATTGTCCCAAGGAATCGGGAACCCATCACATAATCATGCGTTCCCATTAAAATTGGTTCAATTAATTCGGGAATTTGCTCAGCAGGATATTCATTATCAGCGTCAATCATAACCCCGATGTCTGCGCCATTTGCTGCACATAACTCTAGACCTTTGCGGACTGCTGCCCCTAAACCTTTGTTTATCGGGAAGGTGTGAACATAATCAGCACCTGCTTCCCAAGAAAGCAATTCTGTTCGGTCACTCGAACCATCATTGATAACTAATACTTCTACACATACATTCTGATTAAAATGTCTTGGTATGTTCTGAATCACCTCAACGATTGATTCTTCCTCATTAAAAGCTGGTAGAAAAACAATCACTTTTTGCTGCTTCATTCCTTTATTACTTCCTTCCTAATTGCATCAATTAATACAGGACCACGTGATTTACCTGGGAATGGAGCCCCCAATAAGTAAGAGATAGTCGATGCCATAGATACTAAACTTTGCTTTTCCTCGACACTCTTTCCTTGTTCAATCGCAGGGCCATACATGAAGAACGGTACAAACCGTTCACCTTCATCCAAGTGGCCATGACCTCCGATACCATCTGCCTGGCCATGATCGGCACATACAATAAATGTGTAATTATCAAGCTTCCCTTTTTCTTTAAGCCAATAAAAATATTCTTCAATCAGGCTATCAGCTTCTTCAATTTTTTGAATGTATTCATCATATAAAACGCCCCGGCTGTGTCCAGTTTGATCCGTACTAATTAATTGTACAATCTGCAGGTCTGGATTCTGCTCGTTCATGATATTTTTGGCACGTTCAATAATGCTCCGGTCGACGATACTATTATTCATTACGGCAGTATAGGTCTCGACATCCTTACCAAATGAATCAACTAGATGGGCAACTGCTAATAATGAACCCTTTTTCCCTACTTTTCTTAGAGTATCGAACACACTTTCAACTTTAATCCCGAGCTTCCACACCATATTGGATTTAATTCCGTGTTCAAATGGATAGGTTCCTGTGAACATGGAAGAAAAGCAAACGACTGTTCTTGCCGGATAGACTGTTTCCATTCGAGTATAGTCTGTTCCATTTTTTCTCAAAAAATCAAGAAAGGGGGTATTGGCTTCTTCAAACCGTTCTTTCCTCATACCGTCTATAACCATAACTATAACCTTTTCGTTAATTGCAGAATCTCGCTCCTTAACATTGGAAGTATAGGTCGGAATAATTTTCGGCTTCCAGTCAAATAAGTTTTTATGTAGAATCCATGAAAACAATAGTACCCCTGCATAAAAAAGAAATAAAATGCCAACTTCACGTCCGGACCATTCATGTTTGGCTGTAACTAAATTCCAAAGTGACAAAAGCAGCAAAAACTTTGGTAATTGTTCCTGGGCGTTTCCACTGGTTGAATCACTATTTTTTAATACGAGCTTCCAAAAGCGGGTAAAATTTAGCCATGATGTTCCTATCCGTAAATGATAGTAAAAGGTGCCCCAAAAAAAGACGGTAAAAAAGAAATATAAACCGATTGCTGTTAGGAGCAGGCCGAGATTAACATTGTTCCAGATAATAAGATAGGCAGTAAATGGAATCCATAAATAATTTCTTAAGAACAATGGATAGTCAAATAAATAATAAATAATCAGCATTGGTACAATGGCAAGCAGCCCTAAGGAAATATCCGCTAAAAATGAAGGGTCACCTAGTTTGGATAATGAATAAATGACCATGGTGCCAACTGTAAAAATGGGTGTAAACGGCTTTCCCTCATTTAATAGGTTCCAGCACCTAGCTGCTGTTTTTTCAAATTTTGATGCTTTTTTCATTCAGGTCTTCCCCTCATTAAAAGAATTTCTCTGATTTGGTTGATTTTTGTTCTCGGTGAATGGATCAAGAGCAGGAATCCAACAAAATAGGAAAAAATAAATTTATAGCTGTGGCTAACAAGCGCTACCATAAAACTATCCTTGACCGGATAATGAAAACTTGATAAAGCTGCTGTCATGACGGCTTCATAGGTGGAAATTCCGCCAGGCGTAATTTGAAAAACCTGTCCTCCGACAGTAATGGAGTTGACCCATATTGCTTTGTAAACGGGCAAACCGTTCCCCAGTGAGGTTGTAACTCCCCAAACGACAGCTCCTTCAAGAATCCAGCTTAAGGCAACAAGGATAATAATCCATGTAAAATTCCTGCTAGCTATGCTAGTTTTTATTAATTGAATATGCTTTTCCAAAAAGGGCGGACGAAATTTATTAAGAATTAAGAATCCAATTAAAACGATTACCAGCAAAATAAGTGCCATTGGTAGAGAATATCCGATTGTAAATGACCTCGATAAGGCGATTAATCCAATAAAGGAAAACAACAAAAGAAAAAACATATCCAATACCCTGAGAACAATCACCGAGTGGGCGGAAATTTCCGGCTTGATATTTTTTTCCCGCCAGGATAAAACACCGATTCGAATCGCATCTCCTACTTTAATCGGCATAATATGATTTACAAAGAGACTCAAAAGTACTCCTTGAAGACAGCTGAAAAACCTAACTTTTTTTCCTAAATATAATCTCCAAGCTTCAGCCCTCAGGATAAATGAAAACAAATAAGAAATCGTAACAATCATAAGGATAATCGGATTGCCAATGAAGAATTCTTTAGTTTCCTTTAAAAATTGTTCATGATGAAAATAACGAATGGACAATACGATAAATACTGCAATTAAGAAGACTCCTGTCAATCTGATGGATCGTTTAACAGATTTCCGTTTCATGTTTTTTCGCCCATTTGATTGTATTGGTAAGCCCTTCTGAAAAAGTAACGGCTGGATAATACCCAAGCTGTTCTTTTGCTTTTCTAATATCTGCCCAAGTCGAATGAACATCACCTTGACGAAAAGCCCCCAGCTTAACTCCTGCTCCCCCTGTTACAACAACTTTCAATTCAATACACCTCTATTAAGACATAATTCCTCTGCATTATTTCGCTTTCTCTACGATTGTATTCAGATTAGAAATCAAGTCGTTTAATTGTGTTTCCCCAGCAGCTTTATCCTTTGCTTTTGCTGTATCGACATATTTCTGGGCTTTTTCATTTAATGTCTTATAAGCATCTTCACCAAGAAGTGTCTTGAGATCCTCACCAATAATATCGATAAATAGAGCTCCCTCTAAACCAGTAACTGCTGCTTTATCTTCACCTTTTTCTAAGAATTCTTTACTTTCACCGTACTCAGAAATGGCAATTTTTGCAAAGCCGCGGACAAACGCTTTGTTAATAGCAGCAGGGTCTATAGCTTTAACATCAGATTCAAGCGTAAAAGATTTTTCAATAAAAGCTGTTTCTTCTACAGCATGTTTATTTAAATAACTATATAACGATTGGAAGAACGCCCAGCCTTCCGCTTGCTCCACCTTTGCTGCAGCAGCATCTTCTTTTGCTTCCGCAGCTGTTTTTGTCGCATATCCATTTGGAAGAGCTCCAGTTGCAAGATAGAAAGTCTTCATAAGAGTCTTATCAACTACTTGCTTGCCTAAGTTAAAGCTTAATTGATCATTGTTCTTAATTGCCGTTTCGATTTCGTTAAATCCGCCATCGATCACGCTGACAAGATTGGTTCCATAAGCGGCATCACGCTTTTCAACTGTAGACTTTAAGATAGCATAATAGCCTTTTGCTTCTTCAAGTTCACCATTTACTTCGTCTGTGTTACCCCATTTTTCTGTTACTTCAGTGAAATCGTGCTTAATCGATGTATAGAACACTTTTTGCATCAATTTATCAAAAATTTGTCTTACAACCACTTTGTCCATTGAACCATCTTTACCAGCTGTTAATGCAGCAGTGATTTTTTCATCAAGGGTATCTTCAAATTCAGTATCACGGTTTTGAACTAGCTCTTTTAAATTTTTATTGTACAAATCAGTTACTTTTGCAAAATCAACGTCTTTACCTTCTTTTGCTTTATCAAGCTCAGTGATGGCTTCACTAAAAACTTTCGCATAATCCACTTCTTCTGTTTTCTCAGCTTCTTTCTTCTCCGCTGATTTTTCCTTGTTCTCTACTTTTGGTTTAGTTTCGGTTTCCTCAGCTTTTCCGCATGCTCCAAGTATTAAAGAAAGTGCTGCAGTTGCTGCAAGAAGTTTAAATTTGATAGACATCCCTGTTTCCCCCGGTTTTTTATATTTGTCGTTTGATAATGATTATCATTTACATTTATCATTATAGAGAGAATGATTCTCAATGTCAACGAGGTTTTTCAAATGTAACAAAATAGACACTATTTCTAATCTGTTTAAAAAGGTAAAAAGGCCATCCTTTATATTCATGATCATTCCTTTTTCAGACTTTGGTCGTAGAAAATGCTGTACTTTTTTCTAAGGCTCCTGGGAATAAAAAGCGTTATAATAATGGGAAGAGTTAGCATTTTCTGGGGGACTTTTAAATGAACGAAAACCATCTATCCGAATTAAAAATATTGAAAGAAATTGCCGAACTTCTTAACCGTGGCACTGATATTCAAGCTATCCTTACAGAGGTTCTTAAAAAACTACTTAATGTAACAGGTATGCAGACGGGCTGGATTTTTCTGATTGACCGTACAGGCCGATTTGAACTGGCTGCGAAAGAAAACCTTCCTCCGGCATTGACAGAGAATCAAAATACACTAATGTGCACCGGGGACTGCTGGTGTATTAACCGTTACAATAATGGCCGATTAGATAAAGCTACCAATATCATCGAATGTAAACGGCTAGAGATTGCCATTGAACAAGGTCTGGGAGATACATGTGGATTAACACATCACGCCACAGTCCCTTTAAAAGCTGGAAACGAAAAATTCGGCCTTTTAAATGTGGGTTCCCCCTATAAAACAAGATTTAACCATGAAGAGCTCGCTTTATTAGAATCTATAGCCCTGCAAATTGGATCTGCCTTAAAACGAATAAACCTGACACACCGAGAACAAGAAATTGCTTTAACTGCAGAAAGAAACAGACTAGCTAGAGATTTGCATGATTCCGTCAACCAACTGCTTTTTTCTTTGAGTCTGACGGCACGTGGCGGCATGGAAATGACAAAGAGTAAGGATGTTAAAGAAACCTTTGGCTATATTCAAGATTTGGCTCAGGAAGCCTTAAACGAAATGCGGGCACTTATTTGGCAGCTTCGTCCAAAGGGACTAGAAAAAGGCATCGTCAGTGCTTTATGCAGCTACGGAGACATGCTCGGTTTAAAAGTCAACATAAATGTGAACGGTGTAATTCATTTGCCTAGCACCATTGAAGAAGGATTATGGAGAATCGGTCAGGAAGCTTTGGCAAATTGTAAAAAACATTCAGGGGAGACGTCGGTTCATCTTTCTATCCTTGTTGGTGAAAACCGAATTTCCCTTGAAATTAAAGATACCGGCTCCGGTTTTCATTACGACGAAGCAAACGAACTCCCTTCTCTCGGATTAAAAAGTATGAAGGACCGAACTGAAAGCTTAGGGGGGACTTTTCATATCAAAAGTAAAACAGATAAAGGGACAATGATTAAAGTTAATATACCTTTTTAAGGGGAGAAGAATAATGAGTACCATTCGAATACTTATAGCTGATGACCATCATGTTGTCCGAAGAGGCTTGGTCTTTTTCTTAAAAACCCAAGAGAACATCGAAATCATCGGGGAAGCGAAAAATGGAAAAGAAGCTGTCGAACTGGCAGACATCCTTTTACCAGACGTGGTCTTAATGGACTTAGTCATGCCAGTAATGGACGGAATTGAAGCAACGCGAAAAATAAAAGAAAAGCATCAGAGCATGAATATCATGATCTTAACCAGTTTTTCTGACCAAAACCATGTCATCCCAGCAATCGAAGCCGGTGCTTCTGGGTATCAGCTAAAAGATATTGAGCCTGATGAACTTGTAAAAGCCATTAGACAATTAATGAAAGGCGAAAATCAACTCCATCCGAAAGCGACAACTCATCTTTTATCTCAGTTCTCTTCTAAAAATAATGAAGAAAAAAAGCCTCTAGAAGATTTGACAAAAAGAGAATTGGAAGTCCTCAAAGAAATCGCCAGTGGAAAAAGCAATAAAGAAATTGCAGCATCCCTCTTTATTACTGAAAAAACAGTTAAAACCCATGTCTCCAGCATTTTAGCTAAACTTGAGCTCGCTGACCGAACCCAAGCAGCCCTTTATGCTGTACGAAATGGTGTCATAAAAAACAGTTAAAAACACGGCTTCTGAATAAAGCCGTGTTTTTTGGTGGAATTCTTTGGTCCGGTTGTAAAAAAGTTTCTCACACAATTCTGTATCCACTTGTTTTTTTAGGAAAGACTATACATCGGTATCTCATTAGGATCGGCTTCAAAGGTTTCGTTAGCATGGTCGATGTAACGAAGCAGGTTATAAAGTTTCTTTTCAAGAACACTGTAGTCACTTTCAAAATTGTAAGCATGCAGGAATTGTTCGATCTTTTTAGATAAAAATTGATCTTTTGTTCTAACCATTAATATCAGTAAATTATCCCATTCTGACCGATGCGTATAATATAGCGCCCGGTCATAATCCACTTTATTCATTTTTTATCTCTCCTCCTTATTAGGAGTTGAGTTTATTTTATGACATTTTTAAAAGAACTTTCACAGAAAATGTTGGACACCCTATTCCTATGCCCTTTTCAACTTTTACCTGTATAAATTCTTTAGGAGGAGGTTATATGGCTAAATATTTTTGTTTATTAATGGTACTCTTCCTTGCATTTCAAACCACTGCTAATGCCGCCATTGTAATAACGAATAAACCATACTCTTATGAAATGCTTGAACATGATCTTAAGTTATTGAAGGAGAAATATAAAGATGAAGTTGAATTAAAAGCAATTGGAACGACCCATTTTGGACAAAATATTTTAGCTGCTAAGCTTGGCACTGGGGAAAAAAATATCGTCTTAATCGGCTCCCATCATGGTCGTGAATGGCTGACAAGTATGCTTTTAATGAAAATGCTGGAAACCTATGCCCATGATTATCATGCGTTGGAGAGGACTGGCTCCAAAAATATTTTAAACGATATTTCGATCTGGTTTGTTCCTATGCTGAATCCAGATGGTGTAGCCATACAACAACACAACTTTAAACAATTTTCAGCCAAACAAAAGGGACAAATATTGCATATGAATGATGATTCAAAGCGTTTTAAACGATGGAAAGCAAATGGAATAGGTGTAGACCTAAACAGGCAATACCCCGCAGGATGGGACAGTCTAGATACAAAAACGAATAAACCATTTTATAAACTTTATAAAGGGAAAAAGCCGCTTCAAGCTAAAGAGGTCATAGCCTTGACTAATTTTATTAAAGAAATTAATCCTTCAATTGCTGTTGCTTATCATACGGCTGGAGAAGAAATTTTTTGGAAATATAAAAATGGAAAGAATCTTTCACGGGATAAATCAATTGCTAAAAAAATCGCGAAGATAACGGGTTATAAATTAAATACTCCCCCTGATGATGCTGTTGGAGGAGGGTTCACTGATTGGTTTATCACCACTTATCACAAGCCAGCCATGACGATTGAAATTAGTTATCTTGTTGGGGAGACAAGCCCGCCATTATCTGTTTTTAAAAAAGAATGGAAACGAAACCGATTTGTGGGGCTAAAGCTTGCGCAAGAGGCAAAAAAAATTTCCAAATAATACATATTACAGAACATTTTGGAGAAAATATTTTCAAACGCTTTTTTTTGGAGGGATTTTCTTGAGAAAATTTTTGGCTGGCCTATTTATTATGTTGTGTTTTTTAGTCTATGTTAACCTACAAGGAGAGGCACAAAAGCCTGACTATGAAAAATTTGGCAGGATTGCCATAACGGTCGTTCAGGCGGACTTTCCAGGGGCTCCCATTAAGGATTATGAATATTTAGGAAGAAAGAAAATTGATACAACAAAGGTAGAAGATGGTTTTCGTTTTAAAGTGCAAGAAAATAACCAGAACTTCTTTGTGATTGTAAAAGTGAGTCATGATGCAACAAATAATAAGGTTTTAAATATAACAGTGGAAAATCAAAAACAATAAGCGACCCTGCTTATTGTTTTTTGGCTTCTTTCTCATCATTCCCAGCTTAGCCTCATACATTGTGGTAAGAGGAAAAGGGGGGAATGGCAATTGAATGGTGAAGAACGCAAAGCACTAGAATATGCGATTAGTGAAATTACAGAGATTGCAAGTGGATTTGGGCTGGATTTTTATCCAATGCGATATGAAATTTGTCCTGCTGAAATTATTTATACCTTTGGAGCCTATGGTATGCCAACCCGGTTTTCACACTGGAGTTTTGGAAAGCAATTTCACAAAATGAAACTCCATTATGACCTGGGTTTGAGTAAAATTTATGAACTGGTTATTAATTCAAATCCATGCTACGCCTTTTTACTTGATTCCAATACCCTGATTCAAAATAAGTTAATCGTTGCTCACGTTTTAGCCCACTGTGATTTCTTTAAGAACAACGTCCGTTTCCAAAATACGAAGCGGGATATGGTAGAAAGCATGTCAGCCACTGCCGAACGAATTCACAAATATGAGATTCAATACGGAAAAAAAGAAGTAGAAACATTTTTAGATGCTGTATTGGCAATTGATGAGCATATTGATCCTTCGTTGATGAGGCCAAAGCTTGCTTGGTCAATTGGCGATGATGAAGAAGAATCGGGTGAAACCCCAATCATCACTCCCTACGATGACCTATGGAGTTTGGATGAAAAAGAAAAACAGGGACCTGCACAGCCACGGAAAAAGAAATTTCCACCTAGGCCGGAAAAGGATTTGCTCCTTTTTATTGAAACCTACAGCAGAGAGCTTGAAGATTGGCAGCGGGATATTTTAACGATGATGCGCGAAGAAATGCTCTACTTCTGGCCGCAGCTGGAAACAAAAATCATGAACGAAGGCTGGGCTTCGTTCTGGCATCAACGGATATTACGAGAATTGGAATTAACAAGCGGGGAAGCCATTGAATTTGCCAAATTGAATGCTGGTGTCGTTCAGCCTTCAAAAACAGGCATTAATCCTTATTATCTTGGTATTAAAATTTTTGAGGATATCGAGGAGCGCTACAATAATCCAACAGATGAAATGAAGCGCAGAGGCGTGCTGCCAGGGTCTGGCCGTGATAAAATATTTGAAGTTCGTGAGGTTGAATCAGATATTTCCTTCTTGCGAAATTATTTGAATAAAGACCTTGTCATGAGAGAGGATATGTATCTTTTCCAAAAGCAAGGACGGGATTATAAAGTTGTTGATAAGCAGTGGGAGCATATACGCGACCAATTAGTCAATATGCGGGTAAATGGCGGGTTTCCGTACATTACCGTTAATGATGGCGACTACCTGAAAAATGGTGAACTTTACTTAAAGCATTGGTATGAAGGCGTTGAATTAGATGTAAAATATCTTGAAAAGGTATTGCCTTACGTACACCAGCTTTGGGGAAGACCCGTCCATATAGAAACCATCATCGAGGAAAGAAAAATGCTTTTTTCCTATGACGGCAAAGGTGTACATCGGAAATATTTATAATGTTGTAGAGAGCTATCCTGTTGTTTTTGGGATGGCTTTTTTATCTATGTTTTCATTTACCGTAAGAGCTCATTTTTAGTCGCTTCGGGCAATGAAACTTTTTCTACGTGACCGTTATATCCTCTTCAGCAGTCATTTGGGTCACGTAGACCCTTTCTATGTGACCCTTTTCTCTTTACAACTTCGTTTTCGGTCACGTAGACCCCTTCTACGTTACTTTTTTCTCTTCAGCACCTCGCTTTCGGTCACCTAGACCCTTTCTACGTTACCCATTTCTTTTTACTACCACATTTTCGGTCACGTAGAGTCATTCTTCTGATTCTCTTCACCACCTCGATTTCAATCACGTAGCCCATTTTCAAAAAAATAACCCCGAAAGGCGCAACGTGCCTTTCGGGGTTATTCTTATGCTATCGGATATTGCTGTACAAAAGGATGTAAGACGATTTCATCAATAATCATATGCTTAGGTGCAGAAGCCATGTAAACCACGGCATTCGCAATGTCCGCTACTTTGAGCCAGTCTTTTTTCTCAGGCAAGCCTTGCTCGGATTCTGCAAAATACGTATCTACCATACCCGGATTGATCGTGCCAACACGGATTCCGTATTCACGGACTTCCTGAGCAACTGAACCCGAGAATCCTTGGACAGCATATTTAGTTGCTGTGTAAGCTGAACCATTAGGGATTGTATAGCGACCAACATCAGAAGAAATGGTAATAACCGTTCCAGACCTTTTCTTCTTCATATGTGGAAGCACAGCTTTCGTTGCTAAGAATACCCCTTGGACATTTACCTCGAATACCTTCCTCCACTCGTCCACAGTTACATCTTCAGTTAACTTAAAGAAGCCCACTCCTGCATTATTTACAAGAACATCAACTGAACCGTAGGCATCAATCGTATACTGAACAACCCGAAGCATATCCTCTTCATTCGAAACATCGGCTTGAACTGGAAGGACATTTTCAAACCCTAGTTTCTTAAGTTCACTTGCTGTTTCAGTCACTTGCGCTGAACTTCCAACAAGCGTTAACTTCATCCCTTGCTCGGCTAGCTTGACAGAGATTTCCCTGCCAATCCCCCTAGAAGCGCCAGTGACAATGGCAATTTGGTCTTTTAGCATATGGCTATTCCTTTCTTGATGAATTCTCGATGATGTTGGTTAAAATCCTAATTTTCTTGTACCATTTTTACTTTTTGATCGACTAAATCCATAAAGTCTTTCTCAATCGCTTGTAGTTTCGTTTTACTTGATACAAGACTTTCACTATTAACACCAAAATAGAATTTTACTTTTGGTTCTGTGCCTGAAGGTCTTAGACATACCCATGAACCGTCTTCGAAAGTATATTTTAATACATTGGACTTTGGCAATTCAATTCTTTCTTCCTTATTGCCGGATACACGAAGTCCCGTTAAGTAATCCTCAGATACTGCTGTTTTCAATGAGCCAAGGTTTTTAAGCGGATCGTTTCGGAACGAGGCTAAAATGCGCTGAATTTGTTCCGCTCCCTCTTTACCTTTTAATGTTAAAGAGCGAAGACCTTCCTGATAATAGCCGTATTTTTCAAAAACCTGCATCATTCCTTCATAAAGGGACATTCCTTGCTTTTTATAATAAGCGCAAACCTCTGTTGCCAATAATGCTGCTTGGACTGCGTCCTTATCACGGGCAAAATCGCCAATGAGATATCCGTAGGATTCCTCATAACCAAATAGGTATGTATGCTCACCTGTAACTTCATACTCTTTGATTTTTTCTGCGATAAATTTAAAACCTGTTAATACATCAATCGTTTCTAATTGGAAAGCGGAAGCAATTCTTCTACCTAATTCCGATGTCACGATTGTTTTTAACACAACTCCATTTTGAGGCAACGTTCCTTTTTCCTTTTTCTGTGTTAAGAGATAATCAAGTAAAAGAGCCCCTGTTTGATTTCCAGTTAAAACAACATATTCACCTTCAGGATTAAGGACTGCTATACCAAGTCGATCTGCATCCGGATCCGTCGCAATTAAAAGATCTGCACCTACTCGTTTCCCATCACGAATGGCTAATTCAAAGGCCGCATGCTCTTCCGGGTTAGGACTTTTTACTGTTGAAAATTCTGGGTCTGGAAGCTCTTGCTCCTTCACCACTGTTACATTCTTATAGCCTAAAGCAGCAAGCGCTGAACGAACCGGTTTATTGGCCGTTCCATGTAATGGAGTAAATACGACATGAAGATCCGTTTCTTCCGCTAGATGTGGATTTTCGGAAATTGTTTTTAAGTTTTCAAGATAGGCTTGGTCTACTTCTTGACCGATGGTTTTAATGAGTCCCTCAGCCTTTAACTTTTCCTCACTGTCGACCTCGATTAATAATTCGTTCTCTATTTCATTTACCCGGTTGATCACAATATCAGCATCAAGAGGAGGCAGCTGTCCGCCATCAGAACCATAAACCTTATAACCGTTATATTCCGGCGGATTATGACTCGCGGTAATGACAATTCCAGAAAAAGCGTTTAAATACCTTAATGCAAACGATAATTCTGGAGTTGGTCTTAATTCATCAAATACATATGTTTGAATCCCTTTGGTGGCAAGTGTTTTGGCAGCCTCCATTGCGAAAAGCGGTGATTTGTGGCGTGAATCAAAGGCAATCACAACTCCGCGTTGTTTTGCTTCTAAACCATGTTCTTCTATGAATGCAGCCAGCCCAGCTGAAGCCTTGCGGACAGTATATATGTTCATACGGTTTGTCCCAACACCTAATTCACCGCGCATACCGCCAGTTCCAAATTCCAAATTCTTATAAAATGCCTCTTCAAGCAGTTTTTCATCTTTCTTTATTTCTTCTAATTGATTATGTAATTCTACATCCAAATCTTTAAATTCAATCCAACTATTTGCTACTTCTTTCCAGTCCATAATGGCCCTCCCGTTTCTTTCTAATTTATATTTTTTCTTAGTTATAACATGTTACTCCTTAAAAAATCGTATATAAAATCCGACAATTTTCGCAGAATGTTTAATTACCCTACTATTTTACCTTAAAATTTTTATAAATTAAAATGCTCTGTTAAACTTGGTTGTTGATTTGCGCTCCAGGCGCGAGCGGTCCGCGGGCATGCCGGGGAGCCTCCTCGGCCCCGTACTCCCGCAGGAGTCTTCGCGCCTTCCGCTCCAATCAACAGTTATAAAAATAAAAAATGGCTTTTAACACATAAAAAAAAGCAAAATAAAATACCTGCAAAAATGCAGGCATTTTAATTTTTATATGAGCAATTCATTATCTGCTTTCGTGTATATACTAAGTATCGTATTTTTCAAACTCTTGGCTTCATAAAATTGTTCAAATTCAAATGGGAAAAACAATCCAAAATCCTGCAGATTCGCAACATTTTTATCAAATAAAGCAGCATACTGTTCATCAAGAGGTGACGCCTCAAGAATGGAAATGATCGTTTGAATGCTTGTCATAACCTGAAAGGCATCCTTTAAGGTACTAAAATCTTCGACATGCTTCCCTGAAGTATGCAAGACCTTTAACTGTTCAAACTGAAAAATTTCCTCATCAGTAAAATAGAGTGGAAAAATATTAGAGTAAATATACCTCACAAGTTCACAAATTTCTTGCTCTTGACTTGGTGTTGAGGCAAAAACAATTTTCACTTATAACCCACCTTTGCCATCGCATAATTCTATCGTAATATATATGATAAGAATAACATAACAAACGAGGAATAAAGCGTGGTAATTAATAGAAAGTAAAGGAGTACTTATGCTTAATACAATACGAAAGGGAGATTGGTTGCAGCTCATAATCCCAAAAGAGTGGGAAGGCAAAACAACTGATGAAATTTTCCGTAATGTGTGGAAAGCTCCCAAAAAAGTCATTCATTCTTTCAGAATGGAAGAAAAGGTCCGCTTGGATGGTAATCGAGTAGATTGGAATTTGCCGCTTACCGGTGGAACAAAACTAGAAATTCAATTATTTGAGGAAGAAGAGATTCAGGTCCCTCCACATTACTATGAAATAGAGGTTTTGTTTGAGGATGATCATTTTCTTGTTATCAATAAGCCGCCGTTTATGAATACTCATCCAAATGATACAAATACGGAAACAAACACTTTAATCAATGCCGCATCTTTTTATTTATTGTCAAAAGGAGAAATGAAAAACATCCGCCAAATCCACCGCCTAGACCGGGATACCTCAGGAGCAATCTTATTTGCGAAGCACGTTTTAGCTGGTGTTATCTTAGATAGAATGCTGGAAGAGCGCCAAATAAAGAGAACTTACCTTGCTATGGTTCATGGTTTATTACAGAGAAAAAAAGGGACCATTAATGCTCAAATTGGACGTGACCGCCATCATGCAACCAAAAGAAGAGTGTCTCCTTCTGGACAGGCTGCCATTACCCATTATCAAATATTAAAAGAAGATAAAGTACGAAAGCTGTCTTATGTAAAGTGCTGGCTGGATACAGGGAGAACACATCAAATCCGCGTTCACTTAAGTCACCTCGGCAATCCTTTAGTTGGAGATATTTTGTACGGAGGAAAACCACTTGTAAACAGGCAGGCACTTCATGCTGCAAAGCTTGAATTTGTTCATCCGTTTACACAAGAAAAAATCAGCTGTCACGCACCTTTTATCGATCATCCGGTTATTTTTGATGATATTGATGTATATTCGATATAAATAGACAAAGCCTCCCGTGTTGGGAGGCTTTTATTTCCTTAATCAGCTCTTCTAAATGCCCTCATGATGAAGCTTAGCAGGAGAACGAGTACAGCAGCACCAATTATCGCCGGAATGATGGCAAAATCAGCAACATGCGGACCCCAGTTTCCTAAAATCATCGTTCCAAGCCATGCGCCAACAAATCCAGCAATTATATTACCTATAATGCCACCAGGAATATTTCTTCCAACGATTAGACCAGCTAACCATCCAATAATACCACCAACAATCAATGACCAAATAAAGCCCATTACGAACACTCCTTTTTAGTTTTCACCTATTTTTAAAGCGTCTGAGCCTAAATCTCAGGCAGTTGGTGAAGAAATTGAATTCTTCCTGCCTGTACCTATAAATTACCCAATTTTTATTTTATTACTCACAGAAAGAATAAAAACCGGATTCAATGAATCCGGTCTGCTTTATGGTAAATCAATCAGCATTAATCTGCTTTTATTAGCAGCCTTAATCTGTAATTCTGTAGTGTCTGTTATCCGAGCAGAATCGCGTTTATTCAACTTATAATCATGGTTTAGTTCTACATCTCCCTCAATCACAAAGAAGAAAATCCGCCGACTCTTTTCTTGTTGAAAAGTTAACTCGCTGCCCTCATCTAAATCAGACAAATAAATGGTTAAATCCTGATGGATACCTGCTACTTTTTCCCCGGCACCATTTTTCGATACAATTGGTAATAGCATATTCTTCATTTGACTTACATCAAATTCTGTTTTCTCATAAGAGGGGGTAAGACCATTTCGCTCAGGCATAAACCATAATTGTAAGAAGTTTACTTCGTCTGAAGGTGAAGGGTTTACTTCTGAGTGAATGACCCCAGTTCCAGCTGACATCCTTTGAACCCCGCCAAAGGTCGTCACCGCACTTCGTCCGGTACTATCTTCATGCTTTAATTGGCCTTTTAATACTATGGATACAATTTCCATTTCACGATGCGGGTGTGCCCCGAAACCTCTTAAGGGCTGCACAATATCATCATTTAATACACGCATTGGTCCAAATTGCATATTGGCTGAATCATAGTATTCAGCAAATGAAAAACTAAAATTACTTTTTAACCAGCCATGGTCGGCAGTATATCTATCTTCAGCTTTAAAAATGTTAATCATCAGTTTCCACCTCAATTGTTTTTTATAGTATCCCAATATTTTGTCTAACCCCATAATCTCAAAATCAAATATCTTTAATTTGAGATAATCATACTATCCTCGTCTTATTTAGTCAACTTCATACATAAAGAAACATTTCTAAGGAAAAAGTAAAAAAGTACTATTATGATGAAGCATAATTCAGAAAATTCAAATGTTAAGTTTTTGTAAATTTCGTTAAGATTTGTTTCATTTTTCGACAAATTTCCGATAAAATATTTTCGGTAAGTGTAAAACTTTACATATGAATATTGGAGGTAATCACATGGCATTCAAAAAAAATGATAAGTTCTCGGTTTTATTAAATAATATTTCCGCTAACTTAAAAGAAAGTGCCAATTTTTTTACAGAATACAAATTAAAAAACGTGAGTGATTTAAAAATTTTCTCTGAAAAAATGAAAGAGCTTGAAACAAAAGGAGATTCGTATGTTCATGAAGTGATTAAAGAATTAAATGACGCCTTTATCACTCCTATTGAACGAGAAGACATTCTGCATCTTGCCATGAGTATGGATGATGTCCTAGATGGACTTGAAGGATGTTCAGCATTATTTGAAATGTATTCAATTACTAGTGCTGATGAGTTTATGGTTAAGTTTGTAGAAGCCATTCAGGGAAGTGTTCATGAAATCGATAAAGCCGTAGTACTTCTTTCCAATAAAAAGCTTGCTCAAATTAGAGAGCATGCCATCAAAATAAAAGATTTTGAATCAAAATGCGATAATATCTTAAGACAATCCATCAAAAATTTATTTACTGTTGAAAAAGACCCAATCCGCATTATTCAATACAAGGAAATTTATGAAAATCTAGAGGACATTGCTGACTACTGTCAATCAGTTGCCAATACTCTTGAAACCATTATTATGAAAAATGCATAAGGAGCTTAACTATGACCCTAATTATATTAATTGTAATTGGTGCCCTTGCATTTGACTTTATTAATGGATTCCATGATACCGCAAATGCAATTGCAACATCTGTTTCTACAAAAGCCTTAAAGCCCCGTCATGCCATCATTTTGGCTGCGGTAATGAACTTTGTTGGGGCGATGACATTTACTGGGGTAGCTAAAACGGTATCGAAGGATATTGTCGATCCTTTCAGCCTAAGCAATGGGACTGTAGTAATATTAGCAGCGTTAATTGCGGCCATCGCATGGAACCTACTCACTTGGTATTACGGCATTCCAAGCAGTTCATCCCATGCAATTATCGGTTCCATTGCGGGTGCAGCCATTGCAGCCGAAGGATTTAATTCACTTAACTATGGCGGGTTTTTAAAAATTTTAGAAGCACTAATTATTTCTCCTATTTTAGCGTTTGCAGTCGGTTACATTGTTTATAGTATTTTTAAAGTTGTTTTTCAGAATTTTAATTTAACAAAAACCAATCGAAACTTTCGTTATATCCAAATAGCTACAGCTGCATTACAGTCCTACTCACATGGAACGAACGATGCACAAAAATCGATGGGGATCATCACTATGGCTCTTCTCACTACAGGTACTATTCAAAGTGATGAGGTTCCTTTTTGGGTTCAAGCTTCCTGTGCGATTGCCATGGGTCTCGGAACTTCAATCGGGGGCTGGAAAATTATTAAAACCGTTGGCGGAAAAATTATGAAAATAAGACCTATTAACGGGGTCGCTGCGGATTTAACGGGAGCTGGAATCATTTTTGGTGCTACTTTCATCCATTTACCAGTTAGTACAACCCACGTAATTTCTTCAGGAATACTTGGAGTTGGTTCTGCTCACCGTCTAAAAGGGGTTAAATGGGGTACTGCCCAGCGAATGCTTATCACTTGGGTCATTACATTGCCAATTACCGCGGTATTAGCAGGAATCTGCTACTTTATTCTAAATCTTGCTTTTTAAATGCAATAAAAAGAGGAAGAAACTTTTGTTTCCTCCTCTTTTTTTATTTGTTCACTTCTAAATGAAGTCACGCTTCATAACTTTAATGTAAAAGGACAAGTTTTGAGGTGAAAATGATGATTGAAAAAATATTCGCAATGATGATTGGTTCAATATTATTAAGTTTAGGTGTAAACGGATTTCTAGTCCCTTATCACTTGCTAGATGGGGGTGTAATTGGTTTAGGCTTAATCATTCATTATTTTTATGGCTGGCCCACTGGACTTAGCATTATTCTTCTTAGCCTTCCCCTTTATGTATTAGCCTGGTTTTTTGAAAGGCGTTATTTCTTCTACAGCCTTCATGGTTTAATTATTTCATCCTTTTGTATTGATCTTTTTTCCTTTATTAATGGAAGAATCCATCTCGGTATATTACCAAGTACAGTCATTGGCGGGTTGCTTGTAGGGATTGGCATCGGCGTCATGCTTCGCTATGAAACAAGTACGGGCGGGACAGATTTATTGGCCCAGCTGTTAACTAAATTTACTACAATTAATATAGGAATTATCATTTTCTTAATTGACGGGCTGATTATAACAAGCGGCATTCAAGTAGTTGGATTAGAAAAGTTTTTTTATTCCCTATTGACCATTCTTTGTGTTGGACTCATGACAACAGTCACTGTGGCAAGAAGACCAGAAACACATTAAAATAATTGTCGTTTTTTGCGAAAAAAGAATTTTCAAACAACTCCGTATTTCAAATAAGTTGTGTTACTATTCTCATGGTTATAGGAAAAAAAAACCATAAGAGGGGAAATTAAACATGTCGTGGTTTACAAAATGGGCAATCAATAATAAAGCCGCTGTCAGTATTATGACGATTCTTATTCTTTTAATGGGTCTTGTTAGTTATTTAACATTACCGATGGAATTTTTGCCCTCCGCAGATAATCCTCAAGTATCTGTTATTGTGATGGGGCAAGGTACAGATTCAAACACAATGGAGAATGATGTAACCCAACCTATTGAAAAAGCAGTCTCTGGGATAAAAGGCAAAAAGAACACTTTTTCCACAACGGGCGATGGTTTCTCAAAGATTGATATCAACTTCGAATCCAAAACCGATATGAAGGAAGCAAAACAGGAAGTCCAAGAATCACTTAGTACGATCCAATTTCCCGCTAATGTTTCTAACCCGACTATTGTTCAATTAAATACCTCAATGATTCCTATCGCAGACGTTGGAGTAACCTTTAAGGATGGTCTAACCCCAGAAAATCTAAAATTTGCCGACAAAAAAATCATTCCATATTTTAAAGATATAAAAGGCGTGGCCTCTATTCAAACATACGGACTGGCTAATTCATATGTTTCCGTCAAGGTTGACAATAAATTACTCACACAACACCAGGTTTCATTACAAGCTGTCATGAGCGTTCTGCAGGGTCAAAACAGTGCAGTAGCTGTCGGAGAAAAAACAATTTCAGGTAAAGCTAGTAACATTAAAGTATTTGGTAAAATCGATAATCTGACAAAAATTGAAAATCTTTCTGTCGCTCCAGGTGTTAGTTTAAAAGATATCGCAAATGTTAAGGTAAATAAGCCTGAAGATACAATCACTAGAATTGATGGTGCTGATGGCCTCTTATTCATCGTTACAAAGGACAGTCAGTCAAATGCTGTTACAGTTAGTAAGCAGGTAAAAGAAGCAACCAAGGAAATCAATAAGAAATATGAACAAACAGAAACAAATGTCATCTTTGCTACTGCAGATATGGTAGAAAAATCAGTCACATCGATGATGAAGGAAGTTTTAGTTGGAGCACTTTTTGCCACAATTGTCATCATGCTATTTTTAAGAAATATTCGTTCCACCTTCATAACGATTGTTTCGATACCATTATCGTTAGCGTTTACCTTATTTTTGCTATCACGCTCAGGAGTCACGTTAAATATCTTAACGCTGGGCGGTGTTGCCGTTGCCGTGGGTCGATTAGTTGATGATAGTATTGTGGTGATTGAGAATATTTTTAGAAAAATGCAAAATGAAAAGTTTTCTATTCAACTTGTTATCGATGCTACGAAAGAAGTATCCAAGGCGATTACTGCTTCAACCCTGACGACCGTTGCCGTCTTCTTGCCGATAGGACTTGTCAGCGGCGGTCTGCAGGATTTCTTGATGCCATTTGCCTTAACGATAACCTATTCTTTACTTACGTCTTTAATTGTTGCCCTAACAGTTGTTCCAATCATGAGTGCAGGTTTGTTAAGAAAAGCAAAGCTGCATGAACATAAACCTTCTGTCAAATTTATGAGGTTGGTTACATGGTCTTTAAACCACAAATGGATTATCTTAACATTATCTTTTCTATTGTTTGTGGGTTCCATCGGCATCTACTTTGTGATGCCAAAAGGCACGGTAGATAATTCGACCGCCGAATTTGTTAGTGTTAACTTGAACTATCCAAATGAAACACCGATTGAAAAAGTTAAACAAGGAACCTTAAAGCTAGAGAAGTTTATCCTAGACCAAAAAGAAGTAAAAACGGAATTCACCCTGCTTGGCAACAATGCCGACGCAGCAAAATTTGGAGCTGTTGGATCACCTACGAATGCTGCCTATAATATTGTTCTAAAAGATAAAAAGGATACAGATAAACTTATCAAAAAAATAAATTCACAAAAAGAGGAATATCCTGAAGCTACTCTTACTGCTGGTGCCGCCTCCATGACGAGCAGCGGCTCGCCTCAAATTACAATTGATGTTGTCGGCGACCAATCAAACGACTTGGAGACTGCTTCGCTAAAAATTAAAGATAAAATTAAGAATATAAATGGAATTGAAAAAATCCAAACGAACGCGGAAGATAAAAAGACTGTTTATTCGCTCGAGGTAGACCCTGAGAAAGGCAATTCAGCTCAAATTGCCCAGCAGCTCTCGGTTATGTTAAACAAGACTCCTATTGGGGAGCTAAGCTTAAATGACCAGCAAACAGTCGTCTATCTTGAGCCTGTATTAGATCCAAAATCATCTGGAGATATTGAAAATATCCCAGTCATGACGGCAAATGGAATGGTGCCAGTTTCAACCATTGCTAAATTAACGAAAGAAGAAAAACCTGCAAACCTGTTCTCAAAAGACGGCGACCCCTATATTCGAATCGTTGCAACAGTTGATGCTAAAAAACTCTCAGATATTTCAGCAGAGATTAATAAAATTATCCATGGGGACAAAAAAGAAAATAAAGGGTTAAAGTTTGCTGATGGGGTTGAAATTTTTGTTGGCGGTGCCAGCGCCCAGCAGGCTGATGATTTCACAGATTTATTTACCACTATGGCCGTTTCTATTGGCATTGTATTCTTAATTATGGTCATTACCTTTAAAACCATTCGCGCACCAATTGCCATTTTGTTTTCGTTGCCGCTTGCAGCTGTCGGTGCTATTCTTGGTCTGTTAATTAGCCGTATTACCGTTGATATTACAGCACTGCTTGGTGCTTTAATGCTAATCGGCATTGTAGTGACAAATGCAATTGTTCTTTTAGATCGGATTAAACAAAATGAGCAAAAGATGATTATACGCGATGCCATTGTTGAGGCCACTGCCATCCGAATGAGACCGATTATTATGACAGCAGTAGCGACGATTTCAGCGATGATCCCGTTATTGTTAAAAAAGGCTGAAGCAGGAAATCTTGTTTCTCAAAGTTTAGCAATTGTCGTTATTGGCGGTCTTAGCGTCGCAACGTTATTAACGCTGGTTGTAATCCCGGTAATATATGAATTGTTCCATTTTAAGAAATCGAAAAAGCAAAGAAAACAAAAATCTTCTCCTACTGATTTACCAGTGTAATAATGAACCACCAGCATTTTCTGCTGGTGGTTTGGTTTTAATCGATCCAATTAGTCACGATTTTCTTAAAAACCTCATCATTCACAAGGATGCGATTCATCCAATATCTATCGTTGTTAACAGTAATTGATCTAGGTGCAAGAATGGATGCGCTTTTAAATCCACTTCTCTGAATCACAGCAGCTAATTCATCTTTTCCATTTCCATAAGGGTAGGCGAAATCTTCTACCTGCACCCCTAAGTTTTTCTCTATCGTCTTTTTACTAAGCAATAGATCTTCCTCAAATGCGTGGAGGTTACTTTTCAAGAAAAAGATTGGTTTCACTCCAACTAATTTATGCATGTCAAAAGTATGTGATCCTACCGTAGCTAGCCCGCTATCAACCATCTCTTGGAGCTGATCCCACGAAGTAAGTTGTAAATTGTCAAAATCTCTTCCAACATGTCCAGCAATCACAAATAAAGTAAAAGGTATATCATTTTCTTTCAAAATCGGAAAGGCATTCTCATACATTGAAATGTCAATATCATCAAAGGAAACCCAAACACATTTTTCTGGAAACTCCCCATTTGCCTGAGCTTTTCTAATTTCATCTGGATTTAAAAATACTGCTTTTTGTTTCTTTAAAATTTTTATTTGTTTTTTAAAAACATCCTCATACACATTATATATGGTTAATTCATCTGTACCTGTTAGGAATTCAACCGTTTTATTAAAAAAATTGTTTTTGCGTATGCGATGGTAAGTTAAACCAAGACAACCATTTTGGTCAAGTTCATCTGGAAAACTCATCGCTGATTTAGAAAAATCCGTATGTTTATAGAGATTGTAGCCACCACTAATAACCATCAACAAGATACAAATGCCATAAAAATACTTTTTCAAAGCGGCCACCTAGTTTCAAATATCTTTTATGGGGTTTTTCTCAAATACTACTACCCTTGATTGGTGCAAGGATTGAAAATCTTCCTCACTCATTAGCTTAAGGCGTAAAAGATCTTCTTTTGTCGTATCATTCGGCATTGATCTCCTTTTTAAAGGACCAAACCTTTTCAAATTATAATTTTTCCAACTCCAAAGTCCGATATAAAAAATTAGCCAAAGACAGAAAACCATTATTAAAAAAGAACGTATATCACTATTTGTCATCTTAAAAGCAATCTTTATGAGACCTAAATATTGATTATTATAATCAAATAATGCACCAATAAAAAAAAACAAAACTCCTATACAATAAGTCCAAACAATTATTGAAATGAACGAAATTAAGATTTCCTTAAACCAATTGATCTTTGTGCGGATAATTAACTCGTTTTTCGATTCCCTCTGTCTGGACTTACCCATGTAGCATAACCACCCTTCATTCTTGATTTAATTGCTTTAGGGAGAGCAAACATGACGATAAATGCATTTAGAATCCAATAAATGACTGGATACCATGCAGCCCATAAGTAATACTTTGTTATCTTGTCATACTTTGAATCGACTTTTATCGAAGCCCAAAGTTGGATTAGACTCATAAAAACAAGGGCGAAGGACGAAAAAGTTATCCATATAAAAAGCTGTTGAATCGATGAGACTGAAAAAAAATAATAAAGGGTGACAAATGCCCATGAAAAGGACCAAATTAAACTAACCCATTGTTCAAGATATACTGGCCAAATCCTTCTTTGTCGCCAGTCTAATAAAACCCTCCAATATCTCATCATCACTTCTTGTCCACCTTGAGCCCAACGGATTCTTTGTTTCCAAATGCCGCCTATCGTTTCAGGAACAAGCATCCAGCACAATGCACGTGGTTCATATCGAATGTCCCAAAATCGTTCCTGCAATTTCCAAGAAACGGCTATATCCTCTGTGATCATATCCCGATCCCATAAACCCACATCCACTAGGGCCTTTTTTCGAAAGGCTACAACCACACCCGAAACGGTCATAATTTTACCTATTATTCTTTGAGTTCTTTTGATCGCTCCTATGATCGATGCGTATTCTACAATCTGTAAACGACTTAATAATGTGTCACGATTTCGAATTCTTGGATTTCCAGTCACTGCTCCTAGTCTTTCACCCTTATGAAGAAAGTGGTAAATGAGATAATGCGCTGCGTATGGATCTAAAATGGCATCAGAGTCAACGCAGACTAAAAACTCCCCGTTTGATGCATGACAGGCAATATGTAAAGCATTTGCTTTTCCCCTATTTTCTTTACAATCAATCACTTTTAGATCGGAATAATGATTAACCAGGCTCCGAAGGATAGTAAAAGTGTTATCAGTACTCCCATCATTCACTGCAATAATTTCTTTTTTCGGATAATTGATATTAGACAAATAGTGAATGGTTTCTTCAACAGTTTCTTCTTCGTTGTAACATGGTACTAAAACACTGATTAATGGCCATTCAATTTGATCAAAATTAATTAAGTCTTCTTGTTCACGATAATTAAAAAATAAATGAGTACCAGCTATCCATATCAAAGACATAATTAATGGATACCAAAACACAAACTCTGAAACATAACTAATTATTTGTTCCATTTTTTTTACCTTTCATATCCAATTAAGCAACTCCTCCCGATTTATTTTTTCCTATTTATAAAAAAAGGACCCATAAATGGATCCAAAGTGAAATCACCTTAACATTTTTACCTTATCCGTACAGCTCTCCATCGCAGACAGGATGGCTCCGCGAAATTGCTTTTTCTCAAGAGCAGCCACAGCTTCAATGGTTGCCCCCCCAGGGGTACACACATTATCCTTAAGTTCGCCTGGATGAATACCAGTTTCCAGAACCATTTTGGCTGCGCCAAGAATAGCCTGAGCAGCAAGACGATAGGACTTGTCCCTTGGAATTCCTTGTTGAACTCCACCATCTGCCATGGCTTCAATTAGCATATAAATATAAGCAGGGGAAGATCCACTAATGGCTGGCACTGCATCCATCCATTTTTCCTCGAGCCGTTCAGTTTTTCCAAAGGTCTTGAACACGTGCTCAACTTCCATAATTTCTACTTCACTAAGACGGTCATTTGGACAAATGACGCTCATTCCTTCCCCTACCAGGGAAGGGGTATTTGGCATGGTCCGAACTGCTTTAACTTTCTGGCCAAAGGCATGTTCAAGGTCAACTAAATTAATGCCTGCCGCAATCGTTACAATAATTGTATCTTGTTTAATTTCATGCTTTATTTCTTCAATTACGGAAGTATGAAGTTCTGGCTTAACAGCAAGGATAAGAATATCTGCAAACCTTGCAACTTCAATATTATGTAATGATGTCCTAATCCTGAAGCTCTCGGCGATTTTATCAATTGTATTTTTTGTTGCTGAACTTGCCATGATGTTTTCCCGTGAAATCACTTCTGATTTTACAATTCCTTCTAGCATGGCCTGCGCCATTTTCCCCGCTCCAATAAATCCTATCTTTTTATTCATTCTCTCCACACCCTATTCTTCTTACTTGTACATTTCATTTTCTAATATGATGACATTTTCTGCAAATGTTGTTCTGCCAACTTCTTTTGTATTTTCAACTAAGCGATAAACATTGTCACAGCATCTTTTCGCCCCTTTTACTAATAGTGGCACCCCGATAACATCAATTTTTAATCCTCTCGAAAAAAATCCTCCCATTGACATTAAAATTGGAACGGTTGGCGATGTATTGGAAAACACGATTTTTTCATCAAACTTAAACTTTTCTTGCAGCAATAAACTCATTTCTTTTAAAGCAGGAACCACATATTTGTTCCTTTTCCGTCCAATTGTATACACAGAATGGCCTTCATCATCCACTCCGTGAAAAATTAGCTTGCCAAAATCTTGTTTTGTTAATTTATTGAAATATTTCACATTTAATATTTCTTCCGTCGTCAATTTCTGTTCTGATTGCGGCAATTGTTTTAAATGATAAGCCGCTGCCATTGAAGTTGTATGTGTCCCACCATAATCATTGTAAATATAAATCATGGTATCATCCTTTATTCGTTTGTCTATTTATATTATGGATGATTGTTGAAAGTTTAACCAAAATAGAGTAGGCGCATGA